>JAFYOM010000106.1 GCA_017560165.1 Parabacteroides sp.
AATACATCTCTTGTCCCAGTTGTGGACGAACCTTGTATGATTTACAGCAAACTATTGTAAGAATCAAAGAGGCTACCTCTCATCTGAAAGGATTGAAAATTGGAATCATGGGGTGTATTGTTAATGGACCTGGTGAAATGGCTGATGCTGACTATGGATATGTGGGTGCTGGGAAAAATCGTATTAGTTTATATAAAGGGAAAGAGTGCGTTTTGAAAAATATACCAGAAGAGGAGGCGGTTGAACGTTTGATTCAGTTAATCAAAGATAATGGTGATTGGGTAGATTAGTTTAATAATAAAAGAAAGAGAAAAGAGGCTATCTTAAAATCTATAAAAGGATTAGGATAGCCTCTTTTTATGCATTTATTATTAATTGATTACAAAATTACGAATCTGACATTCGTAACCTTTTGACTTATGATTGTGCTTATTAGTCATACGAAGTATCAATTTGTGTTCTTTATTCTCTAATTCTGTTTCAAACATATAAACCCAAGGTAGATAAAGGGTACGGCTCCAGTTTGTAAACAGATCAATTTCTTTAAAAGGTTTACCATCTATGCTGTATTCAATGACTCCGCATGAAGGACCACATACACAGAATATACCAATGGCTTTTCCCTTGAAGTTTAATGTTAATTGATCTCCAGGTTGGGTCGCTTCTAACATTGGAACATCTACAAAACCTTTACGTTTTGTAACCTTATTGTTAGGATGCCAATTTTCTATGATTTTCCATCCTTTGTTGATACGTGCTTCACGGATACTAAGGAATTCTCCATTTTCATAATTGAAACAATCTAAAGGTTCTACTGGAATTTCATGTGGTTTGCAAGGTGTTTCGGGAGAAAGGCCATTCCACATTTGGTCGAACAGATGATTGATTGCTGCTGCATAAAATTTATGTCCGAATGGTTTTGGGTGTGTTCCTCCAAATGTGTCCCAATCAAATTCAAAATCTTGCATACGTTCTGCTATTTCTTGGCAAAGATTGATAGAAGGGATAAGGTAATGATTGGCTACACGTTCGTGATTCAATATTACATCAGGCTGTTGTCTCTTTGCTATTTTGGGAATAAATGGATCATAAATAAAATGAAGCATCACGATATCCATTTCTGGATTGCTTTTCAAAGCGTGTCGGATAATTCCTTCCATACCACGTACCTGTTCGGTTGCGTTAAACTCATTGGTGTCATCGTTTACAGCTGCTTCAACAAATAGTAAATCGATTTTTCCTTTGGAAAGAATGTCATTTTTTAGACGAAAAGATCCCGGAGTTGTCCCTGTTGAACTAATTCCGGCTTCTATCCATTCAAACTCTGTGTAAGGGAAACGTTGTTTGAGTTGTTGTTCTACCATATTGTGCCAACCTTCCATCTCTGTAATTGAGCCACCCAAGAAGGCAACACGTGCTTTCCGTTTTTTTTCAAATTTATAAAATGAGTTTTGTAAACTACCACGTATATTATAATGTACATATTTTATATATTCCGGTTGATGGCGAAGAATAAAATCAACTACCGGTTCGGGGTTATCCAAGCTATGGGGATGGTGATCACAACCTTTTTTAACAATAACTTCAACTGGTCCTCCCATCGAAGCATATCGATTTCGAACAATTTCCATGTTTTTCTCGTATGGAACAGTTTGATCGCTATCACCACATACTGCTATAATTGGAATACCTGCAGCAGCAATAGGTGTTAAATTATCTAATGGATTTCCTTTGAAATTATTCATGTCTTCTTCCTTTAATTCCCAGTGTTTTAACATGTCGTTCCATAAATCAATTCTTTCGCGACCCGGCCATACAAAAAGATCACAAACAGGTGCATCGACATAAATACAAGCGACTTTGTCTGGATTTTGGGCAGCCCAGTTGAATGCAAAAAGTCCTCCACGACTAAAACCTTCTAATGTTACTTTTTTAGAAAGTCCATAATGGGTTATCATATTTTTATAAAACTCATTTCCGTAATACAATGCATTTGGACTGCCGTATAAATGGGTTACATCATAATAAACGATATGGAAGCCTTCTTTTAATAAAGCTTTATCTACACTGGCAAATGCTCCAAAGAAAGCTGGACGCCAAATCCAAGGTTTCCCTTTTGCTACTTTTTTAGGTACAACGACAATGGTATTACGTCCTTTGAATTTGAAATCATAGCGGTCGCAATCGTTCCATTGACTGAGTTTTCCGGGGAATGCTTGTGTTTTATGGTTACTCTCTTTTCCTGTAATAGCTTCGTAAATGATTGCGGCCATGTGGTGAGTCCCCTGCACATCCGGATGAATCCCGTCACCAAATTTTTCCGCCATATTATCTGTTGCTGTATAAAGATCAATAATGTCTAATTTATTTTTTTCAGCTGTTTTCTTAATGATTGGAATGATTTCATTATAAATAATGCTGTCATTTATGCCATATTTAATTTTATAAGCTTTGGCTGGATAACAAACATAAATTTTCGGTTTAGATTCAAGTGCTCTAAATTTGTTAATCATAGTTTGCATATCTTTAGCAAACTTTTTACCGTGTATCCAGTTTTGGGGTTTACTATCATTTGTTCCTAATTTGATGATAACAATGTTAGGATTAAAATTTAAGGCTTCTTGAAACATAAGTTCTTTCATATAAGGATAGTCGCCATCTTGTAAAAGAACACGTCCGCTGAAACCAAAATTACGAACATCATACCGCTCTCCTAACATTTGACCTAAAACGGCAGGGTAGCTATCCTTATCTCGGTTAGAGATACTAGATCCATATGTAATACTATTCCCTATACACGCAATACGAGTTGGAGGCTCTTTCTCTTGTGCTTGTCCGGAGATTCCGATAAACACTGTTAGTAATAAAAGGTTAAGAATCTTTTTCATAATAAATGTCATTGAATTTTTTCTTTGTTATAAATGAACAAACGTACATAAAATGTGTTTTTTATACAAATTTACTATTCGAGAATCATGTGAAGTACGTTATTTCTTGAAGTACTTTAGAAGTAAGGTGTTTATTCAGGTTTGTAGAATGATAAAAATAAGTTATATTTGTCCCCGTATTATGAAAAACGAATATTAATATCATGAGTGCATTTCAAAAAGAAAATCAAAAAATGACAAATTGGCGTTGGTGGATTTGTTTATTGTTGTTTGTGGCAACGACAGTGAATTATATGGACCGCCAGGTTCTTTCTTTAACATGGAAAGATTACATTGCTCCTGAATTCCATTGGAGTGATTCTGACTACGGTACAATCACCGGTTTCTTCTCAATTTTTTATGCTGTAGCTTGTTTGTTCGCAGGAAAATTTGTAGACTGGATGGGTACAAAGAAAGGGTATCTTTGGGCAATTGGTATTTGGTCTTTAGGTGCTTGTATGCATGCAGGTTGTGGTTGGGCTACCATGAAGATTGAAGGAGTGGAATCTGTAGAAGCTTTGAAGGCAATAGAAGCTGGTTCTCAACTAGCGTTAGCTGTTGCAACTATTAGTGTATGGTTGTTTTTGACTTGTCGTGCTATTTTAGCATTAGGAGAAGCAGGAAACTTCCCTGCAGCAATTAAGGTAACGGCTGAATATTTTCCAAAGAAGGACCGTGCATTTGCAACTTCATTGTTTAATGCAGGTGCATCTGTAGGTGCATTAGCTGCTCCATTGACAATACCAAGTTTGGCAAGTATGTTTGGTTGGGAAATGGCATTTATCATTATTGGTGCATTAGGTTTTATTGTTTCCAAATATAGAAAGCAATGGTATGAAAGTGATTTGACTACTACTGAAACAGTTGCAGAAGCTATTTTAGAAAAATTAAACAATTTTTAGTTTGATTTGATATTGTTAATTTGTTG
>JAFYOM010000107.1 GCA_017560165.1 Parabacteroides sp.
ACCGATTACACCCACCATACCTAATCCATGAACTGTAATCAAACAGGTATCGTTAATAGATGAAATCCCTTTAATTAAAGCTTTCCCTTCGTATTTTACTTTATCTTTTGATATATATGTTCCACGAGCTTCCGGGTTAAATGTATTACGGATACGGATAGGGATATTTTTATGATATACCGGATAGATAGTCGGAGGGTAGATTACTTTAGCTCCGAAGTTACATAACTCCATTGCTTCAGCAAAGGTCATACGATCGATAACGTATGCCGAACTGATTACACGTGGGTCTGCAGTCATAAATCCATCTACATCTGTCCAAATTTCCAATCGGCGTGCATTCAATGCTGTTGCTAAGATAGATGCCGTATAATCAGAACCTCCACGACCTAAATTGGTGATTTCTCCTTCGATACTGGAAGAAATGAAACCTGGCACTAAAGCCACTTTGGGAAGAGGGTTGAATGTCTCTTCAATCAGTTTGTTTGTCAATTCAAAGTCCACAATGTGTTTGTTGAATTGCTTGATTGTCTTGATGAATTTACGAGCATCAAACAGTTTAGCCTCTTTTATGACATTAGATACGATCAAAGATGAGATACGTTCGCCATAGCTTACGATCGTATCAGATGTTTTCGCAGATAAGTCATTGATCAAATAGACTCCTTTGTAGATGTTTCCTAGTTCATCCAACAAAGACATAACTTGTTTTTGAACCTCAATGCGTTGATTTTGGTTTGGAATGACACCCTGAATGACATCTAAGTGGCGAGTGACGATTTCTGAATATTCTTTTTCATATCCTACATCACCTTTGGCAGCCATTGCTGCAGTATTTAATAATTTATCTGTGATACCACCTAAGGCAGAAACAACGACGATTACAGGCTCTTCAACAGCCTCTACAATTTTTTTTACACTTAAAATACTCTCTACAGTACCAACGGATGTACCTCCGAACTTTAAGACTTTCAGTGATTATATATTTTAATGGTAATAACAAGTTTACATCTACAAATAGAGTAGAGAATACTTGTCTGCCGATGAATTTTACTAAATATGTTTTATTGATAAAAAAAAGAAAGCAATTAACATTGCAACAATGCAGGACGTGGTCAACTGCCTTTGTTTGATTAAGATATACTACACCCCCCAAGGGGTCATTGTAGTGGTGTAGGTATGATATGTATAACCTATTAAAGTCATTACTTATATTTAACTATGTTTTTTGCGGTGGCAATATTACATATTATTTTTCAAATGCAAGTATTTTTTCGATGAAAACTTAAAAACTGAAAGGGAAATGTGCTGTATAACATCCAAAGTCTAAACGTTCCTTCTCTTGAATGTTTTGTTTCACAACAAATGGAACTTCCTTTTAGTTAATATCTTTTTTTATAGAAGGAGAGGAGATGATAAAGGTTTATAAGAAAAAAGGGATTATCTAATTTTAGATAATCCCTTATATACATTAGATTGTATGAGATATTTTAGTATTGTCTTTCCAAAATCCAAGCATCCTGGAAGTTTGGAGCATATTTTGCTTTAATAGCATCGCGGCTATCAGCTGCATCTGCTTTGTCGTTGAAGCTAGCAACGATTACACGCAACATACCTTGTTCGTTTTCACCTAAAACTGCGTTATAACCATCGTTAATCATACGTTCTTTAAGAGCGTAAGCATTTGTTTTATTTTTGAAGCTACCTATTACAACGCTGAAACGTTTCAAACGGCTTGCATCTTCACCTTGTGCAGCATTGATTCTTTCTGCACGAGTGCTAACATTTGAAGTTCTTGGTTTAGAAACCGGTGTAACTTCTTCTACTACTTCTTCTTCAACAACTTCTACAGGAGCAGTTGTTTCTTTTTCTTTTGCCTGTTCGTAAGCTGCTTTGTATGCACTTTGTTTAGGTTTACAAGAACCTAATGCCAAAACCATGCACAAAGATGCTCCAAATAACCAAATTTTGTTCATAATTGTATAGTTCTTAAATTTTTGGCAAAGGTATAATTTATTTTAGTATATTTGTGACAAAAAAAGTTTAATTTAAAATTATATTGAAAATGAAGAAAAATGTATTTAAAATTATTTTAGTTTTAGTAGTAATTTGTTCGTCTTTTTATAATATTTTTAAGACAAAAAGTTTTAATGTAGATTCTTTTTCTGATTTAATGTTACAAAATGTAGAAGCTTTGGCTAATTCTGAATCTGATTATGATAAGAATGTTTGGGAACGTTATTATCGTGAGGATGGATCGGGTTATAATTGTACAAAAACAGGTAGTGAAACTTGTTAATATGTTTAATATTCGTATTGTTATTTATGTTTTTTTAATTTTACTTGGAGGATGTCAAGTAAATGTTGAAAAACAAAATGTAAATTCCCAAATGATAGATTTTGGGAATTTACGTTCTATGAACTTATCCAAGGTTCTTAAAGATATTTCTATAGTAGAGTTAGAAACAAATGAGAACTCTTTGTTTGGGACAGTTAATCAGATAGCTTTTTATAATAGTAAAATATATTTGTTAGATACTTACCAATCGAATGCTCTTTTTGCTTTTTCAATGAAAGGAAAGTTTTTAGGAAAAATAGAAAGAGGGAATGGAGGGCCGGGAGAGTTTATGAATCCTCATTCTTTTTATGTAGATTCGTCTGGTATTTATGTTCTTGATAGAGGACTAGATTGTTTGTTAAATTATGATTGTAATAGTTTACAGTTTAAAAGAAAAGTACCAACACCTCAACCAGCTCCATTGTCTTTTTTACATGTAAAAGAGAATTCTTTTATTTATTTTTACCCGTTGAGAAAAGGTTCTAATACTAATAAACAATATGTTTTAGCGGATGATGAAGGTTTTATTCTTGATTCTTTTTATGAAGGAACCCTTTCTGGTAAAATTTTACATGGAAATCCTGCTAATTTTTATTGGTATAAAGATACTGTTCGGACTTATCCTTATTTCTCTAATTGTATTTATACATTTAATGATAGCTCTTTAACGGATTGCTTTCATTTATCGTGGG
>JAFYOM010000108.1 GCA_017560165.1 Parabacteroides sp.
GATCCAATAATCAGGCAACGAACCTTTTCATTTTGATTTGTATCCATAATTATCATTTTATTATCTTAAATCTATTATCTCTGCATTAGAATATTCTTTCTCATTAAAAACAAAACAAGAATCAGGTTGATTTACTCCTGTTTTCATTTGATTTATACGAATAGTACTACGTATTCCCTGCTTTGTCACAATAGTTATAGATGTTGGAATATTTGTTTTTTTTTCAATCTGTAACTCAACCAGTTCAATATCTTTTTTCTTCTTAGGGACCAACTCTATATCCAAACAAGTCTTCCCATTATAACCTGTACTTTCTCCTTTATATGTTGCATTAAATCCCTTTTTATAAAAACGTAAAAGAAAAGTAGGATTCGTCATTTGTAACTCGTCTTCACTTGGATTTGTGACATTTACTTCTTCATTTCTTTCTAAATAGGTCCATTGATTTGTGCCATCAAACCAGGTAGTCATATCTGGCGTTTTTAACACAAACTTTTCTCCTTTTATATCTATTACCCCTTCAAAACTTTCAGATATCTGTTGTTTTTCAGAACGAATAGACATCGTAAATTGTACAGTCAATCCATTTGAATCCTCATAAAAAGAAGCTGCTTTATCTAAAATAGACATAACATTTTGAGCACTGACATAAGCACTACAAAACAATTAGAATAATAAAAAACAGACAAGTCGTCCTTTCTTTTCAAAAAAGATCATAACAATGAGATAGTTTTACTTCAATGAATTCAATATTTGTTCTAAACTATATTCATCAGCAATTAAAACCTGACGAGCTTTACTTCCTTCAAAAGGTCCTACAATACCTGCAGCCTCTAACTGATCCATAACTCGTCCTGCCCGATTATAACCTATAGAAAATTTACGCTGAATAAGAGAAGTAGAGCCTTGTTGTTGAATCACGACTAAACGAGCAGCATCTTCAAACAACGGATCACGTTTAGATAAATCAACTGATTCAGCAATAGAAGAATCTCCTCCTTCACTCACAAACTCTGGCAACAAATAAGCCGTTGGATAAGCAACTTGAGCACCTACATAATCTACTATTGATTCAACCTCTGGAGTATCAACAAATGCACATTGCACACGTGTTGGTTCACTACTTCCCGTAATCAAAATCAGTAAATCCCCTTTCCCTATTAAACGATTTGCACCTGGAGCATCCAATATTGTACGTGAATCTACTTGAGACATTACTTTAAAAGCAATACGACTAGGGAAATTACTTTTAATAGTACCTGTTATCACTTTTGTATCCGGACGCTGAGTAGCCAAAATCATGTGAATACCTACTGCACGTGCCTTAGCTGCAATACGTGCAATTGGCATTTCTATTTCTCGACCACTTGTCGCAATCAAATCAGCAAACTCATCCACAATTGCAACAATATAAGGCAAGAAACGATGACCTTTTTCTGGATTTAAACGACGAGAAATAAACTTTTCATTATATTCTTTTATATTTCGTGCAGAAGCATTTACCAATAATTCATATCGATTTTCCATTTCCACTACTAAAGAATTTAAAGTAGCAACAGCATCTTCAGGTTCAGTTACAATTGGTTTATCTATATTAGGTAATTTTGCCAAATAATGACGTTCTAATTTCGAATAAGGACTAAACTCTACACGCTTAGGATCTATCATCACAAATTTTAATTCTGCAGGATGTTTCCGATAAAGTAAAGAAGTAATAATAGCATTCAATCCCACTGATTTACCTTGCCCTGTAGCACCAGCAACTAAAAGATGAGGCGTCTTACATAGATCAAACATAAAAGCTTCGTTTACAATCGTTTTACCAATTACTATAGGTAAATCATAAGTAGATTCTTGAAACTTTCGAGAAGCTATTACAGACTGCATAGATACTATTTGTGATTTCTTATTAGGAACTTCTATACCAATAGTACCTTTTCCAGGCATAGGAGCTATAATACGAATTTGTAATGCAGATAAGCTCAATGCAATATCATCTTCCAAATTTTTAATTTTAGAAATTCGAACTCCTGCTTCTGGTACTATCTCATAAAGTGTGACAGTAGGCCCCACCGTTGCTTTTATTGAAGCAATACGAATACTAAAATCTTCCAAAGTCTGTTTAATCATCTGTTGATTAGCCGCCAATTCTTCATGATTAACTTCTACATCTCCAGAATCATAATACTTTAATAACTCTAAAGGAGGTAATACATACCGAGACAAATCTAAACGTGGATCATATTTACTCTGTTCTGCCGAACTAGAAATTTCCTCTTCTTTTCCTGCAACTTCTATTTCAAAATCCTCATGATTCAAAACTTCATCTTCTATATTCGACGTTTTATCTAAGATATCAGAAGTATTAAGTCCTGCTTTTTCCATTTCAGCTTCTGTGTCAAAGATATATTCCACAGATTTCTCTTCATCCTCTACAATTGTTGACTTTACACATTCTTCTGTCGACTTTTCTTTTTCAGTAGTATTCGTTTCAGTTACATAATCTTCAGTCACTAATTCTTTATTCTGTAATTTATTTTTCTTCCCTTCTAATGTTTTTTTAACCCAACCAAATGAAAAAACTTTCTGTAAAAAAGGGATTGTTTGTTTACTTGTAAAAATAGCGATAATTAGAAAAAAGCCCAATAACAACAAAATTGTACCAGGTATACCGATATTATTCATCATTATTTCCGAAATCACATAACCATGCTGACCTCCTAAATACAAGAAAGTATCTTCATATCCTTTTACAAAAACAAATGCAAAAAACAAAGAACCCCATATTAACATTGCTGAACTAAATAAAAAACGTTTCAATAAAGAAACATTATTTAAATTCATCAATTTAGCCCCTACTGAACCTAAAAAGAATAAGATCATAAAAGAAGAGATCCCAAACCATTTATTCATTAGCAAATCTGCTATATAAGCACCTCTAACTCCAGTCCAATTATCTACAGAACCTCGATTAATGACTAAATCACTCAAAGGAAGATTTTCAATTTTACTTTGATCTGCATCTCCCGTAAAGAAAAAAGAAATAAGAGCTAAACCTATATAAATAGTGAGAAACGATATAATTAATCCTATTATAAAAGTAGTCCGTTCATTCGTAAAAAAACCTTTAAAACGTTTAAATCGACCCTCTGTATTTGTAACTGTATTTTGCTTCAAAGTTGTTTTTTTTGCCATCCCTATATTTTTTTATAATCTGCAAATGTACATAGAAATTTTAATTCTCTATCGTATTTTACAATTGTAACTCTACGTTTTTTCTCAAAAATACATTAAATAAATAACACTCATATCTCTTCATTTAAATAAACATATCAATTTAAGGCGTATAATACAAATATATTTCCTACTTTTGCAAATAGCACAAAGTAGCAATAAAAAAGAGACATGGGAAAAGAGAATAATCCAATATATGCACATAACACAATTGAGTTTGTCACAGTTGCATTGGAATATTGTACAATGGTAGAAAATGCAAATACAATCAACCAGTTCGATTTCATTAATAGAGCCATTAAAATATTGCCTTTACTCTATTTGAAAGCTACTCTTTTACCAAATTTAGATACAAATGAAAATATTGAACCAGAACAAGCTGTGACAGAAATCATATATGAGTCTATACGTAAAGATATCGCAGATCTTTTAGGAAATAACGATTCTTTTTTAGAAACATTCCATAAGGATATGCAATATAGTGATACTCCTATTATAAGTTTTATATCAGAAAACATGGCTGATGTATATCAAGACATAGGGAATTTTATAGCTATTTTCCGTCAAGGGAATGAAGATTTAATGTATGAAGCGATTGTTTTATGTAAAAACAATTTTCAAGAATATTGGGGACAACAACTATTAAATGCACTGAAAGCTCTTCATGCCATTCATTATAATAATGAAGAGTATGTAGATACAAATGAAGAATTAGAAGAATGACACAACAATATATACACTCTATAAAAAAAGAAGTAATATCAACACTTCCGATTGAAGAATTTCCTGGTAGGATTATCGTCATTGATACTTTGAATGACACAGAAAAAGCCATGAAATATTTATATCATTTTGAGGAAGTTGGATTTGATACAGAAACTCGCCCTAGTTTTAAAAAGGGATTATATCACAAAATCTCTTTAATGCAAATATCAACCGATGAAGCTTGTTTTCTTTTTAGATTAAATCGAATTGATATTCCCCCAATATTGGAAGAGTTTTTAGCGAATGAAAATATAATGAAAATTGGAGTTTCTCTAAAAGATGATTTAGGAGCTCTGCAAAAAAGAAAAGAAATTAATACTGCAAACTTTTTTGATCTACAATCTTTTGTTGGTCAATTTGGAATAGAAGATGTTAGTTTACAAAAAATATATGCCATTTTATTCAATAAAAAAATCGCCAAAAGCCAAAGATTAAGCAATTGGGAGGCAAAAGAACTATCTGAACCACAAAAAAAATATGCAGCATTAGATGCTTGGGCTTGTTTAAAAATATACAATCAATTGAAACAAAATAAATGAGACAGTGTAAAATTTACCTTAAGCCAAAAAAAGAAGAGTCATTGTTACGTTTCCATCCATGGGTTTTCTCTGGAGCAATTCATTCTATTGTCGGAAATCCAGAAGAGGGTGATATAGTAGAAGTTTATGATTCTAATCAACATTTTTTAGGTATTGGACATTATCAAATAGGAAGTATCGCTGTACGTATACTATCTTTCA
>JAFYOM010000109.1 GCA_017560165.1 Parabacteroides sp.
GAATAGGAATTTGTATCATCTCTTTTGCTGTCTTATTGATTTGTTTATTCTTAATTCCTTCTTTAAGACAAGAAAAAGTGTTTTTCTTGTTATTTTTTGGGCAAGTAATCGGAAATATCATGTCCCCTTATTGGTTTTTTCAAGGAATGGAACAAATGAGATTCATCACAATGATGACAGTCATAACAAAAATTCTAAGTTTGACTCCCCTATTCTTCGTGGTAAAAGATAGTGTAGACTATTTTTACATCCCGATCTGTTATAGTGTAGGAAGTATTGGGAGCGGAATCATTTGCCTTTATTTGATGAAAAAGCGATTTGGGGTAAATTTCTTTTTCCCAAAAATAAAAAATATTGTGATCGTAACAAAAGATAGTGCCAACTATTTCCTCTCGCGAATTTCAGTTTCTATGTTTACAAATACCAACACTTTTGTTCTAGGATTAGTTTTAGGTAACACTATTGTCGGTTACTACTCTTTAGCGGATAAAGTTTACCAAGCACTGACAGGGATTTACCAACCCTTAGTAGCTGCAATATTTCCTTATATGACAAAAAATAAACGAATTACTCTTTTCAAAAAGATTTTCATTTGGTCGAATTTAGCCAACATTTGCCTAGTAGTGATCGTTGCACTAGGAATATCGGATATTATGCATTTACTATTTCGAAACGTAGATGAATCTAGTGTGAAAGTTATGCATATTTTTCTCTTCGCTTGTTTAGTTGCTTTACCCAATACTCTACTAGGATATCCTTTTTTGGCAGCATTGGGACACCCCAATTTCACAAACTATTCATTAGTTGGAGTTTCATTGATGCACATCGTAATAATAGTTTGTTTATGGACTTGCGGATGGATATCTATTTATAGTGTAGCTTGGGTCGTGGTAATAACAGAAACATCATTATTATTCATTAGAGCTTGGGGTGGATATAAATATCAACTTTACGGACAAAGTATAATAAAAAAACAATGAAATGAACTTAAGTTATAAAGAAATACGAACTTATTCTCCTATGGGGAGGTGGAATTCCAGGTCTGTAGCAGATTGGCTTTGCATGCCTCTCTCGCCCTTTTTTTCAACAAAATTCGTAAAGTGGCAATTAAGACCAAATACAATCACGTTATTCATGATTTTCTTCGGAATCGTGGGATCTCTATTTTTTGCCTTACCTAAGTGGGAATTTAAAGTTTTAGGAATCATCTGTTATTATTTATGGTATATAATGGATTGTAGTGATGGAGAGGTAGCTAGAATCACAAAACAATTCTCAACATACGGACGAGATATGGATTACTGGGCTCATCTAACCTGCCACCCGTTAATGAATTTGGCACTTTGGTATTCCTATTGGCAACTCGATAGATATCATGAGTGGTTATTAGCGTTCATTTTCATTGTATTTATTTCTATGGAATTTCAACATAGAGCGTTGTTAACATTCCAAGCTTATCATCGAAAAGAAACAGGAACTGAAAGTGTTGACAACCCTTCTGTGCTTCGATACATTTTCCGACAAATGTATCAATATCCAAATTTCATTTTATTATTTCCATTTGTCTTTTTATTAGAATATCTCACAGAATTTCCCACGTTCTATTTACTTGCAGGGTGGTGCTTATTTTTTGTTGTAGGAGTAGGACAAGCTTTATTGAGAATGATTGCATTTTGTTATAAGGGCTAAAATGAGCAAAGAAAGAAAAAACAAATTGAAGAACACACTATCGATGGTACTATGGGGAGTATTGATTTTTATCATCACTCGTCAAGTTCCTTTTGTATCATATAGTATACTCGGTAATTTAGCTTTACTAGGTATCGTTGCATTAAATATGCGTTATGATGCAACCGGATTTTATCGTACATTTCTGCCTATCCTCTGTTGGTGTTCTTTTCTAGTATTTTACGCTTTACTACAGGGTAATGAAGTAACACTCGTAGCTCGCTTTATCTTGATTATTTTTTTCTTACTTACAGCCTATTTTATCATTTTACCTTCCCGAATGATCAAGCTATTATTCGCTCTTACATTGTTACAATGTATATTTCTAATTGGGTTGGAATTCATTCTTTTACTTTTTTTCAATTTAGAAACTTACGAACCCTTACGACATTACTTTATCAATCAAGGTTGGGGAGATGTTTATACTTTCACAGGGCATTTTTATAATATACCGGTAAAAGGAAATGCATTGTTACCTTTCGTGTATATGTTATCGTATTTTATACCCGTATTCCCTCAAAAACGAAAGTCTTTCTTTAGATGTATCTATTTATTGGCAATCGTGTTTGCTGGAAATTTTGCTTATCTAATCAGTTTGTTTGTTTTTCATTTTATGCTCTTTTTCTTACAAAACGAATCTTTCCGGCAGTTACAATTAAAGATTTTGGCATTATCTTTTTTAATTATATTGTTTTTTATCCCCGGATTAATTTTTGTTGAAAACGTTATGTCTAAAAAAGTAGATTCTATGGGTACAAGACAAGATCAAGTAGAAGTTTTATTACGGGATATCGGACAAGAAAATACAACAATCTGGTTGGGAAAAGGGTTAGGAAATACGGTTTCAGAAAAAACAAATTATCGGGATTACACGGGCAATATTTATTTTGAATTACAAACGTTTTATTTCTTTAATCAACTAGGAATTATAAATTTTATTAGTTTCATATTATTGAATTTATTTTTTGCTTACACGAAAATTCGAGATCCTAGATTACTATTCGTTTATTTATGCTATATTCTTTATGCGTTCACGAATCCTTATATTCTAGATTCGAATCAAGTGATTGTAATATTGACTTTAGTAATGGCAAATAAAATACTGGAAGATGAAAATAGGGTGTGTACTTGTAATGTATAATCCTCAACGGGAGTTATTAACAGCCTCCCTAAATGCATTGAATGAACAAGTGGATGAAATTTTTTTGGGGGATAATTCTGTGAATATGCCGGACTTTATAACGACATTACTTAACTTATATCCCAATACATATTATCATAGTTTCAACAAAAATTTGGGAATTGCCGAAGCCCAAAACCGAGGAATTATTTACTTCCAAAAGAAAGGATTTGATTTTGTGTTATTCATGGATCAAGATAGTTTAGCACCAAATAATTTAGTTTCCTCCCTTCTGGCCGATTATAATCGATTAAAAGAAATAGGAATCCCAATCGGAGGAATTGGCCCACGTCCTTTTAATCGAGGAGAAGGAAAACCGTATATAGGTGCAGTAAAAAAAGGAAAATTAATCCTACCCAAAATTACGGAAGTTGGGGAAATTATCAGTTCTGCATCATTGATTCCAATACCGCATTTCAAACAAGTTGGAGGGATGGAATCAAGTTTATTTATTGATGGAGTCGATCATGAATGGTGCTGGAGAGCTAAAAAAATTGGTGGATGGCGTTTTTTCATTTCGGAGAGCGTACAGTTAAGCCACCAAGTAGGAGAAGGAGACCGCCCATTCATTTTTAGGAAAGTTGCAATACCCACCCCTTTCCGTACATTTTATCAATTTCGAAATTATTTCCGATTGGTTCATAGAGGTTATGTACCTTTGTATTGGAAAGTGTCAAATGGATTTAAATATAGTATAAAGTTTTTTTATTATCCTTTATGCGTTCCCCCGCGTATAAGTTACATGAAGCAAATATTAAAAGGAATTTATGCAGGAATTACAGGTAAATAAGGAAAACTGTTTTTCAGTATTAATGGCTGTTTACAAAAAAGAACAACCACTTTTTTTCAAAGAAGCTTTACGTAGTGTATTTGAACAAAGTCTAATTCCGAATGAAGTCGTGTTAGTGAAAGACGGTCCTCTAACGGAAGAATTGGAACAAATAATTGTTGACTTCTCTAGTAAAAACGAACAATTAAAAGTTATCACTTTAGAAAAGAACCAAGGATTAGGAGAAGCTCTACGTATCGGTCTGAATGCTTGCTCTTTCGATCTAGTAGCACGTATGGACAGTGACGACATATGTAAACCATATCGTTTTGAAAAACAAATAGCTTTTCTAAAAGAACACAAAGAAATAACTATTGTTGGAAGTTGGATCGAAGAATTTTCTGATTGTAAAGAAGAAATAGAGGCGATAAGAGAATTACCTCAAGAAGATAAACAACTAAAAATATTTATGAAATGGAGAAACCCATTTAATCACATGACCGTCATGTTCAGGAAAAAGGATATACTTGCTGTTGGCGGTTATCAACCATTTTATCTATTAGAAGATTACTATCTTTGGAATAGATTAGCTAATGCCAATTATTATTTTGCCAATATTGGAGAATCATTATTATGGGCAAGAGGAGGCTATACGATGTTGGAAAGGCGAGGTGGATGGAAATATGTTGTATCAGAAAGTAAATTGTTGAAGTTCATGTATCGTTCAGGACGAATTAATATTGTAGAATTCGGAGCTAATTTGATGATGAAGAGTATAATCCGTTTAATAGGGAAACATTTACGTCATACAATATACACTTTCTTTTTGAGGAAAAAAGTAACCAAGACTTCTGTGTCAGTCTAAATTTATTAGATATTATTAGAGTAAGTTTCTGGTAAAGACAGAGAATTAATGTCATATTATCGTTTGCTGGGAAAATAGGGGACAATAATATTTTTTTGAAAGAATCGAGATTACACAGAATTCGTTTGGATTGATGATTTTCTCTAAATTAATTGAGAAATCTGGATTATCTTCTGTTAGAATGGCACATATATTCATTTCTCTATAATCTCCTGTTTTGTAATCATGTACGGTAATACTACCTTGGGGAAGAATCAAAGTTTTAACATTGAGCAGAGTTAGAGTAATCGTATTGAGTTCCCTTGTTATGCGATAATTTATTTTGTCTTCAGTTACGTCATAAGATTCCTCAAAATTGATTGTTGAAAATCCCATCAAACGGCAAACAAATTTGTCAACATCAACATACGGGTTTCTTTCATAATATTCGTTTTGATGCAATGTGTTGCTTTTCCAGCGAATAAGATGTGCATTGTATACACCGGTCCATATTTTATCTTTTACGAAAGTATAAGTAGAAAGGCCTCCTTTACTATCTTGCCAGTAACCTTTCATCCTTGCGTAACCGTTAATACATACATCGCCATTACAAGCTTTGCCTTCTACAGCACGATCTGTCATGCAATAATAGCTTACTGTTTTGGATTTTCTTTTTCACTTGGAGTAATTTTTCCCGTTGCATTCGGATTTTTCGAAAGCTCTGTATAAAGGTTCAAAATGCAAAAGTAAATAATACTCAAAACAGCGACTTGAAAAGGCTATATTGATCTTTTTTCCATCGATCTCGGTAATTCTTGCCATTTCGAAAGCCTCTTTTGCCTTCGGGTGACCATCTTTATCAAAAAACACCCAAACTTCGTCGTATACCTTCAAATTGTCGATGCCTCCTTTTACCCAGTTTAAAGGTTGTTCTCCGGGGAAAAAATCCGTATTCTCTATTTCTTGCTGTTCTTGTGTCGTATTTTTAAGCAAGCGTTTTTTTCTCTTCTCTTTGCCTCGATTTAAATCTAGAACATCATCGCTTGGGGATATGGTCGGTTTAGGTTTGATCGTGGTAGCAAAATCAATTATTCCAGTTTCTTTAAAATCTTCAATCATAAGTGCTAAAAAATTGGGCTCGGTGTGAGTTCCCTCGCAAATAAGAAGCATCGAATAATGTGTTTGTTTCGTATCAGTCGATCGCATCAGAACAATTTTTGTAAGGGTTTAATGGATGGTACCGCTCCAAATTTATTTGCCATATACCATTTCGCAAAAGGGGTATCTTCTCGAACACCTGAAAAATCTGAAAGAGAATATAAATCTGACGTACCCCTTTCTGATTTCTCGGTAAACCAAATTTGGTCTCTTCGTAATTTATCTTCGTTAAGTAAATTTATATCGTGTGTAGTGAGGATTAATTGAGCATTCTTTTTATTTATTTCC
>JAFYOM010000110.1 GCA_017560165.1 Parabacteroides sp.
ATAAAGGGTTAGGTTTGGTTAAATAATTTGTTTGTGTTAATTTCGCTCTATAATAATTTTAAAAAAAAGAACTATGCTAAGTCAGAAATTACATGATGCAATAAATGCACAGATTAATGCTGAATTGTGGTCAGCATATCTTTATTTATCCATGTCTATGGATGCAGAATCAAAAGGTTATAAAGGTGTTGCTAATTGGTTCTATGTTCAGTTCTGCGAAGAGCAAGATCACGCTCGTATTTTTATGAATTATCTAAATTCTCGTGATGCGAAAGTAGAATTGAAACCAATCGAAGAGGTTCCTACTTCATGGAATACCGTTCTTGATATGTATAAGAAGACATTGGAACATGAAAAGGTAGTGACTGGTTTGATTAATAATTTGGCTGCGATTGCAAATGAAGATCGTGATTATGCCTCTATCAACCGTTTGAATTGGTTTATTGATGAACAGGTAGAAGAAGAAGAATCTGCACGTGATATGATTGCTGCGGTAGAAGCTGTAGAAGATAATAAATATGGTATGTATATGTTAGATAAAGAATTGGCAGCACGTACTTATACACAAGCATCTCCTTTGGCTACTTCTGCTGAATAATTCTATTTCATTTTAGAAATAACCCAAAAGGATATGTCATTTTTATTGACATATCCTTTTTTTATGGAGTATCAGGTACGGATTAAATATAACTCCAAGATCGGCATTGGCCTATTGTCTTAATAGAAATAAAGAAAGTATCCCAGTGGGGAGATTGTTTATAAAAACACAAATGGAATTTGGAACACAGATCATTTAAAACGGAGAGGCGACCTTTATTGGTGTAAATAATCCTATATCAAATTCTTTTTGTTTTTAATAATTTTCTTTTTCTTTGTAAAAGCCTATCAAGAAATGAATATTGGTTGGTCTTAATGTGTTATAACTAAAATCCTAAAGCTATGGGAAAATTCATGAATCCCTTTACCGACGTGGGTTTTAAGCATCTGTTCGGAAGAGAGGTCAGCAAGGAGTTGTTATTGGAATTATTGCGAGTCATCTTGGGTGACGAGCGCAGTGTGAAACGTATCAGTCTCTTGAATAAAGAGAAGATACCGAAGTCTTTAAACCAAAAGGTAATCATCTACGATATTCTTTGTGAAGACGAAGACGGTACGAAGTTTATCGTAGAGATACAGAATCAGTATCAGGATTATTTCTTAGACAGGGCTTTATATTACCTTTGTCGGATGATTGACGAGCAAGGCTTAAGAGGCTCTGCTTGGAATTATGAGATTTATCCGGTTTACGGAATCTTCTTTTTAAACTTTAAGATTGCACCGCTTAGTAAATTCCGAACCGACGTTATATTAGCGGATCGAGAAACGGGTAAGATGGTAAACGGTAAAATGCGGCATATCTATTTAAGTTTGCCTTACTTTATAAAGAGAGAAGAGGAATGTGAAACCGATTTTGATCGTTGGATGTATCTATTGAAGAATATGGATAGTTTTGAGAAAATACCGGAATATGCTCCGAAGTCTGTGTTTGGCAAGATTTTGGAGGTTGCAGATGTTGCCTCTTTGAATGAAGAGGAACGTTGGGAATATGACCAGGCACTTAAACATTATCGGGACTACAACAATACCATCCATAGCAGCTATCGCCAAGGCAAAGAAGAGGGTAAAGCAGAAGGCAAATCTGAGGCTATCCGTCAAATGGTTCAAAATATGCAGGAGATGGGGATGGATATCGCCTCTATTGCCCAAATTGCCAGACTCTCCGAAGAGGAAGTGAAAATTATATTGGAGGAAGTATAGATTATGTAATAATAAAATACGTATCTTTGTTTGGTTCCCCGGGAGGATTTCTCGGGGAACTTTTTGTAAAAGAGCTTTTGTAGGATGGAAAAGATAGAAACCAAGGTTTTTCCTGTATTGGAGATGAGTTGTGTGATGTGTGCCAAGAATGTAGAGAGTACGGTACAGGCATTGGAGGGGGTAAAAGAGGCCTCCGTTAATTTTGCAGCTAATACTTTGTCTGTTACTTTTGATTCTACGATAATCACAGTACAAGCCATTCAAGCAGCAGTACAAGCTGCCGGATATGGGTTGATTATTGAGGAGGAAGATCCGATTGCCAAACAGGAGGAGATGGCACAAGCCCATTATCAGAAGATGAAACGAAAGGTGATAGGGGCTTGGATTCTGGCTATTCCTTTGGCAGTGTTGGGTATGGTGTTTATGCATCAGACTTGGGTAAATTGGGTGATGATGGGGTTGGCATTGGCTATTATGTTGCTTTTCGGTCGTTCTTTCTATATCAGTGGCTGGCGTCATGCTTGTAGGGGAAAAGCCAATATGGATACGTTGGTTGCATTGAGTACCTTAATAGCCTTTTTATTCAGTCTCTTCAATACCGTCTATCCGCAATTTTGGTTGGAGAAAGGATTAGAACCGCATGTCTATTTTGAAGCATCCGGGGTGATTATTGCTTTTGTCCTATTGGGAAAGTTGATGGAAGAGCGGGCTAAAAACAGTACCTCTTCGGCTATTAGAGGATTGATGGGGTTACAACCCAAAACGGCTCGTTGGGTAAAGGGACTTAAAGAGATTGAGGTTCCGATTTCTGCGATTCAAGTCGGTTATGTAGTGAGTGTACGTCCCGGAGAAAAGATACCGGTAGATGGTCTGTTAATGAAAGGTTTCTCTTCGGTGGATGAAAGTATGTTGAGTGGTGAACCTATTCCGGTAGAGAAGAATCCGGGAGATAAAGTATTGGCGGGAACCATCAATCAAAAAGGATCCTTTACGATGAGGGCTACCAATGTAGGAAATATGACCGTATTGGCTCAGATTGTACGGATGGTACAAGAGGCACAGGGCAGTAAAGCGCCTGTTCAACGGATTGTGGATCGCATTAGTAGTATCTTTGTTCCGACTGTAGTCATGCTTTCCTTAATAACGTTTGTGACATGGCTGTCCATAGGAGGAGAGGCCTATTTCTCTCATGCTTTCCTATCTGCTGTCTCTGTATTGGTGATTGCCTGTCCTTGTGCATTGGGGTTGGCAACTCCTACAGCATTGATGGTCGGAATCGGAAAAGCAGCAGAACGACATATCTTGGTCAAGGATGCTTTTGCATTGGAAAACTTATGCAAGGTCGATACGGTTGTTTTAGATAAAACAGGGACTTTGACAGAAGGTGTTCCGATGGTAACGGATGTGCATTGGATAGATGAAAAGAATGATGCTATTCGGAATATTTTGTATACTGCAGAACAAAAATCGGAACATCCTTTGGCATCGGCATTGGTCCGTTGGTTGGAGGAAGAGGACGCAAGTATTTGTTTGGTCGATCGTTTTGAAAGTTTGACAGGACGTGGTATTCAAGTAGAGGTAGAGAATGCTGTTTACTGGGTGGGTAGTCGGATTCTGTTAATGCACGACCATGCGGTTGTTCCTGAGACGGCTCAATTGGTTGTTGAGAAATGGGAGAAAGAGGGACGTAGTGTTGTCTATTATGGTAAAGATACGCAACTTTTGGCTATTTTTGCCATATCGGATCGAATCAAGCCGACTTCCATTATGGCAGTACAAGCATTGAAGCAGGCTGGAATCGATGTGCATCTTCTGACCGGAGACGGGCTGCGTACGGCTGAACAGGTTGCCGGATCTTTAGGTATTAATTCCTATAAAGCGGAGGCAATGCCGAATGAGAAAGAGGCCTATATTATGGCTTTACAGAAGCAGGGAAAACAGATCGCTATGGTTGGAGATGGTATCAATGATTCGCAAGCATTGGCTCGTGCCGATGTGAGTATAGCTATGGGGAAGGGAACAGATATAGCCATGGATGTGGCGATGGTTACGCTGATGACCTCCGATCTTTTATTATTGCCTGAGGCCATTCGTTTATCAAGACAAACGGTTCGCTTGATTCGTCAGAATTTGTTTTGGGCGTTTGTCTATAATTTGATAGGTATTCCTTTGGCTGCCGGTGCCTTTTTCTTTGTAGACGGATTGCTATTGAATCCGATGTGGGCAAGTGCAGCAATGGCTTTCAGTTCAGTATCAGTTGTGATGAATAGTTTACGGTTAAAATGGATGAAATAAGGAGATATAAAAATGATGGTAGCAAAAAAGAGACAGACATACGGTGAAGAGTTGGCCAATGTATTGACGCATGGGGCCGGTATGTGTTTTGGGTTAACCGCAATAGTCATATTATGTGTGGTAGCCATACAAAATGGTAATCCATGGGTGATTGGTAGTTTCATGGCATATGCTATTTGCATGACATTGTCATACGTGACCTCCACCTTTTATCATGCTTGTTCGAATGAACATCGAAAGATGTTATGGCGTCATTTTGATCATGCTGCAATTTATTTACATATCGCCGGAAGCTATACGCCTTTTACATTGGTTGTTTTGCGACAGGAGAGTCATTGGGGTTGGACACTCTTTTCTGTGGTTTGGATAGCAGCGGTTATCGGTATCTATTTGAGTTTTCGAAAATTGAAGAAAACCAATCATTTGAAGACTGCCTGTTATTTGGCTATGGGATGGGTTGTGGTGTTTGCATTCAAACCATTGCTTCATGTGCTTCGTGAAACAGATTCAATGGATGTATTTTATTGGCTGGTAGCCGGAGGACTTTGTTATACGATAGGTAGTATCTTTTATTCGATAGATAAATATAGGTATATGCATGCAGTTTGGCATTGTTTCGTTTTAGGAGGAAGTATCTGCCATTTCATGTCGATCTATTTATTATTGGCCTAATCAAATCATAAAGAAAAAGCATCCATCTCAAAAAGAAATGGATGCTTTTTTTGTTTGTTTATTTTTTCGATTATAACCCACTGAAGTCTACTTCGTCAAATAATAGTCCGGGGATACGCCAGCTGGAGGATTGGCGAGGGTCATTACCAACTTCAACCAGATTGTTCCAAAGCGTAATCATATTGCCGGTAATGTTCATCTCTGAGATCGGTTGTGTCAATTTACCCTTTTCGATCAAGAAGCCTTCGATACCATAAGAGAAATCTCCGGTTGAACTATTACAGTTACCTCCATTAAAACCGGTAATCAAGATTCCTTTATTGACAGAAGCGATTAATCCGTTTGTATCTTTATTTCCCATCTGCATGGTTAGGATAGACGGTGAAGAAATGGTCTGTTGGATTCCCATTTTATTGGCAGAATAGGTATCAATAAAGTAGGTTTTCAAGACTCCGTTTTCAAATATCGGCATACGTTTAGTAGCTACTCCTTCGTTATCAAAATAACGGGCACCCGAAGCTTTTACCAAATGAGGCTCATCGATAAGTGTCAGTTTATCTCCCAATACCTTTTGGTTTAGTTTGTCCAATAAGAAAGAGTTCTTCTGTTGGATGGAAGAGCCATATAATGCATTTAAGATAGGAGAAAGCGCTTGGCTGGAATTCATATTATCAATCACTGCTTGATATTTTCCGGAAGCTACTTTTTTCTGTCCTAACTTACGTAGCACACGTTCTAATGCTTTAGTTCCTAATCCCTCTTTGATTAGTGTGTCATAGTAAAGCGAAGAATCATACCAATAAGATTCAGGACGTGCATCTCCTTCGCCTTTGATACTTACGCTTGCCACCAAACTAAAAGAAGAGCTGGAGGCTTCTCCTTCAAAACCATTGCTGGCAATCATGTATTTGAAATATTTTTCATCCCCGTATGAAGAATTTGCCGAAATGATACGGCTATCTTTGCCCATCATTTCATTGCATACGTTCATCGCTAATGCCACTTTATCGTCCGGTTGAACTGTATCAAACTTCGGATCCATAAGCTGTAAGTCAACACCTCCTCCTGTATAATAGAGAGAGGCATCCGGCAATGTACGTGCTTTATCTTCTGCTAAGAAACGGGTAGAGGCTATTCCATTAAGGATAAAACTCTCCAATTCTTTTTTGTTTAAACGATTGGTAGAGAAAGAACCGAAGCGTCCGTCTACGTATAATTGGATAACCAAACTGTTTTCAGAGGCTTGTTGCAAGCGGTCCATTTTCATGTCACGTATTTCAAAGGAGCTGCTTGATCCATTGTAAAGGCTCACGCGTGATGCTTGGCATCCGTTCTTTAGGGCAAACTCCATCGCCCATTGAGCCAGCTTTTTATTTTCGTTTGTAATCATTTGAACTTTCAGTTATAAATTTTTAATTTTCTCCACCAACTGTCAGTTTACTAACTAAAGCTGACGGCATACCGCATGTTACCGGACAAGACTGTCCATCTTTACCACAGGTCCAGGTTCCATTGTCCATTTTGTAGTTGTTTCCGACCATGGTAATATCAGCCAATGCACGTGGTCCGTTTCCGATAATGTTGATGTCTTTGATTGGTTGAGTCAATTTACCGTTTTCAATTAAGAAACCATCTTTAACGAAGAAGGTAAAGTCTCCGGCTCCAATTTGCACCTGTCCGTTAGTGAAGTTCGCGGCATAGATCCCTTTCTTAACAGTAGAAATCATCTCTTCTTCTGTTACATTGCCGGCCTCCATATAGGTAGCACGCATACGTGGAATAGGCATCTGACGGAATGACTCACGACGGCCATTACCGGTAGAAGGGATTCCATAATGTTTGGCACTGATACGGTCATGCAGATAGCTGGTCAAAACACCCTCTTTGACGATATAAGTCTTTTGTCCTAATATACCTTCATCATCAATATTGACAGAACCGCGGTTGAAAGGAATCGTTCCATCGTCTACGACGTTGATATGTTCGTTACAGATCTTTTTGTTCAATTGATCAGAGAAGATTGAGGTATTCTTACGGTTAAAATCTGCTTCAAAAGCATGGCCGATAGCTTCATGAAGTAGGATACCGGAACCACCTGCACCCATCACAACAGGCATTTCTCCTCCTTTAGGTTTGATTGCCTGGAATAGGATAGATGTCTTATCAATAGCCTCTTTTGCAAGTTCATTGATAATCTCGTCTGTTAAGAATTCTGCCCCCATACGGAAAGCACGAGCTGCGTATGAATTTTCTATTTTACCATTTTCTTCCATGATACAAACGGCACTTAATGTAACCATCGGACGATAGTCATAATAGATTTGTCCTTCGGAATTACAGAATAAAATGTGTGACGTTGTATCTCCTAAAGAGGCGATTACTTTGTGAACTCGTTTATCTAATGCGAAGATCTGATCATTTAACTTTTGTAGGAAAGGGGTTTTAGCATTTACAGCTAATTCATCCCATGGAGTTTGAATACCGTAGTAGTTATGTATGATCGGAACCTCTGTCAAATTAACCGGTGTACTATTGGTAGAGCCATTCGCTATACGTGCAGCAGTACGTGCAGCTTTCAACATCTCCTCCAGTGTCACATTTTCTACATACGCATATCCGGTTTGATCTCCGGCTAAAACACGAACCCCCATTCCAAAGTCGATATTGGATGAAGCTCTGTTTACGGCACCATCTTGCAAACCAATACTGTTGCGATATGAATGTTCGAAAAATAGATCGGCATAATCTCCTCCTTTTTCAAGTGCTGCTGTTAGTACTTTTTTCATATCGTTTTCACTCACTCCAAAATGATTTAAAGCGAATGAAATACCGGCAGCTTTATCATTATGATTAACACAACTGCCCAATAGAGTGGGAGCAGTTAATGAACTGAGCATAGCCATTCCTCCTGTTTTAATAAAATTACGTCTGTTTAATCTCATGTAATATATGCTTGTTTATTTTGTCTTTTTCTTATATCGTTTATAATCGGTAATAAATCCATCACAAAGCCAATTGGCCAAAGCCTGTCGATTATCGTTGAGGATAATTCGTTGTTGGTCATAGCTGTTTTGAATATTGCCTAACTCAACGAATACTGAAGCCGGAGTCGTGTTTCTTAATACATAGAGATTACGTCCCTCTACAGTTCCCGAAAATCCACGTCCCGGTTGGTGCTTCTTGTATTTATTGGCAAAAGTTGACTTCATGGTTTTAGCCAACTGTTTACTTTCTGAATTTTTATTTTGATGATAGAAGAATACGTCTGTTCTTGCTTTCTTATTCCGACTATCTATGTGAACAAAAATGGCTCGTTTGTAGGCATAACGATCTTTTTTGAAAAGAGCGTTTATCTGTTCACATCGTTGTTGCAATCGACGGGTTTGATTGTATGGGATGGTCTTACCCATACAGGTCTCTCGTTTGCTGTTTTTTAAGTATTGTTCATCTCTGATACCATCTTTAGCATCTTGGATGATGATATGAACTTTAGCTCCTTTCATCATTAAATTACGAGCCAGACGCAATACGATATCATAGGCATATTCGTCTTCGTGTAATTGCATTTTTCCCATTTTACCAATAGCTCCCGGGTCCGGTCCTCCATGACCGCAGACCAAATAAAAGCAGGCCCCTTTTAATTCCGAAGAGGTTACCTTATATGACGCAAGTTTGTTTCCAAATAACGGTTCATAATTGGAACGAGCCTGAGTCGTTAGGGTAGTCTTTTTCCCATGAATAGGAGGGAGGGTATATTTTACTCCCATCCGAAGCGTTTGATCTTTCCCTAACTGTTTTTTGTTAAGTTCGATAAACTCTTTCCGATAGGTTGTTCCTAATCGATTGTGTCGTTTCAAGAAAAGATCAATACCTTCTCCTTTTCGAGGAAAATCTTTCTCCTGCGCTTGTAAAGAACAGAGGCTGAACAGAGCAAAAAGTAAAGTGAGTATAATACTCAGTCTATGTCTTATAAACAGGGATTTCACTTCAAATTTTTTCTATTTCATCCAACCAAAGTTTTGACATCGCGTCACTTGGCATTCGCCAATCTCCACGTGGTGATAAACCAACACTTCCTACTTTCGGACCGTCCGGCAGACAACTGCGTTTGAATTGTTGTTGGAAGAAACGGCGGAAGAAGGTATATAACCACTTCTTAATGGTTGCTTGGTCATAAACACCGGAAAAAGCAATCTGTGCCAAATAATAGATTTTCGCAGGGCGTGAACTAAAACGAAGGAAATGATACAAGAAGAAATCATGTAACTCATAAGGACCTACCAAATCTTCTGTTTTTTGTTTGATGTTTCCTTGTTCGTCTGCCGGAATCAATTCCGGACTGATTGGCGTATCTACAATGTCCAATAATGTGGTACAAGAGGCTTCATCCACTTTGTTACGTGCAACCCATTCCACTAAATATTGAACCAGCGTTTTGGGAATATTACCGTTGACACCATACATAGACATATGGTCTCCATTGTAAGTCGCCCAACCAAGAGCCAATTCAGAAAGGTCACCTGTTCCGATTACCATACCATTGACTTGATTGGCAATATCCATAAGCAGTTGGGTTCGTTCACGAGCCTGACTGTTTTCGTAAGTCACATCATGAACCTGCGGATCGTGATTGATATCTTTGAAATGCTGTAGACAGGCCTCTTTGATCGAAATTTCTTTAAAAGTTACTCCTAAAGAATGAATCAGATTGACTGCATTGTTATAGGTACGTCCGGTTGTTCCGAAACCGGGCATGGTTATACCGATAATCTGTTTACGTGGAATCTTAAGTGCATCAAAGGTCATGACTGTGATCAACAATGCTAAAGTTGAATCCAATCCTCCGGATATACCGACAACAGCCGTTTGTGCGTGTGTGTGTATCATACGTTTGGCCAATCCGCCAATCTGCATCTGAATAATTTCTTCGCAACGTTCTTTTAAACTGTTACCGGAAGGGATGAAAGGATGCGGATCAATGGAACGAGTTAAGTGGAACTCTTCGTTGACTGGCAAGGTAAAAGAGATGACTTGAGGTTCGATCTTTTGTAGAAGAGAAATTCCATTTGTGAAATTTGTATGGATTTGTCGGTCATATTGAAGCGCTTCCATATCGATTTCACTGATGACTAACTGTTCTTCCATTGTAAAACGAGGAGATTCCGCTAATAATTTTCCATTTTCGGCAATGATGGCGTTTCCGGCATAAACAAGATCTGTACTTGATTCTCCAAATCCGGCAGAAGCATAAACATATCCGGCCATGCAACGAGCTGATTGTTGAGCAACTAATGAACAGAGGTAAGCATGTTTTCCAATAAGTTCATTGCTAGCCGATAAGTTGAATAGGATTTGAGCTCCTTCCATTGCCAATATCGAACTGGTCGGTATGGGTGCCCAAAGATCTTCACCCATTTCAATTCCGATAGAAACCGTTCCTGATTGGAAAAGTAGATGATTACTTATCGGATACTTTTTACCAGCTATCTGTATGGTTGTTTGATGTAATTCAGCTGCCGATGTAAACCAACGTTTTTCTTGTGATTCTTTATGATTAGGCAGATAGGTTTTAGGAACAATTCCTAAAATGGTTCCTTGTTGGAATACCACTGCTGCGTTAATCAATCGATTTTCAGTACGGAGAGGAACCCCGACCATGGTTAATAGAGGGAGTTCTTTTGTGTTATCAATCAGTTGTAGCAGGGATTTTTCTGCATTATCCAATAACGTTTGTTGAGTAAATAGATCGAGGCAGGTATATGCGGTTATCGACAATTCCGGAAAAGCGATGATTTGTACTCCCTGTTCTGATGCTTTACGCATCAATCCTTCGATTTTTTCTATATTATAAAAACAATCGGCAACTTGCACCTGTGGTACAGCTGCTGCTACCTTTACAAATCCGTAGTTCATGTGAGTGATAATCTATAAGCTTATTTGATTAGGTTCCAAAGGTATAGATTTTCGCTGTAATTTATGATAACTTGTTTTTATTTTCATACCCATGGAACAAAAAATCCTTGCCCGAAGAATGAAGAACCGATGGGCAAGGATTTTTGAAGAGATTATTTAAGTCCTTCTATTCGGAAGGAGTAAGAGTATGTTTCACCCTTTTTAATTTCATATTGTGGTAACGGACCCGGTCCACAACTCTTGTTCCCTAAACCTTGTTGTATACAATCAAGATTTAAAATAACTTCTGCTCTGCGGACGTTGTCACGGTCATGACCGTATGTCACATTCCATAAATCTTGATCTGTGAAATGAAGAGCACTGAAATTTAATCGGTCTTTAGAGGTAATTTTAATACCTCGGTTTGCATCGTTTGTCAGTGACAACCAACGAACCTCTTCACGGTTACCCATGGTTTGTGCACGTACGTATGCCTCTTCCATTCCGGTGACACTGTTTTTATAACAACCGAAATAAGCTGCTGCTTTGCGATCCCAATGGTTTTCGATTGGGCCACGTCCGTACCATTCAAGTTGTTCCAATTGAGGGTTCAATGCCACTTGCAAACCTAAACGTGGTAAATTGAACTTATCATCTGCCTTGAATGAACTTTCTACCTCTACGATACCATTTGCAAAGATTGTATAGGTTACATCAAAAGGAACGATGACCGTTTTGGAGTCTTGTCCAACAGTTGCAACCATACGGGTTGTGATGATGATAGACTTCTTATCTGCAGATTGTTCCCATTCAAACGATTGATTTTTGATGGTTGTCGGCAGGTTCAAGCGTACATCGTTATCCATAGAACGATACCAATTGAATTGGAATCCTTTCTTGTTATAGATCATATCAATGCCTGCATAACGAAGAGAGGTCATTTGTCCACTTATCGTATCAAAAGCAATGAAGAAACCCGGTACTCGGAATCCCAAAGTACTTCCTGTTTTTTCAACTTTTAGGGTATCAATGGTCGATACTTCTACAGGAGCTACTTGAACTCTATCAGTCAATGCAAATTGTTCGGATGCAACATCATGTCCGGCTTTTGCCCATATACAATCCTTTTTTAGACGAACAACTAGATTTAAGAAATACTCATTGTTCTCTTCTAAAGTTGTTTGATAAGGAATGGTGATGACTGTATTAGAATTAGGATGGAC
>JAFYOM010000111.1 GCA_017560165.1 Parabacteroides sp.
CATTGTCTTTACTTTCTTTACGGTTATTACTTATTCAGGATCTCAGTGAAAGCTTCCACTAATTCGCTGACAACAAAAGGCTGACCTTTCACCTCATTGAACTGATAAGGTACAAATCCATCCACTTTCATACGAAGATAACTAGCAAACTGACCTAAGTTCTGTTCAGCCACTACCACCTTCTTATATCTCTTCAACACTTCTGCCGTATTTTTAGGTAATGGATTCAAATGTACAAAATGAGCTAAAGCAACCTTCTGACCGGCTTCATTCATCTCTTCCATTGCAGAATAAAGATGACCATATGTACCACCAAAACCAACAATCAACAAATCAGCATCCTCCACACAACCTTCTACCTGTACATCCGGTACTGGAATTTTTTCTACCTTTTCAGCACGTAAGCGGCACATCAAATCATGGTTGTCCGGATCTGTTGAAATCGCACCCGTATTACTATCCTTTTCCAATCCACCTAAGATATGCGTATATCCCTCTTGTCCCGGTATAGCCCAATAACGAACACCGGTTTCCGGATTACGCTTATATGGTGCATATTCCCCTTTCATCTCCGGTGTTACGTACGGAGGATTAATCGCCGGATATGTTGTCAAGTCTGGCAATTTCCAAGCACTTGAACCATTAGCCACAAATGCATCAGTCAATAAAATTACCGGAGTCATATGTTCCAAAGCAATCTTACATGCATCATAAGCCGCATCAAAACAATGTGTTGGAGAAGAGGCTGCAATAACAGGCATAGGACTTTCACCATTACGTCCGAACAACGCTTGCAACAAATCGGTCTGTTCCGATTTTGTAGGCAAACCGGTTGAAGGACCACCACGCTGTACATCCACCACAACCAAAGGTAATTCTGTGATAACAGCCAAGTTCATAGCCTCTGATTTCAAACAAACTCCCGGTCCGGAAGTAGATGTTACAGCCAAAGAGCCAGCAAAAGAGGCTCCGATCGCAGTAGCGCAACCTGAGATTTCATCTTCACACTGTACTGTTACAACCCCTAAAGATTTATGTTTAGATAACTCATGCAAAATATCAGTAGCCGGAGTAATCGGATAGGAACCCAAGAATAATTTCAATCCAGCTTTTTCTGCAGCAGCAATCAAACCATAAGCAGTAGCCTTGTTACCACTTATATCCATATATTTTCCAGGAACCTTTACCTTTGTGTCTACTCTATAAGTATGATCAACAGAAGCATGTGTATTATGTCCATAATCAAAACCTGCATGGATTACCTTAATATTAGCTTCAGCTATAGCCGGTTTTTTAGCAAACTTCTCACGCAAGAAATTTTCTGCAATCGACAAATCACGATTAAACAACCAGCATACCAACCCTAAAGCAAACATATTACGGCATTTTAACATCGATTTGTTATCCATGCCTGAATCTGCTAAACAATCTTTTACCATTTGGGTAATAGGTGCAGCAATCACATCCTGCTTAATTCCCATTTCCTCAATCGGATTGTCTGTTTTAAAAGCAGCCTTTTCCAAATCAGATTTTTGGAAACAATCTGTATCAATTATGATACAAGCGGTTGATTTGGCAAATTTATACTGTGTCTTTAATGCAGCAGCATTCATAGCTACCAAGACATCACATTTATCACCCGGTGTGAACACCTTCCCAGAACCAATATGCACCTGAAAACCAGATACTCCGGTCAAAGAACCTTGCGGAGCACGAATATCTGCTGGATAATCAGGAAAAGTACTAATTCCATTTCCCACTGTGGCAGAAATAGTAGAGAAAATGTTTCCTGCCAACTGCATACCATCACCGGAGTCGCCCGAAAAACGGATCACAACCTTATCCAGTGTTGTTACTTTTGTCTGTTCTACCATATTTTTATGTTATCGTATTTGCTATTCTTTATTGCAGGGCGCAAAGTAAAGCATAAACTTTGCAAAATCATAACAAAATCACCTAAAAGGCAGCTAAATAAATATCAATATTATTGGAAGATTGATTAAAATGGCAAGCAACATAATCATTTACTGGTTTACCTGCATACATATAAACCCCTTTCTTAAATCCGCTATTGCATTGAATCATCGATAAAACTCCACCTACATCTCCTATCTTAAAAAACAAAGGCACAAATATATTACTTAAAGCCATGGAGGTCGTACGTGCAACAAAATTACTGACATTCGGTTTACAATAATGCAATACACCATATTGTTCAAAAACTGTCGGATCAGCAGCTCCTAACCCACAGGTTGTTTCAAAACATCCCCCTTGATTTACGCGTAGATCGATCAATAAAGCACCTCGCTTCATACTTCGCACCATATCTTCTGCAATGATATATCGGCAACGCATATTGATATAACATTTGGCACCAATTACAACATCGGCACTACAGAATGCATTTTGTAGCACATTCGGATGAAAAGTAGAGGTAAAAAGTCCTTGTCCCAACACCTGCTGGATGGCTCGTAATTTATTGATGTCATCATCAAAAACCTTAACAGAGGCCCCAAAAGACATCGCTGCACGAGCTGCAACAGTCCCGGCATTACCCGCTCCAATAATAACCACCTCAGTAGGAGAAACCCCCGGAATACCTCCTAATAAAATACCTTTACCTCCCTGCGCATTACTTAACATATCAGCAGCAATCATAATAGAAGCCGTTCCTTCTATCTCTGAAATTGCGTTTAAGACTAAGCTATTTCCTCCTTCATCAACCATTAATTCATAGGAAACAGCTGTTATACGCTTTGCTGCCATCAGTTCAAAAGCTCCTTGAGAAAACACATTAAATTGAACAGTAGAAAAAACTGTAGCACGTGGCTTCATCATCATCACCTCTGCTACTAAAGGGGGTAATATTTTTAATATAATATCGGCTTGAAAAACCTCTGCTGAAGTTGAGACAATCTCCGCTCCTGCTTCTGCATAATGATTATCAGCATAATTAATACCTAAACCGGCTCCAGCCTCAACCAACACTCGATGTCCTCGATCGGTCAACATATCAACCGCCTCCGGAGTCAACGCAACCCTTCGTTCTCCTTCTATGCGTTCACAGGGTATTCCAATTAACAAACGATTGTTTACCTTGTTAATCTCTTTCAATAACTCTTGTGGAATATACATTCCTTTACCCTGTCTGCCACCCATTGAGTCCATATTTCTTTATAATATTGCAGCTAATGATTGCGAAATATGCTGCACATCTTGCTCTGTCATCATATCTTCTGCTTCAAAAACAACAGCTGCTTGTTGATAAAAAGGTTCTCGTTTTTCTAAGTTTTCAGCAATAAAACAAATGAGTTCTTCTCCTGATCGTCCTTTTAAAACCGGACGAGTCGCTTTACATACCTCCAACCGATTGGCCAACTCTTCTACAGATACTTTTAAATAGACTGTCTTACCCTTTTCATTCATCACCTCCATATTATCAAAAAAACAAGGAGTTCCCCCTCCTGTAGAGACCAAGACATTTTCAAAGTCGGCAACCTCATGTAACATCTTTCGCTCTATCATTCGGAAATCATCTTCACCCTTTTCTGCAAAAAGTTGACTGACAGTCCTATGATAACGTCCTTCTATATAATAATCCAAATCTATAAATGAAAGCCCTAACAAGTTGGCTAAGATTTTGCCAACAGTTGTTTTTCCAGCTCCCATATATCCAATTAGAAATATACGTTTCATTATCATCCTATTGTTTCTTGCAAATGTAAACTTTTTTCAACAAGAACATCTGTTTGTAATAGATTATTTTTACCTTTGACCTCATACTTATGATAATTATCTATCCATTTATTTACCTGTTGAGGATTATCGAAAGGCTTGCAAACAATTATGGCAAAGGTCAAATATTATGTAGTATGGAAAGGTGTTGTACCGGGAATATATACCAGTTGGGCAACATGTAAAGAGCAGGTAGAAGGAGAAGCCGGAGCCAAATACAAAGCATTTGAAACAGAGGAAGAGGCATCAGAGGCTTATAAAAAAGGATATGAACATTATTTACGCACAGCCTCTTCGGCTAAAGCAGTAGCCAACTTAAAACCCCAAACTCCAATCGGTCAACCGATCCAACCCTGCTTATGTGTAGATGCTGCTTGTAGCGGTAACCCGGGAGACATGGAATACAGAGGTGTTTATATGCCTACCGGACAGGAGATTTTTCGAATCGGTCCTTACAAAAAAGGGACTAATAATATCGGAGAATTTTTAGCTTTAGTACATGGGTTGGCATTGCTTAAACAAAAAGGAAGTAATCTACCTATCTATTCAGATAGCCGAAATGCCATCAGTTGGGTAAAAAAGAAAAAATGTAAAACTTTATTGGAACGGATTCCGGAAAATGAACCGATTTTCGATCTAATTGAACGGGCAGAAAAATGGCTCAATAGCCATACTTACACTACCTCTATATACAAATGGGAAACATCTGAATGGGGCGAAATTCCGGCAGACTTCGGAAGAAAGTAATTACAACCGATCATCTACCCAATCCGGATTCAAACAACCTTTCACATCATAAACGACACTATTGTCTTTTAATAAAGCAGGAATATATAATGATTGAAAATCTGTATGAGCTACAGCCAGTACTACTGCATCAAATTTCTTATTAGGTAAAAAAGGTAGAACTTCTAACTGATACTCCTTTTTTACATCTTCTTGCCGTACCCACGGATCATAAATCGACACATGCATCCCATAATCTTGTAAATAATGAACTACATCGCCCACTTTAGAGTTTCTTACATCCGGACAATTTTCTTTAAATGTAAAACCTAAAACCAATACCTCTGCATGACGAATCGAAATATCTTTCTTTATCATACATTTCACAATACGTCCCGCAATATATTCACCCATTGTATCATTAATACGACGGCCATATAAAATCAATCCAGGATGAAAACCATAATCTTGTGCCTTACGAATGAGATAATAGGGATCTACTCCTATACAATGCCCTCCTACCAAACCCGGCTTGAATGGTAAAAAATTCCATTTTGTCCCTGCTGCAGCCAATACTTCTCCGGTATCAATTCCTATCAAATGGAAAATTTTAGCCAATTCATTCATGAATGCAATGTTAATATCACGCTGAGAATTTTCGATGACTTTGGCAGCCTCTGCAACTTTTATGGAAGAAACTGGGAAGGTTCCCGCTTGAATAACCGAACGATACAAGGCATCTACCTTAGCAGCAGCCTCTGAAGTCGATCCGGAAGTTACTTTTACAATCTTTTCTACCGTATGCAATTTATCCCCAGGATTGATACGTTCAGGAGAATATCCCGCAAAAAAATCTTGATTATAAACCAAACCGGAAGTTTTTGCTAAGATTGGAACACATTCTTCTTCCGTAATACCCGGACAAACTGTTGATTCATAAATAACAATATCACCTTGATTTAATACCTGTCCCACCATTTCACTTGCCCGATATAGAGGAGTCAAATCCGGACTGTGATGCATATCAACCGGTGTCGGTACTGCTACTATATAATAATTACAGGAACGAAGATCTTCAATATCTGAAGTACAATACAAGCCTATTTCTTGATCTTCAGGTAAATGAGATAACAATACAGACTTTAGGAGTTCGTCTGAAACTTCTTGGGTAACGTCACATCCTTCTTTCAATTCAGCCACTCGTTCCTGCTTAACATCAAAACCCACTACCGGATAACAAGTAGCAAACAGACGTGCCAACGGCAAACCTACGTATCCCAAACCAATTACAGCGACTCTTATCTTTTCCATATCCTTTAAAATCCAAATCAGTTACAAAGATATATTATTTTTTGGCTCTTCTTTGTTCTTCCAAATCGATGTATTGCCTCATCAACTGAAAACATATTTTCGGATCAAACCCACGGATTTGTGCATACGTTTCAGCTATAATCGTCAACTGTTCATTCGAACTAGGCAGACGTTCAAAATTTCGACATCCCTTTTCCCTATCTATCGGACCGAAAGCCATCCTGTTTAAATCAATAACCTCTACTTCTATCTGTTCTCTATCATCTCTAAACAAGATATTTCCAGCCGAATAATCTTTATGCCAATATCCCTTTTCATGCATACGAGCTGTCGTTTCTGCGATAGCCTTTAAAATCTCTTTTAAACGAGGAAAATCATGTTTCTTAAAATCTCGATATGTATATGGACATTCCGATTTTAAACATACATAATAACTACGTGTAAACAGAAAGCCCAAACGTTCCGTATAATAGCCAATCGGTTGAGGTGTCAGAATCCCTGCATCTAAAAACAGTTCAGCATACTCAAATGAACGTTGTGCCTTTGAAGAGCGAAATAATCCGTAAACAAATCGATTAATAAGATGAGGTTTACAAAAAGATTTGACCACTAAATCCTTTCCTTCATAATGAAACTCACGTAATTCATTCCTTCCTTTATAAATAACTTTTCCTTCTCCCTGATCAAACCGAGAAGGAAGCGATTGGATAAAAGAGGAAAAATTCAGATAATCCTTATGTACACATGAAACATACGAATGAAAAAAATCTCCGGATTTTCGTACAACAGCCTGTTCCATAAAACAATCAAATTTTATCCAGTCCTTTTGTGAATTTCAACCAATAGTACTTCAACGGATTCGTATATTTCAGTTGTTTCCAAGGACGACTGCTATGGGGACGATGCCAAACAGGAAGTGAGGTAAATAGATAATTTACGAAACCTAACTCCAACGAACGATGAGAAATGGTCACATCATGCCAATTCTTTTCCGGATCTAACAAATGAAAATCAAATTTTTTCAAAAAGGAAAGGGTCAACAAAGAACAGCAAAAACTTAGATGCTTCTTCTCCGGATAAACTAAATTTTCTTTCCCTTTCGCATATAAATAAGGATAGTTAATCTCTCCTTTTTCATCCACAGTAACTGCAGCAGCTATACCACAATCCGGACGTTCCTTTGCTCCATCAAAAAGTTTCTGTAAAGTATGTTTCTTAACCACTACATCTGATTCAACAATTAGCAGACCTGCATCTGCTTCTATAGCTTTTTGTTGAGCTGTTTGAAGAATTAACAGATAATTAGGAGAAGGATGTGCTGTCAAATCAGCCAAATGAATCAATTCAAACCCCATCTCCTCTGAAGCTTTTTGCAAACGAGCTGTATTCTCTGGTGTACTGAAGTCATTATAAACACAATAATGATAAGGAATTGTAAAATCCGCAGATAAAATAGACTCTATGGTTTGCAAAGTCAAATCTATCGAATCTTTAACCGGGGTTATGATATGTATCTCTTTCATACTTCGCTCAATTGACTGTATTATTCCAGACATAAATAGAAACTCAAAAAGACATACTTTTTTATATATCTTTTTGAGTTGTACAAAGATAATAAGTTTTTACCAATTAATAACGAAAACTACCGCCCCCTAAGAATTCTCGCAAAAGAGAGGTACCAGGAAGAGCAACTTCCGGTATATAATTGAAATAACGTAAGAAGCGAAGTAAACGATATGCCTCTGCATACTCAGGATCACAAGCACAAACTTCCAATAAAATCGGTTCGGCAAACTTCCTCAATGCTGCCAGTTCATACAACATAGCACTGTTAAACATCGTATCTGCATTTTCTTGATAAGGAAAAATCCACTTATCTTCTCCTCGACGGACACTTGACCAACGGGCAATGGTCTCACGAGCCGAATAACCACGAAAACGGTAATCACGAATAATCCGGCGAAGTAAGCGGTTATCAGTTGTAGGAATCCAATTGTGATTATCCAAAGAGATAGAGGTCAAAACCGATACATATACCCGATATTTACAATGTTCCTCAATCATCGCTGTCAATTCCGGATTCAATGCATGAATACCCTCTATAACTAATACCGAGTTCTTTTGCATTTTTAATTTCTGTCCTCGATAAATACGATTACCGGTACCAAA
>JAFYOM010000112.1 GCA_017560165.1 Parabacteroides sp.
CTAATGCATAATCCAATGTATAATAGACATCGGAAACAGGCCCCCATCCCCAACTGAAATGAAAAGCATTTACACCATCATAACCATCTATATTAAACAAATGTCCTTTTCTTCCGGGTATAGAAGTACATGCAAAATAAAAGATTGGACGCCCTTGTTTTAACTCTTTTAAAAAGATATCGTTTAACCCTTCATTTGAGTCATCATAATTACCATCTCTAAAAACAAGACTATCCGATATATATGAAAATTTATGAGACAATGCTTCGATCACATCTACTATAACTGAACTTGAACTACTTACTCCATACCTTGTTCTTGCTGATACTCCACAATGATAAAGCAAACGAGCTGCCTCATCATTGTTATCCGAACCCGATATTATCTTATCCCAATCATAAGCAGGTTCTTCATCAAAATTCACCTCTACAACTCCGACATTATCAACACTGTATTTCAAAGACCTTTTCGGACGAACAGGATGTCTGAAGACTGTCATCGCCTGCCCCATAGCTACAGCTCCACAACCCACCAGTGTTTTCTTTCCATCTCTAGTTACCGGACAATATTTGTTATAAGGGCTCCTTTGATCCCAACCCACTTTAATCAACCAAGGAATTTTTTCCGTTTGATTATCGGAACGTAAAAGATTTGTTTGCCATCCAACATGACGTTTGGCATGGCGAAGCGTACTTTTGGCCTGTTTGATTTCAGATGCACGATTCTTCAACCACAAAGACATCGGTTCCGGAGCCTCTTCCAATTGAAATCGTTCAGTAGTCGAATAACTGATTAACGGTTGCACCCGATCGTCTGCTGAGATTAACGCATACCCTGCCGGCTCAAACTGTACCACATAGTAACAGGTATCTCCCTCCTCTATCATCGGGGTAATGGTATAAGCCTTGGTGGAGAAATCCTCTCCATTCATACGCATACAGGCGGCTACTGCCTGACGATGGATTTCCTCTCTACTTACCGGTTCTGCGAATAGACAGAGAGAATAACAACTTAAAATTAATAAGATAAAGAATCGTTTCATAAGCAATACAACTGTGATTTTCAACATTTTTTTAATCATACTCTTTTTATTTATATTTGCGTCTGAATTATTTTCTGTCTATCAGAAAGACAAGTGAACTTCACAAAGATATTTTTTAAAATTTTATATCAGTTAAAAAAAGTCCGATACTTTTCGGATAATTTATAAGATATTGATTTTCAAACTTATTAATACGACTTTGTCAACAAAATATCTACAGAAAAAGAATAAATATGAAGATTAATAATCGTAAATGTATAGCCGTTTGGGTATGGTTGATGGTTTGGTTGAGTATCGGGTATGTAGCCTATCAAGCACAGCAATCCCGAATAGTTACTGAATCCACAGCTGTTTTTACTCGATCGATAGAGATGGAAAAGACAATATTTTTACCACAACCAATCCAAAGTTTTTATGATCCGAAGTTTTCTCCCACCCCTGATATCCCTCGTGAAGAAAAAGAGGCATGGATTTGTCAACAAGTTCTATTAGAAAGGGACCCGAATCGCTTCCGGTTAGATAGTATCTTTAATGCCGAACTTCAAAAAAGCGGGATTGCCGAAAAAGGATATATCTCCCAAACTAATGGAGAGCATACCGTATATGGAACGTCGGAACAATCTGAAGTGGGAAAGGCGATACCTCTACCTCCCTTGGTCTATCGGTTGAGCCATAAAAAAGAGCAGACTATCCGATTGCAGGGATATGTAGCACTTCCATGGAGCAGTCTGCTTTGGCACTCCTCTTTCCCGTTGTGGTCTCTGCTTTGGTTGTTGGTAACAGCCGGAGGTTGGGCCGGGTATCGATATTGGGCTAAAAGAAATCCGAACATCCGGATACAGAAAATTCTATTACCCAAAGAGGTCGTTCGGGAGGAGATTGTTGTGATAGAAGAGGAGAAGATTGTACCGGTCGTACAGAAACGGGTTTTGGAATGGGTGGAATTACCACATGAGCTGTTTTTCAACAGAGTAACCGGAGTATTGAGGTATCAAGAGGAGTCTCTCAAACTGACTTCGGAATTTGGTAAGTTTTTTATGGAGTTCATGGAGGCAGAAAACTATTGTCTCACTTATGAACAATTGTACAAAATCAAATCCGGTTCGGATTCCAGCAGAGAAAATCTTTCATTCACTGAAAAGGATACCCTTAGCAATACGGTCAGACAGTTACGAAAGAAATTAGAGTTTTTCCCCTTTTTGACTATCGAAAACCTTCGTGGCATCGGCTACCGATTGGTAATCAAATAGCAGAAAAAATCTCGGTTAAAGATATTAAAAATTACATCGGACTTAATTTGAATTACATCGGACCTAATTCCTGATTAGTCGCCGGGTAATTTCAACAAAAAAAATCCCGACACCTACATCTGTGAAGTGAACCCCAAAAGTTAGACTAAAAACTTTTGGGGTTTATTTTATGCGAAAGAAACACGATCATTCAGCATTGCTAAAATACATGCATATGCTTGAAGATGGTTATTCCATCACTTACGTCCATACCAATTATGGTA
>JAFYOM010000113.1 GCA_017560165.1 Parabacteroides sp.
ACTCCCATTCCTAATGGATAAATAAATAACCAATCGAGTATGACATTTAGAAGAGAGGGGATAATATTACACCACATCGCAAATCGAGGAGAGCCATCTAAACGGATGATAAATAGACCGATTAAACTCCACATTTCGAATATAAAACAGGGTGCTATCCATTTCAAATAATCGGTGACTTGAGAAAGAAGTGTTTTAGATGAACCTAAAAGAAGTCCTGTTTGGCTAGGGAAAGTTATGATAAGCACACATAACAAAAAGACAAACATTGTGCTAAACAATATTGCTTGAGTGATATTTAATCGTGCTACTTTCTGTTTTTGTTTAGCTAAGTTGATGGAGGCAACAACAGAACAGCCTGCTCCGATCATCAATCCTAATCCAGCCATAATTTGGTAAATAGGAACAATGATGTTGACTGCAGCAACACCATTAGCTCCAACCTTATGACCTATTAAAATACCGTCTATGGCAGTGACGGCTGATAAAGATAGGCTACCTAATAGGGTTGGTATTAATAATTTTCTGAATAAAGAAGAAACTTTGTCTTTCTCAAAATCAATCGCATCTCTTTTCATAACTCGGAGGTCAAAGGTAGCAATAACTTTGAGATTATTCGTTTATTGATTGTTTTTCACTATCTTTGGAAACAAAAATATTAAAAGAGAATCTTATGTTTTCAGGAATAGTAGAAGAAACAGCTCAAGTAGTAGCTATTGAACATGATAAAGATAATATCCATATTACAATGAAGTGTTCTTTTGTGGATGAGTTAAAGATAGACCAAAGCGTAGCTCATAATGGTGTATGTTTGACAGTTGTTCGCAAGACGGGAGATACATTTACGACTACAGCTATGCGTGAAACGTTAGAACGTTCTAATTTAGGTCTTTTGAAGCCGGGATCTTTAGTGAATTTGGAGCGTAGTATGATGATGAATGGACGTTTGGATGGACATATCGTACAAGGACATGTTGATCAGACGGCTGTTTGTACCCAAGTGGAAGATGCGAATGGAAGCTGGTATTATACATTCGAATATCCTTTCGATAAAGAAATGGCACAGCAGGGATATATTACTGTAGAGAAAGGTTCAGTATGTGTGAATGGAGTTAGTTTGACTGTGTGTAATTCTAAAGATAATAGTTTTCAAGTAGCTATTATTCCTTATACTCATGAACATACCAACTTCTGCCAAATAGAAAAGGGAACGGTTGTTAATTTGGAATTTGATATTGTAGGGAAGTATATCAGTAAAATGATGCAATTCAAATGAAAGATTTCCTTTCTTTAGCTTGTCAACGGCAGAGTGACCGGGCGTTTGATCCAAATCGTTTGGTAGAGAAAGAAAAGATAGAACGAATCTTGCAGGCAGCATGTATAGCTCCTTCTGCATGTAATTCGCAACCATGGCATTTTATAGTGGTGGATGACCCGGTATTGAAAAATCAATTGGCTGATGCCACTTCTGGCAAGCTTTTGGGTATTAATCACTTTACAAAACAGGCTCCGGTCCATATTGTTGTAGTAGAGGAGAAGTCGAACATGACAGCAAGCTTTGGGGCTTGGGTGAAAGATAAGAACTTTGCTCATTTAGATGTAGGTATTGCTACTGCACATATAGTGTTGGCTGCTGAAGATGAGGGCTTAGGTAGTTGTATAATTGGTTGGTTTGACGAAGAAAAAGTACGCCGATTACTTCATGTTCCGAAGGGAAAACGTATTTTGTTGGATATTGTAATTGGGTATTCTATGCAACTTGATAGAGTGAAGAAACGGAAGAATCCGAAGGAAATGATTAGTTACAATCAATATTAAGAGTTGTATAATTATACAACTCTTTTCTTTTTCCACCGACCGCTTTTATAATATAGATAAGTGACAATAAGTCCAATGGAAATACTGATTCCGATGGACCACCATATTCCAGAACGTCCCCATTGAGTACTTAAATAATAAGCAAGGGGGATACGAATGATCCAAAGACAAATAATACTGGTAATCATTGGAAAGAGTGTGGCTCCAGCCCCTCGTAAAGTTCCATTGAAAATATTTAGTGATCCATGAACAATAAAGAAACCGGAAATAATCAGAAGATATTCTTTTCCGATAGAAATGACGTTCGAATCATCTGTGAATATTTGCATAAGATTTTCTCCAAAAAAGAAAATGATGGCAAATGTAACTAATCCTAGAAAGAGATTGGTATACATTGTGAAATGTAATCCTTTTCGTACTCGATCCAATCTACCGGCTCCAATGTTTTGTCCGCAAAAAGCGGCTAAGGCCCCAGATAGAGTTAAGATTAATTGAGTAATAATGGTGTCAATCTTTCCTGCTGCACCATATGCCGTTAATGTATCTGTTCCAAAACTATTTACAATACCTAAAAGAGCCATCAATCCTAAAGCTATAGCGCATTGTTGAACACTGGTTGGAAGTCCGATTTTTAAACTTTTTTTGAAGAGATTGGCATCAAAAAGCATATCTTGTTTTTTAATGGATAGCAGTGGATGATTATAATTCACGTATGCTAAGGCGATACACATGCCAATTCCTTGTGCAATGACTGTCGCTCGTGCAGCCCCTTCAATTCCCCATTTA
>JAFYOM010000114.1 GCA_017560165.1 Parabacteroides sp.
ATAGCTTCTCATCAAATGGAGACTCATTCACCACGATCTCTTTGGTGATATCTCCATTCTCACAGACGTATGATATGATCGTCATCAAGAACTCTTCCTGCTCAGCATTCAACTGTGATCCTGAAATGAATGTAGCAAAACGCTCAACTGCATCCTTTCTGTTCACACCGATGATGGATCTGATGAAGATCGCCACATTTGCACCACATGGCATTCCGGCTGTATATCTGTCGTAGTCTTCCTTGTCTCCAAGCTCTTTCCACAGTATCCTTTCCAGCTCTCTGATATCCGCAACTGTCAACTGTTCCATTGCATAGATCTTGTTCAAGACCGGAAGGTTTCTGTTGGCTGCAAGGAAATCCAGAATTCTCTGCTTGTATGACACTCTGGTAACTATTCCTGTACTCTCTCCATCATATGAAAGTACATCCTCTATATCAACTACGAACCACTGCTTCTTATCTCCAATCAAGAACTTAGTTAGATCTCTCAGATCCTCACGTACCTTCTCCAACCATGACAAGGATACATTCTCCCAGCATACAGGATTGAGAACCTCTTTGATCGTTTGCATTCTTGCTTGGATCTGAGGGATCGATGCCTTTTCCTGCAATTTCTCTGCTACGAACTGTACATTCTGCACTGCCTTTCCAGCACCTACCTCATCATCCAGCATTGATAACTCAATCGCCAGCACCAGCACGTCAAATTTCTTAGCGTTCTCGTCCAGAGTATTCTTTGTGAGGAGTGGAGCAATGTCATTCTTCAATGTCAAAGTGTCCAGCTCAGACACATACACCCATGCTGAATTTTCCTTGAAATGACTTACCTGTTCCCACTTAGCTCTTACTGAGATATGACTATCAGATAGCATTGCCACCTGTCCTTTCAACAGTGTCTTAATGTCATCATGAAGGCTCTTTGCAAATTCATCCTCCTGATACTTCTGGTGTTGTAAATGGAAGGCAATATCAGAGCGTAAACAGAATAGTCTTTCCGTTAATGACTGTGTAGTAGGTGCCTCCTTGCCATTAGGATTCTTTTCGAAGTAATCAAAGTTACAACACCAGTCAAAGATATAGAATTCGCTCTTATCCTTATCTCCGAATACACCCTGAGACAAACGTGTTCCTCGTCCAATCATCTGCATGAATTTGATCTTACTCTTAACCGGTTTGAAGAATACCAGATTAAGAACATCTGGAACATCAATACCAGTATCAAGCATATCAACAGACACAGCGATCTGAGGCTCAACATCCCTCTTCTCAAACTTATCGATCAAGTCCTGAGCATATGTCACCTGATTATCGATCAAGGCACAGAAGCCGGCACCATATTCAGGATACAGCGTATTGAACCTCTCCACGATAAGCTCTGCATGAGTATGCCTGTATGCAAATATGATGGTCTTACCAATCCTCTCCCCACTCTGCACCTTCAATCCATTCTCCATCAAGTCTTGGAGTACCTTATCAATGGTATCGATATTATGGATATATGTGAACATCTCGTTGTTTGCGATGTCCCTATGATACTCGTCTCCTTCCAGAGCTTTCCTTGTCTTCTCGTACTCCCAGATACGCTCCATCTGGATCTTCTCTTCCTGAGATAGATTGCTATACTTGATACCTTCTTTCAGGATCATCGTACCTCTCTTGAAACCGGCATAGTTCACAAGGTAACCATCAGACACAGCATCCTCCAACTCATAAGCATAGTTCGGAGATCCTTGCTCCATCTCGAAGATGTCGTATGTCGACTTATCTACCTCATCTCTCGGAGTGGCTGTAAGACCGATGAGCATGGAATCAAAGTAATTGAATATCGCTCCATACTTACCAAAGATGCTACGATGTGCCTCATCAATGATTATCAGATCAAATCTACCCACTGAGAAAGGTTTCTCGTCTGTATCGATAAAGTTGATCATGGTCTGATAGGTAGAGAATGTAATTCTGGCATTCAGATCACGATCACCACCTTCATTCAAGACACATGTTGTTTCATTAGGGAGCAGCTTCACAAAGTTTTTGTGAGCTTGCTTAACCAATGACGTACGATCTGCAAGGAAAAGTACATTCTTTACCCAGTCATTACGTTTAAGAACGTCCACCAAGGATATAGCAACACGTGTCTTTCCAGTACCGGTTGCCATCACCAACAATCCTTTTCTATGCTTGCTGTTATAGTGCTCGCAAACGGCCTTAATTGCCGTTTTCTGATAGTATCTGTCAGTTATATTATCGTTGACTGCAAAGTCTGAAATATCCTTTCTATTGCGCTTTTGAAGCATTCTTTCCAAGTCTGCCTCAGTATGGAAACTGAACAACCTTCTTGGAGGATAACCAAGGCCATCTATAATGTATGTCTGGAAGCCGTTGGTGTAATAAATCACTGGACGAACACCATATTTTGCCTCTATACAGTCCGCATATAGTTCAGCCTGATGTTTGCCCTTTGTCGGTGATACGGAGGTTCTTTTTGCCTCGATAACAGCCAGAGGTTTACCATTACTACCGAACAGTACATAGTCTGCAAAACCTACATCATGAGCGTTTGGCATACCTTGCAGCTCTACTTCAATGCATGCCTTAGAAGGCTGGATCAATCCATCTGCTTCCAGTATATCCCATCCGGCTTCCTTCAACATCAGATCGATATACATTCGTCTTGTCTCAGCCTCTGAAATATCCATTGGAAGAGCTTCAACCGGCTTAGTTGACTCCACTGCAACCTTATCTGCTGCTTCGATGATCTTATCGGATGGTGCAATTGCTGTAACCTTTACAGGTACAATCGTTGGTGCCTCAGGAGCCTTTGGAAGAAGCGATTTGTCAAATGGTCTAACGCTATCAACAAGCCTGAGCTTAATCAATATAGCTGCGACTACATTGTATATGTTGAGAAGGCAGAAAAATGCCTCTTTCTTGGATACAGATGCAGAATGTGCACCACTGTTACCCACCTTTCGCACATAGTGAACCGACATCATCACCCTCTCATCACCAATGAATTCTCTGAAAGGCTCACCATCAACCAACTCAAACAGGGATACTCTTTCCGGTGTCTCTATATTCTTCATCCGGTATAGAGCACGCACAATGTACTCCAATGCTCTTCTGGCATTGATCGCACATATGTCTGGATTACTTAACTGGTTCTCCTCTGCTGCTGCGCAAAAGCGATGCAAGTCAGTTAATCCCAAGTCCTGTAAGTAGTCAAAGTTTCTCATACTAATTGAAATAGTAGTCCATACGAGACTTATACAGCACTTCAGCCTCTCCTAATGATTGAGTTATAAGTGATTTCTGTTTCTCAATCGAGCAAATCTTGTCCACAAAGTTTTTTTGTATAATCAGAGGTGGTATAATCTGATTAAAAGCTTTCATTATTGATGTGTTAAGATTCGGTTGAACTCCATCTGGTGCTATGCTTCTAAAATAAGGCGTACAGAAATTAAGTGATTTAAGGAAGAATATCTTATCGATTTCCTCTGAAATGTTATCAAAAGCCAACCAACCATCGTGGATGCAGCCATCAAAAGTGATAATTCTTGCAAATCCTAACGAGACTCCACAATTGGCAAATATGAGACTTCCTGAATGTATAAATCTGGTTTTTCTTAATCCTTCCTCAATAATGTGTTCCTTTGTTTTTGTTAAGAAGATACTATCCCCCTGAGTAGCATCTCCGATCTTAATCCATGGTATATTACCTCCAAGAAACTTATCTATTGGACGAGGTGAACCGCCTCTATATACATCGCAAATATCTTCAATTTGTTTTGTATCCCAGCCTTTTTCATTATCCACAGGATTTCCAAACATCTCATAGAAGATTGACTGTGCAAGTGCATCAAGTTCCTTCAATTGCTGTTTCTTCTTCTCAATAATACCAGACAAGCAATCAAGCTCTGCAACGATCTTTTCCTGTTCTGCGAGGGGTGGAACAGGAATAGGAGACTCACCGTAATTCTTAAAGTATATATGAGGTATTGTTGCTCCTGAGGCAAAAGATGATAGATTAAGACTCTTTAATGCATAAGCAACATATTCCAAGGAAAAACCTTTCTTTGGAATAATATATTGAAGTGTTCCCAACAATGATGAATATGCGGGATAGATATTTACTCTTCCGACACCTGCACCATCTTTTACAATTCCAACATATGGACTATCCCTATGAAAGAAATTGACATTCTGAACAAAACCACTGGCACCAAATACGGGATAATCACCATCGATATCAGCAATCTTGTTTTGAGCAATATTGGACGATGCTTTATCACATATATCCTTAATCTTCTTTATTTCCCAACCTTGTTTCATTATGCCTATAATTCTAAACGCAAGTCCTCAATTTCTGCTTGAAGTTTTTCCTTCTTCCTGTCAAGTGCCGTCAGAGTACGACCACGGCCAGTATCATTTATGCCGAACTTTCTAATGAGTTCAGTTTCAATCTCACTTATCTGCCTCTCCTTTATCACGATCTGCCTCCTAATATTGCCTCTACTCATCTTCTTGGTGAACCTATAAGTTACTACACCAGCAACAGCGGCAATAATAGAAGCAACAGCTCCAACTACTGAGACTATGATACTGATCTTTTCCATACTACATAAACTTAGTCCTGAAATCATTCAGTGCAGACATAATCTCCTCTTCCAATGACGCAATACGGTCAATAATCACGTCACTACTCTCGTACACCACTTTCTCCCTCTCAATCTCCTTATACTTGTTAATCGATAAGTCATATCCCTTCTCTCGGATCTCCTCCACAGGAACCAGGAATGACTGATCTTTCCGGGTTCTTTCGCTCTCGGCTTCGAGATTATGGAAGCGTGCTATAATGTCCGGAATATCGTTATCTGCAATAGGATTTCTCTTGTCATCCAAAGAAAAACCATCCGCCTTCATATCATAGAACCACACCTTATCAGTACCACCAGCATTAGTTTTGGTGAAGATTAAAATGGCAGTTGATACTCCGGCATACGGCTTAAACACGCCAGAAGGCATTGAGATCACAGCTTGCAATCTCTGGTTATCCACGATCTCTTTTCTGATTGCCATGTGTCCTGTACTGGTTCCAAAGAGCACTCCATCTGGAACGATTGAAGCACATCTACCACCCATTTGAAGCATTCTTACAAAGAGAGCCATGAACAAAAGCTCAGTCTTCTTGGTCTTAGTGATCGCCAATAGGGATTTGCTCACTGCATCATAATCAAGACTTCCGGCAAATGGAGGATTAGCAAGACACAATGTGTACTTATTCTCGTCAGTATTATCTGTCGAAAGGCTATCCTTATACTCAACATCTGGATTGTCTACGCCATGAAGCATCAGATTCATGGCTCCGATCCTAAGCATGGTAGTATCAGTGTCAAAACCATGAAGAAGACCATTCTTATAGTGTTCTGCATTTGCCTTCTGCAACATCTCAGATTTATAATGCTCCTGAACATACTTGGCACTTTCCACGATAAAGCCGGCACTACCCATAGCTGGATCACAGATACTATCTTTCAATGTTGGCTGCATCATGTCAACCATCATCTTGATGATATGTCTTGGAGTTCGGAACTGACCGTTGTTGCCAGAGGCTGCCATCTTACCAAGCACATACTCATACACATCGCCCATAGCATCACGATTGTTCATATCCAATTCATCAATACCATCAACGATCTTGGTCAATGTGCGAGGGTTCTGGATCAAGAATGTCGCATTCGCCATGAAACGACTGTATGATGAATCCTTACCATCATTCAGGTTCTTGATGAAGACAAAAGCATCACGACTGATAATGCGATACATCTCTTCGGCATCCTTGTTCTTGAACACACTCCACCTCAATGTCTCGTATGGGACATCATTGTCGGTCTCCGGATTGTGCCACATTCCAGATTTGAATGTAGGATCCTTAACAGCAACACCCATAATGCACGCATTGGCCTCCTTAGTCTTCTGAGCATCATCGAGCATCTTCATAAAGAACAGATATGTCATCTGTTCCAATATGGTTATAGAGTTGGTAATACCACCAGTCCAGAAGGTATCCCAAATCGCATCAATGCGACTTTTGATCTCGCCTGTTATCATGTATTCGTATTATCTAATGGATATAATTTGTCAAATATAGTGAAAATCCCTGTATAGTAGGACAAAAAATAAGGTTCAGAATCATCCGAACCTTACCATATCACAGTTTAGAAAGAACATTTTCTATATCTTCCTTGCTTCTCAACTTATAAATCACGCCATCTATCTCCACAAAACCATTTATGCGTAGCTCAGTATCTGAGGTATTTCCAGAAACAAGGAACTCCAAAGACGTATTCAATACATTAGCAGCCTTAGATAGTATTTTCACGTTCTTGGTCTCAAAAACCTTATTTACATTCTGAGGCTTTATTCCGATCTTCTCAGCAAAGGCTGCCTTAGTTAAATGAGCACTATTTAATAGTTCAGATGCATTCTGCTCGAAATAAGTCGTATCTAATACTGCCATATTATATGTGTTTTTGGGTTGAAATACAAAGTTATTAGAATAAAGGCATTAAAACAATAAAAATAATCATTTTTTATTATCAATATAATATCAAAGTATTGGTTATATAATGTTTTTGTATTATCTTTGTATCAACAAAATGAAACAAGAGTATGACACGCACCCTCTCAAACGGATACACTTACGAAGTAGTAGAAAACTTCCTTGGCGGATACAATATGTACTTCAAAGGTGCAAATTCAGACAAGTTCAGCAGAAGCACAAAATCTTTTAGAAGCTTGACCGAGGCTGAGGAATGGTTTGAAACTATGGAAGCAAAGTATATCGCTTCAAAGAATGCTCCGAAGGTTAGCTACACACTTCCAGAAGGCGCATATTACTCGATCACTGGATATTTTGGAGACTAATATAATTGAATAACAAACCTTTAACAGATAGAGATATGGCTACATCAATCATCGCAATGAATAACCTCGACGCTCATAGAGCAATGGTTATTGCTAATCGAACTGAGAATGCTTTCGTTACAGGAATGCTTACTGCTAGCATCAATGTGCTGAAAGCAGATCTTGCTAAGAGAATCGTTAAGATTACCTTCTTAAAGAAGGATGGAACTGTTACAACACGTCATGCCACTTGCACTCCAAGCTATGTTGATCAGTTCCTCACTCATACAGGAGTATGCAGCGATGCTCGCAACGTAGTTTCATTCATAGACTTAGATGCAACCACTCCTAATAAGTGGCGTTCATTCAGGTATGAGAAATTGATCTCTTGGGAATAAGGACAATCA
>JAFYOM010000115.1 GCA_017560165.1 Parabacteroides sp.
ACATGTAGCTATAATAACCGGCAGTATAACCACCACCCATTGTATGATTGAAGTAAGTTGTACGATAACGAGAAGGAATTTGTTTTAACAAACCACGTTTGCTTAATGTTTCTTCTTCAAATTTCATTACATCCAAATCAGCCGGGATTTCTTTCATCACATGGAAATCCATATCAAGCAATGAAGCAGCCAAATATTCTACAGTTGCAAAACCTTGACCATACTTACCGCTCTTATCCATTTTTTCTACCAAAGCAGCAGGAATTACTTCACCTGTTTCATAATGCTTAGCATAAACATTCAACATTTCAGGTTCAAATACCCAGTGTTCGTTAATTTGAGAAGGAAGTTCTACGAAATCACGAGGAACACCTGATACACCATAATAATGAACATCTCTAAACAAGCTATGCAATGCATGACCAAACTCATGGAACATTGTGTTAGCTTCGTCAGCACTTAACAAAGCAGGTTGTCCAGCAGCCGGTTTTGTAAAGTTACATACAATTGTAACAACCGGGGCCACTCTCTTACCATCTTTGTAAGTTTGTGAACGATAACCACCACACCATGCACCACCACGTTTGCTAGCACGAGGGAAGAAATCCAAATAAAGAACACCTAAATGAGAACCGTCTTTGTCTTTACATTCAAAAGCTGTTGCTTCCGGATGTGGAAGAGGAATATTTTCAATTGCAGTGAAAGTTATACCATAAAGTTTATTTGCCAAATAAAACATACCATCACGTACGTTTTCTAATTTCAAATAAGGACGAACTTCATTTTCATCCAAAGCAAATTTAGATCTTTTAGCACGATCAGCATAATAACGCCAGTCCCAACCTTCTGCAGTAAAGTTCTTTCCATCTTTCTTGATCTCAGCCTGGATATCTGCCAATTCTTCTTTTGCTTTCTTCAAAGCAGGAGTCCATACCTGATCCAATAGTTTGTAAACAGCTTCCGGTTGCTTAGCCATACGTGTTTCCAATGCCAATGAAGCATACTCATCAAAGCCCATCAATTTAGCTTTAGCCAAACGAGCCAGGATCAATTTCTTAACAACCTCTTTGTTGTCATTTTCATTACCATTGTTACCACGGTTGATATAACCTTTGAAAATCTTTTCACGAAGTTCACGATTATCAGCATACTGCAAGAAAGGCATCACACTTGGGTTATGCAATGTAAAGATCCATTTACCTTCCATGCCTGCTGCTTTAGCAGTTTCTGCACCATTTGCAATCAAGTTTTCAGGTAAACCTGCCAAATCTTCTTTTTTATCAATTACTAACTGGAAAGCATTGGTTTCAGCCAACATATTCTGTCCGAAAGTTAATTGTAACATAGCGATTTCGCTATTTAACTCACGTAATTTAGCTTGACTTTCTGCATCCAAATTTGCACCGCTACGAACAAAACCTTTATAAGTTTCTTCCAACAATTTGCTTTGTTCTTTATCCAAATTTAGATTTTCGCGGTTTTCATAAACTGCTTTTACACGTTCAAAAAGTTTTGCATTCAAATTGATGTCATCATTATGCTTTGACATAAGCGGAGAAAGCTCACGGCTTAATGCTTGCATCTCATCATTTGTATTTGCACTGTTCAATCCGTAAAATACAGAACTAACTTTGCTTAACAAGCGACCACTTTGATCAAGTGCTACAATTGTATTTTCAAAAGTTGCAGCTTCTGAATTAGTAACAATCGCTTCAATTTCTTTTTTTTGTTCATCCATACCTTGCAAGAAAGCAGGCTTATAATCCTCGATCGTAATCTGATCAAATGGAGGAACACCAAAAGGAGTGGTATATTCAGTCAAGAAAGGATTTCCCTCCTTCTTTGTTTCTGAAGAACCACAAGCACCCAACATAACAGCCAAACCGGCTACAATTAAAGTTTTCTTCATCTTTTTATAATAAATAATTAAACATTTTATTTCAATCGCAAAGGTACATAAATAAGATAAATCTCTTCATAATATTTACCCTATTCTTCTCAAACCAAATACTTTAGTTCATAAAAAAAGGCCTTAAAGAAAACTTTAAGACCTTTTGCGGTGCGTACGGGACTCGAACCCGTGACCCCATGCGTGACAGGCATGTATTCTAACCAACTGAACTAACGCACCCTGTTATGTATGCTATCTCTCTCGATTGCGGTGCAAAGGTAACTATTATTTTTATTTAAACAATAGTTTTGCAAATAAAATTTACATAAGATTGAATATTTTTCTAATTTTGCCCCCAATAAAAGAATTATAAAGATGAAGAAAACTCCTGTAGATTATCAAACAGCGCAAAAAGTAATAGCAAGCTACGGACTTCCTGATTTCGGAAGAGCGACAATTCGTGAGGTTGTTGCCATTTCAACTCAACTCGAACAAGAAACAAATACCGAATTTATACACATGGAGATGGGCGTACCCGGATTAAAAGCTGCCCAAGTAGGTGTTGATGCAGAAATAAATGCATTAAAAAATGGTATTGCTTCAATCTACCCCAATATCAATGGTATCCCAGAAGTTAAAAATGAAGCATCTCGTTTCATTAAAGCTTTTATAGATATAGATATAGCACCGGAAGGCTGTGTACCGGTTACTGGTTCTATGCAAGGAACTTTTGCCTCTTTCTTGATTTGTGGACAATGCACTCCTGGTAAAGATACAATCTTATTTATAGACCCCGGATTTCCTGTTCAGAAGCAACAGATAACAGTCATGGGATATAAATATGAATCGTTTGACGTATATGAATATAGAGGTGATAAACTCCGTGATATTTTAGAACAACATCTATCTAAAGGGAACATTGCCGCCATGATCTACTCCAACCCTAACAATCCGGCTTGGTTCTGTTTAACAGAAAAAGAATTGGAAATCATTGGAGATATGGCCAATAAGTATGATACAATTGTCTTAGAAGACTTAGCCTATTTTGCGATGGACTTCCGTAAACCATTAGGAAAGCCTTTTGAAGCCCCTTACCAGGCAACAGTCGCTCGTTACACAGACAATTACGTTCTACAGATTTCCGGTTCAAAAGCATTCAGCTATGCCGGTCAACGTATCGGAGTGACAGCTATATCTAATAAATTGTATCATCGTACCTATCCGGGATTGACTCAACGTTATGGTGGAGGGACCTTTGGTACAGCCTATATTCATCGTGCCCTTTATGCTCTTTCTTCCGGAACCAGCCATTCTGCTCAATATGCATTGGCTGCAATGTTTAAAGCTGCTTCGGATGGAACATTTGATTTCGTTTCAGAAGTCAAAGAATATGGCCATCGTGCAGAAAGACTTAAGAAAATTTTCACCGATTATGGTTTCAAAATTGTTTACGACCATGACTTAGATGAACCTATTGCAGATGGATTCTACTTTACAATCTCCTACCCGGGTATGAGCGGAGGTGAATTAATGGAAGAATTGATTTATTATGGGGTAAGTGCCATTTCTTTGAGTACCACTGGTAGTAATCAAGAGGGATTACGTGCTTGTACCTCTTTCATCAAACCTCATCAATATGAACTACTTGAAGAGCGCTTGAAATTATTCAAAGAAAATCATACGATTTAATAGATTCTATCCGGACTTTCTTTTTAGACATCATTAACAAGAAAGTCCGGATTTTCATTTGTTTCTTCTATTGAAAAGCTATATATTGTCGCTGTTTTAATAACACAGCAAGCATACTACGTTTATGGCAATATATAACAACATATTTAAGATTACTCATAACGATACGCTTCCTGCTCAAGGTAGTCTTCTTATCTCTGAACCATTTTTACAAGATTCCTATTTCCAGCGTTCTGTAGTATTACTTGTTGAACACACCCGGGAGGGTTCAATGGGGTTTGTAT
>JAFYOM010000116.1 GCA_017560165.1 Parabacteroides sp.
ATTAGTGAACAAGGTGGTGGTACATTGGCTTTTTATGTTGGACGTTATTTAACAGGAGGTATTGAGCTTAAATCAAATGTGAAGATTAAAATCGCTTCAGGTGCTGTTTTAGTTTCATCTGCAAATATCTATGAATATAAAGGTGCTAATGGACAGAATGCTTTGATTTATGCTAATGGCCAAGAAAATATTGGTATTGAAGGTGTAGGAACGATTGAAGGTTCTGCAATTCTTTTAGCAGAACATGCTAAAGACCAATATGCTAAAGGATATATCAAAAATGAAGCACAAGCTTTACCAGCGATGATTTATTTTGATAATTGTAAAAATGTAACAATACAACAGATTACTACTCAGAACTATAAGACTACTGCTCAGATTTATAAAAATTGTAAGGATGTGAAGATTGAAAATCTTTATATGTTTAACAAGAAAATCGGTGCTCCTGCATGGTCTTTCTCAGGTTGTGAAGGTGTTGTAGCTAAAGATTGTTATTTGGATACAAAAGTTGAACCGTTAGTTTCTGATGGTACATCAACAGGTCTATCATTTACAAAATGTATTACTCCTGCTGGAAAGAAGGTTTCTGTTTCTAAATAATTGTTTAATAGATATTTATAAATTTGATTATATATGGAAAGAAGAAGTTTTTTAAAAAATGGTCTTTTACTTTCTGTTGGGGGAATGATGGCCAGTCGTGTAGAAATGGCCGCAGCGATGGAGGCTATTGCAACTGCAAAGGAAGAAGGAAAGAAGCTTTCTTCAAAAGAATTATATGAACTTTTCCGTAATCCGGATTCTCATTATCGTCCATTTGTTCGTTGGTGGTGGAATGGTGATAAAGTAGAAGAAGGAGAATTAAAACGAGAACTGAAAGTCTTAAAAGATGCTGGTATCGGTGGTGTAGAGATTAATCCGATTCGGTTCCCGGGAAGAGGTACAGATGATTTAGGAAAAAAATCACTTCCTTGGTTAAGTGATGAATGGATTGATATGGTAAAAGTCGCTTGTGATGAAGCGAAACGTTTGGATATGATCAGTGATTTATTGGTTGGTTCTGGTTGGCCTTTTGGTGCAGAATACTTGACTGGCGAAGAACGTGCTGATATCATGGTTAACCATTCAATCAAATTACAAGGTCCGATTGATTATGAAGTATCTGACGATGGTCTGTTCTGTGCAGCAGATCCAAAGATCAGTTCATCTTTCATTGGACGTAAGATGGAGCTAATCTCTTTGTATTTAGTTCCAGAACCATTCAATAGCTTAGATCAAGCAATAGATATTAAGGCAAAAGGTGTTAATGGAGTTTATAAATTCCAGATCCCAGAAGGAAAATGGGTATTATTTGCCTTGGTTAAGATTAGTGGTTTCCTTGAAGTAATTTTAGGTGCTCCGGGTGCTAATGGTCCGGTATTGAATCACTTCAATAAACCAGCTGTAGAGGACTACTTGAATAGAATGTCTGATACGATTGAAAAACGTATAGGCCCGCTTAAACAACATATTCGTGCGCTCTTTACAGATAGTATGGAGTTGGAAGGTGCAAACTGGACAGCAGACTTTGAAGATGAATTCCGTAAGAGAAGAGGTTACGATATTTTACCGTATCTTCCATTCTTATTGTTTAAGTGTGGTAGTATGGGTAATGTGGTTACTTATATTCCTAAAGTTGAATTTGGAAAAGAATTAGGTGAGACAATCAATCGTGCTCGTTACGATTTTGAATACACTAAAGCAGAATTATTGCTTGAACGTTTTACTCAAACCTATTTGGATTGGTGTAAGAAGTTAGGTGTTAAGTCTCGTGCTCAGGCTTACGGACGTGGTTTGTTCCCATTGGAAAATAGTTTAGGCTATGATATTCCGGAATGTGAATCATGGACAACAAACTGGTTGCGTCATAAGATTGGTGAAGAGATGTCTGAAGAGGACTATCGTCGTGGACGTGCTTATACAATGGTTAACAAATATGTGTCATCAGCTGCACATTTAGCAGGCAAACGTCTTGTTAGCTGTGAAGAAATGACAAATACTTATTTGGTATTTAACATGTCACTTGAGTTCTTGAAGATTGGTGGTGACCAAACTGCAATTTCAGGGGTTACTCATTCTATTTTCCACGGATTCAACTATTCTCCGAACAAAGAAATGCCGTTCCCGGGATGGATCCGTTACGGAGCTTACTATAGTGAAAGAAATAACTGGTGGCCTTATCTTAAATATTATACAGCTTATAAAGGCCGTTTGTCTGCTGCATTGCAACATGGAACGATGTATGCTGACATTGCTTTGCTTTATCCGATTGGTGATATGTGGAGTACAATGGGTATGCAGAACGAACCGTTCCCTTCTCATACAAATGTACCTTATAAGACATTAGTTTGGGAAGCAATCAATAAGAATGGTAGTGGTTGTGATTATGTATCAGAATCAATCATTCAGAAATCTGAGATGAAGAACGGTGCTCTTTACTATGGTTCTCGTAAGTATACCACTTTATTCTTGGTTGAAGTAGAAAGTATGCATCCGGAAACAGCTCGTAAATTATATGATTTCGTAGCTTGTGGTGGACGTATTTTCTGTGTTCAAGCTTATCCTCATAAATCATTAGGTTTGACTAATTTCGAAGCTCGTGATAAAGAGGTTGCAGAATTGGTTGAAAAGATGAAGGCGATGAGTGATCGTTTCATTCTAGTAGAAAAACCGGAAAAAGACTTTATCGGTGGGTATAAAGACTTGCAAAAGAAATATGCAATCTCTTCTTATATGACAATCGAAAAACCGGATCCTTATTTGATGCAGAACCGTTACCAGACAGATGATAATGCAGAAATGTTCTTTATTTCTCATTCTCATCGTTATAACTCTTTGCAAACAAAGATCTGTTTCCATAAAGAAATAACCAAAGGACGTCAAGGTTGGATTTGGGATTTGGAAAGTGGTGAACGTTACAAATTGAATTTGGATGAAAGTGGTAGCTATTCATTTGACTTTGGACCTGGTGATTCTCTATTGGTAATGTTCGATAAGAATAAACGAGGTAATGAATGGAAGCCATTACCAACTACCGGATCTAATAAACAGGATTTGACCTCTAACTGGGATGTTGAATTCCGTTATAGCTTGGAAGATACCGTTAAGAAAGATCATTTTGATAAATTGGTTAATCTTTTGGATTCTGAAAAATATGTTGGATTCAGTGGTACTGCTGTTTATAAGAAAAAAGTAACTATCTCGTCACCTGAAAATATGGTATTGAACTTAGGTCAGGTACATGGTGTTTCTGAAGTCTTTGTTAACGGTAAGAGCTGTGGTGTGAAATGGTATGGACGTCGTATTCATCTATTAAAAGATATGCTTGTAAGTGGAGAGAATACAATTGAAGTACATGTCACAACAACAATGGGTAATTACATTAAACGAATGAAAGATTGTCCTACTGCTGAAAGTTGGGTAAGAAAACAAGACGATCAGCCGATGGGATTGGTAGGTCCTGTTGAATTGTACAAATTGTAGTCATAAATAAGGAACGATAAATATGAAATTAGTAAGAAGTTTATTAATTCTATGTTTAATAGCTACAGCTATTCCACTTTGGGCTAAGGACTATCCGGCTTCAAAGTTTGGAATCAATTCAAACGGAGAGGTGATGAATACCAACTCTATCCAGAAAGCAATTGATTATATCAGTGCAAATGGGGGAGGTCGCTTAGTCTTTAAAGTGGGACGTTATTTAACCGGTACTATTCACTTAAAATCAAATGTAACCATTGATTTAGGAGAAGGTGCTGTGTTGGTAGGTTCTA
>JAFYOM010000117.1 GCA_017560165.1 Parabacteroides sp.
CATCTCTATATTTATCATAAAGTAAATCACCATAACGCGCTACTTCTAAAATCTCTTTTGCCCCCTTTCTAAAATCCTCAGAGGGACTATCCAACGAGATATCATTTATATATTCACTCTTAACATTTACCTTCTTTATACTATCATGATTTATTGAGGTTATAATAATATTTTCATCTACATAAAATGAATAGACAAAATCTCTTCCATTAAAGACACGACTGAACCGAGTATCTTTACTTTCTAGCTGTTTATCTGTTAATACTGTATAATCAAAAGGATGTTGTTTATAAGACTTTAATGTTGAATCTACGACAACCGATATAGGTGTTTTATTTATAGGATAAATACGAGTGGCAGATTGAGTTATATAGATTTTATTTCCAATCATAACCGGAGGTATATAGGGATGAGAGGACGGAGTATAAGAGGATAAGATTTTATATCCTTCATCCGTTGTTCCATAAGGTATCTTTTGAACTATCTGTTTTGCTGTATCAACCTTGAGTAATCCAGAATAGGTATACGAGGATAAATAGATATTATTAAAATCTTGAATATAATATCCGGAAATCACATTTATACCATTCGGACCTTCTCTTTCAAAATCGACTTTAAAAAGGTATTCATTTGTCTCAAAATCATAAAACAAAATTTGGTTTGTTCCATAATTAAGAAAGGACAAATAGTTTCGATTATTCTCGTCTTCAAACACATACATATAAAACATATTATATCTCGTCTCTGAATCTAACGGAAAACTCTTAATCTTTCCGGTGGATAATAAACTATAGTTATATTTTTTTCCCTCTTTTTGTTCATCTTTACAAGAAGAGCATAAAAAAATGAACAGGATTAATAAATAAGATAGTTTCATTTTATTATAGATTTTACAATAGTGTATATCAAAAACTATTAGAACGGACTTAATTTCAGATTAGGTCGGAGTTATTACAACAAACCTTCCATATCCAAATAACCAAATTGGATTTCATCGTTAAAATTGATAAGTAAACGGTTCTTTTCCTGATCATAACAGAAATCCGATACCTGATAAGCTGTCTCCAATGTTTGGATATAGTTACCCTCCTTATCAAAAATCAAAAACAGAGTAGGCAAGTTCACACTTTTACCCTGATGCGGATCATTCACAAAAGCCTCTTTTCCGGAATACAAAGCTATGAGATGTTCCTTTCCAAACACTACTTTTCTGAAATACTCACGACCACTCTTTTTCTTCTTCCAATCGGGACCATAAATATGTAAAATCAAATTCCCCTCTAAATCAAACAAACTAATCAAATCATACTGATGATACCATTCTACATAACGATGGGATAGTAAATCGACTGCCATATTAGTTCGCTTTTGTTCTATATCAGGATGTATATATTCCAAAGGAATCATCTCATTTGTACGGATATTCCATTTAGCTATTACTTGATCAAATGTCGAACTGCTTGTCGGCTTTATAACACGAGCCAAAGCCAACGTATCATTGATAAGGTAATAAGTATCCGGAAACTGTTCAAGCCGTAAAGTAATCTCTTCTTTAGGAAAATAAAAGGGATTGGCCAATACACTATCTACATGAAACTTAAATATTTTCAACTTTCCATGATCAGAAACATAAAAAAGCCTCTTCGCTTCATCGGTTGCAATATGCCCCAAGATTGTAATCTCTTCAGGTCCCTGTCCTTTATAGGCCGTCCCCGTTAAATATCGAAATGTATTTTTGTCTAAAAGATGAATCTGTTTATCCACCGCCTTGTTATCGCGGACAATCAAATAATCCCCCAACAGACACATTCTGGAGTTATTACTAATCAAGACCTCATCCATGGAAATCTCTTTAATCCGATTCTGTACATTCACGACCTTCGTTTGGGCATCATATGATTTTATCCCTTCAGCTTGTTGCTTGCAAGCCGTAAACAACAAAAGCAACATACAAAATAAGAAATAAATCTTTTTCATAAACAGATACTTTAAATGCTTATATTATTAATTTTCAGTAAAAATACGAAATATTCAATTTACAATCAATCTTTCATAAAATTATTTTTTATACTCTAAAATATCTCCGGGTTGGCAGTTTAATTCCTTACATATAGCTTCCAATGTGGAGAAACGGATGGCTTTTGCTTTCCCTGTCTTTAAGATAGAAAGATTTGCAGGTGTCAAATCAATACGTTCTGCCAATTCCCCCAACGAGATCTTCCGTTTCGCCATTACTACATCCAAATTGACTATTATAGACATAATACCTTCTTTTAAATCGTTAAATCCTGTTCCTCTTTCAACGAATAGCCATAACGGAAAACTTCTGCCAAAACAAGCATAAAAGTTCCAGCCATCAAATAAGTGGCATGATCTATGATTACCAGCTCCTTTGAAAGGATTTTTTCAATTGCATAAACAAAAACCGGGGAATACAAGGCTATTCCTATTACATAAAAACAAATATAATTTTGTTTGATAAAGAAACGTTTCTTATTAATGTTCCAAACAAACAGACAAAGACAAAAGCCTATAATGACATAAGCAGTTAATTCTAGCCCAAACATAACGGCCAATGAGTTATTTCCATCAGCTAAATGCTGTGTCAATGGTTCATACACCTCGTTGTAATGATTGCATATCGTAGAAAAAAGGAAACCCATGAAGAATCCGGTTACTACACTTAATGATTTTGTTTTTTTCATGATTATTTTTATTTTGTTATTCAATATTTATTTATCGATTATCGATATACAAAAGTATATATAATGAATAAACAAACAAATTAAAACGATATTTTTTTATCGAAAAACGATAAATTTTAATAACATTGATTTTAAATTTTCCCTAAAACTTGGAGTTTTATAAGATAATACAAAAAAATAGCCGGCAGGTAATATCAAACTACCCGCCGGCTAATCTTATTTACATTAAATGTTTTTTATCCCCTTTCGTTATCTTTTCGGAATATCGACTGATGTTTCCTGTTCTCCCAACAAGTGCTGTGAGAAATAGTCAACCAAACGCCAATAGAAATACTCATTCATATCTCCAAATCCATGACGTTGCTGAGGTAACAACAACATATCAAAACGTTTTCCGGCTTTAATCAAAGCTTCCACTACTCTTAATGTATTACCCGGATGTACGTTATTATCTATATCACCATGAATCAACATCAAATGACCTTTCAACTGTTTAGCAATTTCCGGATTGGACTTGATACTGTAAACAAATGTAGTATCACCCTTTTCACCAACCACCTCTTTCACGCCATGATGGGTTTCACTCCACCAACGATTATAAATACGGTTATCATGGTTTCCGGCACAAGAGACAGCCGCTTTGAAGAAGTCCGGATATTGAAGAATCGCTGCAGTTGACATAAATCCACCTCCGGAATGTCCATGGATACCAACACGATTGATGTCTATAAATTTATGACGATCTGCCAATTGGATAATCGCCGCTTTCTGATCTGCCAAACCATAATCACGTAAATTTCCATAACTATAGTTATGATACCACTTAGAACGACTAGGGTGTCCACCACGGTTACCAACTGTCACAACAATAAATCCGGCTTGTGCCAAACGGTCTGTACGAACATGCATACGGGTAAATGGATAAACGGTTGCTTCAACCTGTGGTCCCGGATAAACATAATCGATAATCGGATAAACCTTTGTCGAATCGAAGTTAAACGGTTTATACATCACGCCATACAAATCGGTTACACCATCGGCCGCTTTTACCTTGAACGGTTCTGGGAACTGATAACCGGCTAATAATAACTGAGAGAAATCACTTTCTTCCAATGTCATAATTTTACGACCATTGCTATCCAACAAATCTGTCTTAGGAATCGTATTCACACGAGAATAGTTATTTACCACAAAGGCTGCATCATCATCGATACTTGCCATATGGAAATAGTCACCCGGTGTTACCAACTGTAAATTGCTACCATCTAAATTGGCCCGATACAGATGTTCGTAATAAGGATTTTCACCCGCCTCTTTTCCATTTGCAGTGAAATAAACAACTCGTTTGGCTTCATCAATCTTTACAATCTGATCCACATGCCAAGGGCCACGAGTTATTCGGTTTTTCAAATTACCTTTATCATCATACAGATACAGATGTGCCCAACCATCTCGCTCACTCCAATGAACCAATTCTTTTCCATTACCAATTGCTGCCAACGGACGTACCTCCTGATAGGTATTCATGCGTTCTTCAATTATCGGACAAAGTGTATCTTGACCAATGGTATATGAACAAATATCAATGCGATGCAAATCACGACTTGAACGAGTAACATAGAATCGGTTGTTATCACCTAACCAAACACTCGCAAGTTCTTTCTTGCTGCGTTCTTTTTGTAAACGAGGTTTACGAGCCAAACGCAAAGTCTGATCTTTAAAAGCTGATGTTTGAATCTCCTTGTAACTATTATTACTCATATCAAACAAATACAAATGCTGTATAGGTGCCTCTTTTTCTCCCGGCATCTGGTATTTGTAAGTCTCCAATGTCGGACGTGGAGAGGCCATAGAGTTGATAACCCAAAGATCCTTCACTTGGCGTTCGTCTTCCACTGTAACAGCAAAATAGCGAGAATCCGGTGACCAAACGATACCCCATGCTCCTTTACGTTTACCGTTACATAACGTATCTGTATTCAATAGACTATAAGGTTGTCCGAAACCAAAATCCTTCACACCAAATGTTGTCAACTGAATATCGGTAACCGTACTGTCTTTATCATCCTTTTTCAGTTTTTCATAATCTTCACGTGACATACGATAAAGATTTAAATCTTTCGCATAGACAACCGTCTGACCATCCGGAGAAATAGATGCCCAATTAGGATATTCTACCTCTTTCTTTTTATCTTTCAACCAAGTCAATTTCTTTGTCGGATAATCGTATGAAAAATAAAAGATCTCCTTTTTATTTTTTGGTGCTTTCTTATCGGTTGTATCTTTCTTTGCATCCTTCGATGAGACGATATGGAATGTAAAGGTTCGTCCATCTTCTTGTGCTTCCAATTTCTGAATCGGTAACTGTTGAGCAGTAAAAGGATCCTTAACTATCTCTGTTATCTGAGCAGCCAAATCATCCAAATCAAACAGAGGTCGCTTTGTTTTTGCAGTCGGATCTACAACATACCATGCATTTCCGTTGCTTGTTTTGTATTCATACCAAAAGTTATTCCCTTTCTGGAACCAATGTGGATCTACAGTTGTAGAAAATAACATGGTATTTAATTTTTCAAGCGTAAAACGTTCAGCCTGTACATATCCTGGTAAACGTTCTGAACTTTGTCCTTGTGTTTCTACCCCAACCAACAAACCGGAACAAAGTAATAATGTATATAGATGTTTTTTCATTTTTCTATCACATAGAGTTTAAAAAAGGGGTCGTGCCTTTAACAGGCATGACCCCTATATGCGATTGATACTCTTTTATTATACTAAGAATGTTGCTACCAATGCAAGAATTGCATAGAACTCAGGAAGAGCAGCATAAATCATGGTGTTAGTCTGAACGTCATGACCCTGTGCCATACCGGCAATACCATTTGCACAAAGTTGTCCTTGACGAATCGCAGAGATAAGGAATACTAAACCTACACTCACACCCATACCAAATGTTAACAAACCATTTGCAGAAGTAACAGCATCAGCTGTCATGAAAGCCACGAAACCATAAAGACCCTGAGATGCTGGCATCGCAGAAAGAATCATATAACCTGCTGATTTAGATGCGTCCTTTTTCAATGCACCTTCTGCAGCGTTACCAGCAATAGTAGTACCATAGCAGCTACCAATACCTGCAAGGGCTAACATCAATCCTAAGCCCAAATAACCTAATAATAGAGTTACGTCCATAATTGTTTAAAATTTTAATTGTTATTGAATTACTTTTTTATTACTTGTTTGAAGAAGAGAATGGTTTATACATCGTACCTTTCCCTTCATATCCTGAATTTTTAAAATATTCTACAAATGTCAAACGGATAGAATGAACATAAGCACTTAAACAAGAGAGTGCAATATTCAAAGAGTGACCAAAGACAAAGATCAAACCAAAACAGATCCATCCCGGAATACCCCATAAAATATCAGCCATACCATCACGTAACTGCAAGCCTAATGTGTTGAACACACCACCCAACATACCACCGGCCAAACCTAAAGCATAAAGACGTAGATAAGAGAGCAAGTCTCCCATCAATCCGGTAGCCATGTTATAAGTGTCCCATAAACCTGCACCAACATTCATAAAAACATTTCGACGAATATTATTTAATAAATAAATACCTATAGCAGAAACTGCTCCAATAGCAATGAATGCCATCTTTGAAGTATCCATTGTTATCACTTGAAGATAGTTCAATGTTCCTACAACAACCGAACCACCCACAAACAACAACCATCCCCAAGCTGAAAGAGAGTTCTTGAATCCATAACGAGCTGTTGCGCAAATCGCTTTGACTACCATTGCAAAACAGATATGGAACATACCTACAAGCAATGCAAAGACCATTGCCTTATCATAAGCTGTACCATCAAATTTACCGGTAATCATAATAGACTTAAGCCCTTCCGGTATATCTAATTTGACTAATTCGACACCGAAGAAAGTTCCCATCAACGTACCAACAACAGTTGTTGCTGCGCCTAATGTAATCAATAGATTCATTAAACCGGCCATTGACTTGCTCACCTTTGCCTTTAAG
>JAFYOM010000013.1 GCA_017560165.1 Parabacteroides sp.
AGTGATGATAATTTTGAAAAATTCTTAGCTCATCCTTCAGTGAAAGCGTTGGAAAACGATCCTATGATTCTATTTGCCAACTCAGTTAAGAAAGAAGATGCATCTCTTAAAGAGGCTCTTAAATCATTTAACAATGGTTATGCATTGGCACACCGTACATATGTAAAAGGTTTGTTAGCAATGTACAAAGACCAGATGAACTTCCCTGATGCAAACTTTTCATTACGTTTAACTTACGGACAAGTGAAAGGATATAGTCCAAGTGATTGTAACTATTTTGGTCACCAAACTACATTAGACGGTGTAATGGAAAAAGAAGATCCTAACAATTGGGAATTTGTCGTTCCTAAACGTTTAAAAGAATTATATAACTCAAAGGATTTTGGTCGTTATAAACTTCCAAATGGAAAAATGCCGGTAGCATTCAGTGCAAATACCCACTCTACAGGTGGAAATTCCGGAAGTCCGGTATTGAATGCTAATGGAGAATTGATCGGTATCAATTTCGACCGAAACTGGGAAGGTGTAGGTGGTGATATCCAATATCTCCCAGATTATCAACGTAGTATCATCGTAGATATTCGCTACGTTCTCTTTGTTATGGACAAATATGCCGGTGCCGGTTATCTATTAAACGAAATGGATATTGTTGAATAACCTATTTCTATTTTCCATAGAGGGGTATCCGAAAAAAAGCTATCGGATACCCCTCTATTTTTTTTAAAATTACATCGGTCCTATTTTCAATTACCCGGCGACTAATCCGAATTACCCGGCGACTAATTTTCATTTACTACTATATTTACTTTTATCAGACACCTATCAAAAAAATCTCTGATTAATATTTATCTTTGCTTTTCAAAAGAAAGATAAAAAGATGATTGATCAACCTACCATAGACCGCATATTAGACGCCGCCAACATCGTGGATGTTGTTTCTGAGTTTGTGACGCTTCGTAAACGAGGAATAAACTATGTAGGATTATGCCCATTCCATAGCGATAAATCTCCCTCTTTTTATGTTTCTCCAGCCAAAAATATCTGCAAATGTTTTGCTTGTGGAGAAGGAGGTACATCAGTTCACTTCATTATGAAGCACGAACAACTCTCCTATTATGACGCCCTTCGTTTCTTGGCTAAAAAATACAATATTGACATACAAGAGCGAGAACTGACCGAACGAGAAAAACAGGTTAAAAGTGACCGTGAAAGTATGTTGATTGTGAATAGTTGGGCCCAACAATATTTCACAACACAACTATATCAAACCCCTGAAGGGCAATCTGTCGGATTGCGTTATTTTGCTGAGAGAGGTTTTAGAGACGATATAATCCGAAAGTTCCAATTAGGTTACAGCCTCGACCAACGAGATGCCCTTTATAAAGAAGCTCTAAAAAAAGGATACAAAAAGGAGTATTTAGAAAAAACCGGATTGGTTATCCCTTATGAAAATGGGAATGTCAATGACCGTTTTCGTGGACGTGTTATTTTTCCGGTTCATACGTTAAGTGGAAAAGTCGTTGCTTTCGGTGGACGTGTTTTAAAAAAAAATGAGAAAACAGCCAAGTATGTCAATTCTCCGGAAAGCGAAATATACCACAAAAGTAATGAGCTTTATGGTATCTATTTTGCCAAACAAGCCATCATGAAAGCAGACCGATGCTTTTTAGTGGAAGGTTATACAGATGTTATCTCCATGCACCAGGCCGGAGTAGAAAATGTGGTTGCTTCATCCGGCACTGCTTTAACGCAAGGACAGATCCGTTTAATTCATCGCTTTACGAATAACATAACTGTCCTTTATGATGGAGATGCAGCCGGCATCAAAGCGGCATTGCGCGGTATTGACCTATTACTTGAAAATGGGATGAACATCAAAGTTGTTCTTTTACCGGATGGTGAAGATCCAGATTCATTTGCCCATAAACACAACGCTAGTCAATTTATTGAATTTATAAAACAGAATGAAACTGATTTCATTCGGTTCAAAACACAATTATTATTAGATGAAGCAGGAACGGATCCTATCAAACGTTCTGCTCTCATTTCTGATATTATAAAAACTGTTTCCATTGTTCCGGACAATATTGCTCGATCTCTTTACATACGAGAATGCAGTACAATGATGGAAATTGACGAAAAGATTCTTTTAAACGAGATTAATAAAATTCGTTTAAAGAAGGAAGAAAGACAAGGG
>JAFYOM010000118.1 GCA_017560165.1 Parabacteroides sp.
ATCCTAAATCTGCATATGAATCTGGAACAGATTCTCTTAAAATAGTATCCCAGAAAAGAACTCCTGGTTCCGCTGATTTCCAAGCATTATGAATAATCTTTTTCCAAAGTGCAGCAGCATCAATATCTTTCACAGCCGTTGGATTAGCTGAATTCACCGGATACTGTTGGCGATATGAAACACCATTCACAACAGCATTCATAAATTCATCATCTATCTTCACTGAAACATTTGCACCTGTAACTTTCCCCTCTGTCATCTTAGCATCAATAAAAGATTCAGAGTCAGGATGTTTAATAGAGACACTTAACATCAAAGCTCCGCGTCGACCATCCTGAGCAACTTCTCGAGTAGAATTGGAATAACGTTCCATAAAAGGAACTAAACCAGTAGAGGTCAATGCTGAATTTTTTACAGGAGATCCTTTCGGACGAATATGTGACAAATCATGTCCTACACCACCACGTCGTTTCATCAACTGAACCTGCTCTTCATCAATACGAATAATAGCTCCATATGAATCTGCATCTCCATCCAATCCGATAACAAAACAATTTGAAAGCGACGCTATCTGAAAATCATTTCCTATTCCGGTCATCGGACTGCCTTGCGGTACGATATAACGAAAATGGTCAAACAAATCAAAAAGTTCTTCTTTTGAAAGAGGATTGGGATACTTTTCTTCTATACGAGCTATTTCATTCGCTAAACGATGATGCATATCAACGGGCGATTGTTCATAGATATTCCCAAATGCGTCTTTTAACGCATATTTATTGACCCAAACTTTAGCGGCTAATTCATCACCTTTAAAGTAGTCTAGAGAAGCTTTAAATGCTTCATCAAAGGTATAAGTTTTTTGATCCACGGCTTTAACAATTTAATAGGCCGCAATTTTAAGAATAGTTTATGGATTAGCCAAATTATTCAACTATAATAATCAATTTTAGTTGATAAGTTTTCCATTTTTTAAATAAACAATACTATTTATCAATATTTTAGTTGTTTTAAAACACAAAAAAGTTTTCCAAAAAGAAAACTTAATCACAACACAAGTTTTCTAAAACAAAAAAAAGGACGTACTCAAAAGTACATCCTTTTTTCTTAAATAAAAGTCTTATTAAGCTTTCAATAAAGTTTCTATTTCCTCAACAGATGAACGGAATGATTTATTTGTATCAATCTGATCTTTTACAGTTCTACATGCATGCAAAACTGTTGCATGATCACGTTTACCCACAATCTTTCCAATATGAGATAAAGATGATTCCGTATAATTTTTAGCTAAATACATCGTAATCTGACGTGCTTGAACAATTTCACGCTTTCGAGAATTAGTTTGAATAGCTGCTTGTTCCAAATTATAATATTTACAAACAACATCCATGATAGACTCTACAGACACCTGCTTCTTTTCTATTTTAACAACACGACTTATCACTTGTCTTGCTAAAGGCAAATCAATCGGTCGATTAAACGCAGTTGAATGAGCCAATAAAGAGGCTACGATACCTTCTACATCACGAACATTCTCTGTTACATTGCTTGCGATAAAATCAAACACATCTTCTGGAATCTGAACACCATCATGGCTAATTTTATTCTTCAAAATCTTTTTACGAAGATCCAAATCCGGACGTTCCATTTCCAATGTCAACCCCCATTTTAAACGGGTTATCAAACGTTCTTCCATCCCCTGTAAATCCACTGGTGCTTTATCTGATGTTAAAATCAATTGCTTGCTCAATAAATGCAGATGATTAAAAATATGGAAAAATGTATTTTGAGTTTTATCCTTTCCGATCAATTCCTGGATATCATCCAAAATCAACACATCTACTCCTTGATAAAAATACATAAAATCATTCAATGTATTTTTACGAACAGCTTCTGTGTATTGAATCGTAAAAAGATGTGCAGATACATACAAAACCTTCTTTTCCGGATGAATTTCTTGAATACGATTTCCTATAGCATGACACAAATGTGTTTTTCCTACTCCTGATGCTCCATAAACAAACATCGGATTAAAAAGCGTTTTACCTGGATTCTTAGCTATCTCTTCACTTGATGAACGTACTGCACGATTACTTATCCCTTCAAAATAATTTTCAAAATTATATTTAGCAATCAAATGAGAATCCCAATCTTGACGAGCTTTGGAAGAAAATAGATTTGGGACATTTACAGCTTGCCCCATTTGCTGAGAAGTCGCTTCATTTCCTGCTGGTAAAGTTATATCTTGTTCTGCCTCATCAGCAATACCGACAGTATAGAGTAACTTCACATCATTCCCAAAGACACGTTTCAGTACACGCCCCAGTAAGTCTGAGAAGTGTTGTTCTATATATTCATAGAAAAACTGAGTTGGCACATGAATCGTAAACTCCTTATCCTTATATGAGGAAGGTTTTATGGGCTCAAACCATGTAGTAAAAATCTGCTCCGATACAATATCTTTAATAATATCGAGACATTCTTTCCACAATATGTGATGTTCAGCTTGCATGAATTTCTTACTCTCTATACAATATTCTTAATTTCAAATCTTATTCTTGACGACAAAGTTTGAAATTTAATTCTAAAAAAAAAAACATGAATTTATTTGGAACTTTTATTTTTTCAATATCCTTTTTATTGTCAACAAGTTAAGGACAAAGTTCCAATATAATTTCTTTCTACTCCCTATTTTCTATAAAATGCTTTATACATGAGCATTCTTTAAAAATTCTTCTCTTGACAAGCTTACAAGAAAAAAGATATTCAAAAAACACTAATATACTATATTTAAGCAATTTATATACTTACTTCAATTCTTTTTTAAGCTATTCTATTAATTAGACTAAATCTAAACAAGAAAATCATCTTATAGACTTTAAAAAACAGAGAAATGAACGTATCGTTTTGGGTTTTCTCTTAAATCCAACAACAATTTAGAAGCATTATCAGCAGTACTATTCAAATTATCATAGAATGAGCGATCATTCAACAATAAGCCCATACTATTATCCTTTGAGTTCAATTTATTGGTCATCAATTTCACATTATCTAACGTTTCATTTACTGCATTCACAGTTGTTGCTAAGTCTAATTGCTTCAAGTCAGAGCTAACTTCAGCAAAATTACCTGTAATCACTTTAAGATCACTCACTATACCCGGAACCTCTTTACTCAATATTTGATTTAATTGATTAGAAGAGACAGCTAAACTATTCGTAGTTTTTTCTATATTATTCAAAGACTGTGCTAAAGCCGGATGATTTACCAGCGTTTGCAATCCCCCTAAAATAGAATCAATTTTAGGCAATAAAAGTTCCACTTGAGGAAGTATATTTTCCTGAACAGACTGCATCATATCAGACTCCATCCGTCCTTCTATAATCGCTCCCGGTTTCAAATAATCATCTACATACTTATTTAAATGTATATGCAATTCACCACCACCTAAAAAACTATTTACAATGGATATATAACTACCTTTATTAATCTTCATATGATCCTCTAATGAAATCTCTATTGAAATTTTATCTACAGCATCATAATCATATATAATATTACGAACCAATCCCACTTTAAAACCTTCCACAAAAACAGGACTTGAAATCGTTACACCTTTTACATTCGTACAAGCTACTATATAATGGTTTGTTGGTTTAAATAAATTAACCCCTTTCAAATAATTAATTCCCATATACAACAAAACCAAACTAATTATAGAGACAAGCCCTATCTTCGCCTCTTTTGTAAATACATTTTTCATCTTTATCTCTTTCTTATTTTATTATCATTATTAATATTTAACCTTTTCCCCATCTTTAAAAGCGACAATAAAGGCATCTTTAAAATCCCGTGCCACTTGACGACGCAACTTACGAATTGCATTCAAATCGCTCATCTCTCCATAAGTATATTTATAAATACCTTTTTCTACAAAATAATCTACATTCTTATACCCTTTAAACAATTTAGAATTAGCAGAGAGTTTCTTATCTGAGGTCAAAATTTGTATTTTATAGATGACAACCCCTTTAAGTTCCTTTGAAGAAGAAGTTTTTTCTCCTACTTTCTTAGTTACTGTTTTAGCTTCATTCTTAGGTGCTTCTACCGGTTCTACTTGATTATTTTCCTCTTTAATTTCAATCAAAGGAGCAGTGAATACATTTCCTGAAACACCTCCTTTTTTACGATCATATTCTCTCTTATATTTTGTAAATGCATTATAGATTGCAGTCGCTAATCTTCTTTGCCCCTCAGCCCCCTTCATAAATTGCTCTTCTGCCGGATTAGATATATATCCCAACTCTACTAATATACTAGGCATACCGGTTTTACGTAACACCAAAAAACCAGCTTGTCTCACCCCTCGATTTTTCCGTTTGGCCGAAACAAAAGATTTCTGCACCTCTGAAGCTAAACTTATACTTTGCTCCATGTGCTTATTTTGCATAAATTCAAAAATGATATAAGATTCAGAGGAGTTAGGATCAAATCCCTCATATTTCTGCAAATAATTATCTTCTAAAAGAATAGCTGAATTCTCACGCATCGCAACTTCTAAATTCTCATCCGTTCGAGCCAACCCCAACGTATAAGTTTCTGTTCCAGCCACAGCACTTCCTCTCTTCACGGCATTTGTATGAATCGATATAAAAAGATCTGCTTTATTACGATTTGCAATATTTGCTCGTTCATCTAAATCAACAAACACATCTGTTTTACGGGTATAGACCACCTTGACATCTTTATGATTCTGAGAAATCAAACTCCCTAATTTCTGTGCTACAGATAAATTGATGGTCTTTTCATTTATCGACTTACCTTTTGCTCCCGGGTCTTTCCCTCCATGGCCGGCATCAATCACAACAACAAAATCTTTCCCTTCTGCTTGATTTACAAACAAAAGGGAAAACAATGCTATTAATATACTTATATATAAAGAAGAAATTCTTACCACTTTACACTTTTACGCGAATTCAGTGCAAATGTACTACTTTTTAATGAGTAAAATAGGGATGATTCTTTATTTTATTGTGCGAACCTTATACAAATTTATATCCTCAATAGTAAACATCCATTGAGGATTTTCGCTATAAATATGATGCGTCCACCAACTTTCTTCCGCTATTGTATAAACCAAATTCCCTGTTTCTTTATCAAAATTTACAGATTTAATATGTTCTGCATTCGCCAATGGTTCAAAAGGAGCAAAAGACTCTTTTTCAATATCAAACCAATAAACACCATTATGTACAGATATTAACAACTCATTTTCTGTAACTCTAACTAAGTCATGTCCACCCACTGCCGGAGTCTTCCAACTCTTTTCCAACGTCAACGAAGGAGTTTCCGTCTCCCAATCCTTTAAAGAATAAGCTCTCAATTCATCAAAACCTAAAATAAAAAGTCGTTCTTTTTCAGCCATCCAAACTGCTCCATGACCTGAATACAAAGAATCTCGATAAAGAACTTGATTTGGTTTATTCACATCATATAATTCTACACTATTCCCCTTTTCATGTGTAGATAAAGCCACTACAATACGATTGCCCGGTAACAAATCCGCTGAATGAGCCATTGGAACATAAGCATAAAACAGACAATTCTTTGTTTTGCGATCAAGCAACAAAGCAATACCACTAGAAGAGGTTACAAGCAATTTTGTATGATTATCAACAGACTTACACTCATCCATATTCCGACATCTTATATGAAGATCTTCCGGTATTTGAGCAAAGGACTCAGAAGCCTTCCAATCCCATACAATACAAACACTATCTGCATTTGAACGATTTACATCTAAAATCAACACCCTATCATCACCACAAACAACTACCTCATTTTTCACACGACTACATGACATTAATAAAACTGTAACCACAAAAACTGCAATAAAAAGCAAATTCTTTTTCATACAATACCCGTATTTAGATTTCTTGTAAAGATATTCATTTTCATTGATTAACAACAAAAAAAAAGCCCAAATCTTTCGATTTGGGCTTTTTCCCTTTATTTCTATAATCCTAAATTATTCAGAAACTACTTCAAAAGGAATTTCTACAGAAACTTCTTTGTGAAGTTTTACAATAGCTTTATAGCTACCAACTTCTTTAACAGCTTCCTTGATATAGATAATCTTACGTTCTACTTCAAAACCAGCTTTTGCCAAAGCTTCAGCAACCTGAATATTGTTTACAGAACCAAAGATTGTACCAGTTGAACTTGTCTTTGCACCGATAGTCAAAGATACACCTTCCAACTTAGCAGCCAATGCTTGAGCATCTTCTTTAATTTTAGCCAACTTATGAGCACGTTGTCTCAAGTTTTCAGCCAATACTTTCTTTGCAGATTCAGATGCGATAACTGCTTTGCCCTGGGGGATTAGAAAGTTACGTCCGTAACCGTCTTTTACTGTTACGATATCGTCTTTGTAACCTAAGTTGATTACGTCTTCTTTCAAAATAACTTGCATATTCTGTCTCCTCTCTTTAAAATTATTTCATTAAATCGGTTACGAAAGGAAGCAACGCCAAATGACGAGCTCTCTTCACTGCTTGAGCAACACTACGTTGGAACTTCAAAGAAGTACCAGTGATACGACGTGGAAGGATTTTACCCTGTTCGTTCAAGAATTTCTTCAAAAATTCAGGATCTTTGTAATCGATATATTTAATACCGTTCTTTTTGAAACGGCAATATTTTTTCTTTTTAACGTCTACTGAAGGCGGAGTCAAATATCTAATTTCTGATTGAGTTGCTGCCATGATTAATTCTCCTTTACTGTTTCTTTAGATGATTTCAAACTTCTTCTCTTAGCTGCATATTCGGCTGCGTACTTCTCCATCTTAACGGTGAGGTAGCGGAGCACTTTCTCGTCACGACGATAAGCAATCTCAAGAGTCTTAATAGTCTCGGGAGCTGCATTGAACTCAATGAGCTCGTAGAATCCAGTTGTCTTCTTGTCGATGGGATAGGCAAGTTTCTTCAGGCCCCAGTTCTCTTCGCTGATGATTTCTGCACCAGCATTAGTGAGAACGCCCTTGAACTTTTCTACCGCTTCCTTCATCTGTTCATCAGACAAAACGGGAGTCAAAATGAAAACGGTTTCGTATTGGTTCATAATACGTTAATAAGTGAATAAATAAATAATTTTGCATTTTTGCGGCGCAAAGGTACGGCTTTTTTCCGGAACACACAAACTTTTCCCCAATTATTTTGCTTTAGCATTCATTTTCTCCTCCGTTTGCAAAACACATTATATAATTAATTGTCATCAGTATTGC
>JAFYOM010000119.1 GCA_017560165.1 Parabacteroides sp.
GTTGTTCTATTACCCGTTTTTTTGTAGGTGTTTTCTTTATTTGTTTTCGATGTATTCTTCTAGTTCTTCCGGAAGGTAGAAGGTGTTGTTTTTATCAACATACACGATCACAGAATTTAGCTTAATCTCTTCTTCTCCTTTTTTACCCATCTTAACAACATTCGTATAAGGGGAGATGATAAGCTGTTTATTTTTACTTTTCTTGTTCTTTACTACCAATTTCGGGAAACTCTTTTCATTTGCTGCCGGAACAATCTCATAATTGTAATCTTCAAATACTTCGCTGTGAGGCGCAAAATTGTTTTTAGTCAAATCTTCCAAAGTGTCATGCGTAAAGCCAAGTAGATTACAAAGGTATTCATTGATCTCTACATTGGTTTTTACTCCCATAGGAATGTCTTTTTGTGGATGGTAAACCGCTAAGAATACCTCTTCACCGGTATGTCCGCCGGTTGTAAAACCGAAGCAGCTACGTTCGGTAATTAGTTTTGCCATGAATGAGGTTAGCGAACTACTGTATAAAGAGGCACCAACTCCGGATTTTCGTTCTTCTTTCGGTATCGGACTCTTTTCATAGTCTTTACAGTTGTATAGAGCATCCAATTCTTCTTTAGACAATTCAAAGCCCCAGTAGGTACGGAATAGGTTTTGAACTTCAGAAGCAGGATTGCTATTGACTAACTGAGCCATTTCGTATGCCGTACGTTTGCATAAAGAGATAGAGTGGAACAACTCTTTTGCACCCATTGAAGTATAGTTTTTCAATTTTTTATGACCGATAGATATACCTCCGGTTGCATGGTCCGGAAGAATCACAACAGCTGTTTCACCGTTTTCGCGAGCAAAGTCCAAAACAGCTCCACATGCGCGGTCGAAAGCTAAAAATTCAGTAACTGTTCCAACCGGATCATTGGCATGAGCCGCCCAGTCCACTTTACTACCTTCTACCATCAAGAAGAAGCCATCCGGGTCTTTGGATAGTTTTTTTAGCGCCAAACGAGTCATCTCTTCAAGGGATGGTTGTTCATTTGGGTTACGATCAATGTCATAATCCATTTCGCGTTTGTCATATAGCGCCCAAATCTTATCACCTTCAAAGGTACGCATTCCTTGCAAATCGTCTCTGAAGACACCATAACCTTTGGATTTTAGGATTGCTTCATTTTCTTCAGAAAGGATAGGAACACCCCCGCCAAGCATTACGTCTAAGCCGTTATGTACCATTTGAGGAGCAATCCAATCATATTTACTACGATTGTAGCTATGAGCCGAACAATCGGCCGGTGTTGCATGAGGAAATTCGCATGTGGCAACTATACCAAGAGCTTTTCCTTTTAAAATTCTGGCAGCTTCCAATACGGTTGTCAACGGTTGATATGCTCGTTTCGGGTCGTTCGGATAGATATCATCTTCCGGATCAGCTATCGGATAGGTAGAAACCCAACCTGCCAAACTTGGATAACCAGTCATGTAGCAGGAGGTGGTAGGAGCAGAGTCACCGATGGGTGCATTGGAGCAATGGGTGATGACTGTACCACACATATAGGGATCAATGTTCAGATTCTTTTTGTTCGGATCCATGTATCGTTGTAACCAACGAGCGGCAGATACTGTCGAAATGGATGTCCCGTCAGGAATCATTACAATGACATTTTTCACCGGCTTTACCTCATTTGACTCTTTGGCCTGTATGGGCATCAAGAAAGAGGCTAATAAAAGTATTAAAACTGTCTTTTTCATGATTGTATGTTTTTATAATTCTATAATCTCTTCTTCGAACTGGGTTATTTTCTCCAATCCGTTATCTGTTACCAAGAAGCTGTTTTCGATACCGACAGCTCCTACACCCGGTATGACATATTTGGGTTCTAATGCAAAGACCATGTTTGCTTCCAACAACTCTTTGGAACGAGGGGTCAAGACAGGCAATTCATTGATCTGGATTCCAATCCCATGACCTACGAATTTGGCCTGTTGTTTAGTTCCCATAAAATAGCTACTCAAACCCTCTTTTTCTGTGATCTGTAAAGCAAGGTTGTATAGTTCCGCACAAGATACACCCGGACGGGCGATGTTTGCAATTTCATTTTGGATATCTAAAGCAGTCTGATGTGCCCGATAAGCCAAATCTGTGAGTTTGCCTACCGAAAAGACACGAGTCATATCGGTCATATACGCTGTATAATTACCTGCCATATCTACCATGATGGAGGTTCCCTCTTTCAAAAGAGAGCCATCAGCACCTAATGGACAGGAATAGTCCAATCCGTTACCTCCTAATGCGAAATCGAAAGGAGAGGGAGCCTCTGCATTCTCACCGCTTAAGACACTTCCCATGAAAATATCCATGTTGGCTCCGAATGCTCGGAACATACCTAAAGAGCCGTTTCGGCGCATGCAACGTTCGATTTCAGCTTGAAATTCTACATCGGTCATGCCCGGTTGGAAACATGCCGGAATTTGGGCATACGTTTGGGCATGATGTTTCGCTGAGATACGGAACTGTTCTATTTCGTAAGGAGTCTTAATCTGTCGTAGCTTACGCATAAGAGCAGTTGCATTAGCTGTCTCTTTGGGTTGGAAAACGTTTTGTAAACGGATATAGTCGTTGTAGGTCAGCTCGTCCGCTTCGAGTAAAAGCTTTTCAGGCATTTTAAGACCATTAGTCGTAAAAAGTTCCGGCATTTGTTCCTGCTTACGAATATAGGCAACCTGTTCTCCGGTTAATCCGTTAGGCCGTTTGACGAAGAACCAGGGTTCACCTTCTACCGGTAAATAGAAATATCCATTAAAAAGTCTTCCGGTTGTATAGTAAAGATTGACATCAACAGTCAACAGGCATCCGTCAGCACTCATCTGCTGCATTGCCTGCTGTATGCGTGTCCATTTGATGCGTAAATCGTTTATCAAATTATTTTGTATCATTATATGCTATTTTTCAACTTTCAAAGATAATTCAAATAATTCATAAAATAACTCATACGCCAATAAATCATATCTATCAGGCATTAACCTTCGATGATGATTTTGTAGGTTGTTTCAAATACCTCTCCCGGAGCTAAGGTTTCCATCCAATCTTTTTCTTTGAATTCCCCTTCATAACCAATCGCATCACAACGACCAAACCAAGGTTCGATACAGATAAATGGACAATCCGGATGCTCTTTGGTTGGCGACCAAATGGCTACCAACGGAGTGTCGAACGCCAAACTAAGATAGGGGGCTTTGGCTTTATCCAACAAGGTGATTTTCTTGAGCTGTTTGTTTTCAAAAATATAGGTGTCACAGTCGAAAGAATGAATATCAATCGGCATTAATCCCTCTTCATTCAATTGCAAAGTATGGATTTCCGGTGAAACACAACCTTTCTCTACCGGACAGATATATTGTAGATTTTGGGTTTCATCGAACGCAAAGAAAC
>JAFYOM010000120.1 GCA_017560165.1 Parabacteroides sp.
ACCTTTTGAAAAATCTCGTTTCATTAAGCCGCATAAATGTCCTAATAAATAATAAAACAAACTATAGAATCCTACTATTTTATGGAACAAAAAGTCCTCTAATAAACCGATCCAAAGCCCCAATCTTCGTCCCCGCACACACCCTTGCAGAATACTCCAATGTACCACGAGAATAATAGATAGATTAGGAATGGTTTCAAAGATGGCTACCTGGTGTAACCAGGTAGCCTCCAATAATACTGCAAGCATTCCAATAAAGCAAATAAAAAGCGTACTCATGATTTTGAGTCCTCAACAGTATTTGTTTGAATATCTTCTTGCATATCTTGTTTCCATATCTCTGTAATAATGAGAACAGTATCCATCTGATCCAAATCAACTGCGGGTTTAACAAAAGCAATACTTTCGTATCCGGTCGCTATCGGTATAATCTCAGTGACTGTTCCAATACGCAGCCCAGGAGGATAAATATCACCTAATGAGGACGTAACAATCTCATCTCCCACTGTAATATCAATTGCATCTGTTATAAATTGTATCATACATACGTCATCTTCTATTACACCGATTTCAGATGAATAATATCCTCGTGCTCCTTGTACAGCAACCAAATCACCATTTTTACGATTAATTTGACCATAAATATAGCTGTTTTCATTTACTACTGAAATAACCTGGGCATAGTTATCATATATCTCACCAATATGCCCGGCCAAACCATGATCAGATAATACAGGCATATATTCAGCAATACCATCCGATTTTCCTTTATCAATTATAAATGTCTCATACCAATTATTGGGAGAAAGACCAACTATCTGAGCTCCTGTTTTCGGGTAATCCTTATAATATGTGTCCAATTCATAGAGTTCTTCCAACTCTTGAACACGTCTTGCGTCACTTTGCAATTCAAGATTTTCTTTTTGAAGACGATTAAGCTCTTCCTTGAGCAGGATATTTTCTCTTTCTAGTTCTTCCTTGGAGTGAAAGTCGGAAGAAATCCCCTCAACCCATTCTTCTATTTTTTGATAACCTTGTTGTATCGGCTGTGTGACACCATTTAGTACAGAACGGACACGCTCAAAACGTTGACCTAAAAGCAACGAAGCGATAAATAAAACAATACAAAAACTTATCCCAAGATATAATTTCCATTTGTCCGGCAATCTTTTCTTCTGGTTTTGTTTTGTTTCCTGCATACTCCACCTATAAAGTTTTTAATGCATCAATCGAGCCGGTACCAGAACATTTTTCAAGCGATCTAAATCATCTAAAACAGTTCCAGTTCCGTTAGCTACACAATCTAACGGATTGTCAGCAATATTAACAAGCATACCCGTACTTTTTTCAATCATAATATCGAGCCCTTTTAACAAAGCTCCTCCACCGGTAAGCATAATTCCGTTATCCATGATGTCAGCTGAAAGCTCAGGAGGAGTTTTCTCTAAAGTTACTTTGATAGCATCAATCATGGCCATCACAGGCTCATAAATCGCTTCCGCGACTTGAAAATTATTAATTTCAACAGTTCGGGGAAGTCCAGTCATAACATCCCGTCCCTTGATTGTCATCCTCTCTTCCTGAGTATTAGCATCCACGTACGCAGTACCGATCGTCATTTTCATTTGTTCAGCAGTACGCTCACCGATCATTAAATTATAAGTACGTTTCACATACGATACAATGGCATCGTCCATTGCATCACCTGCCACACGCAATGACTTACTTGTTACAATTCCTCCAAGAGAGATAACGGCAACTTCTGTGGTTCCACCACCAATATCTACAACCATACTTCCCATAGCATTTTCTACCGGCATACCAGCACCAATAGCAGCAGCCATAGGCTCTTCAATTAGATAAGTGCCTTTTTCGCTGGAACCGGCTTGCAAGGATACATCAATAATTGCACGTCGCTCCACATCGGTAATACCATAGGGAATACAAATAATTAAATTCGGTTTACGTCCAAATTTGTGTTTAACAACTTTACGAATAAAATACTGCAACATTGCTTTTGTGGTAGTATAATCAGCAATCACGCCATCTTTCATAGGTCTTACAGCTATAATATTACCAGGTGTACGTCCAATCATTCTTTTAGCCTCATCGCCCACCGCAACTACTTCTTTAGTATCTGTATTAAACGCAACTACCGACGGTTCGTTAGCAATAATACCTTCTCCTTTTAAAAACACTAATGTATTAGCAGTTCCTAAATCAATTCCTAATCCCTTTTGCAAAAACATTGTTGACCTCCCTGTTCTATTTATCTGTTAGTTTATTTGTCAGATCATTTTTATGCTCTTTAAATGAATAGTACGTTCCGTTTCCTAAAATTACATGATCCATCATTGGGATATCCATGAGTTTTGATGCCTGCCGCATTCGGTCTGTTAAAAGCACATCACTCATACTAGGTTGTGGATTTCCACTTGGATGATTATGCAGAAGAATAAAAGAATATGCCCCAAGTTCCCATGCAGACATAAAAACTTCTCTGGGACTGATTAACGTTTGATTCATTGTCCCACATGCTAAATTTCGATCACCTAAAAGTTCCATTTTAGCATTGAAATAAACAGCCTTCATTACTTCCTGAGACAAATATCTCATTTCTTCCATATAGATTTGTACAAGTGATTCCGGGTTATCAATACACAACTTATCTTTAGCTTTTTTATTGCTGATACGGTGGGCAAGTTCGAACAAAGCCTTTAATTGAATCGCTTTTACGCAAC
>JAFYOM010000121.1 GCA_017560165.1 Parabacteroides sp.
AAGAAAAAGAATAGATAAAACGAGATCCATCAAATTCCCGGCTGAAACTATTTTCCGAACCAGACTTTTTAGCCGGATTGATTTCAGTTTTAGGCGTGAGATACTCAAACGGAAGGTGTCTAATCTCTTTTGTTTCCAAATCAATAGTAAAACTGATCGGGTCGAATGCAACTTTACGATCACACCCCGATATTCCATACATCTTATTACCGATTATTTCAAAAGGATGGTAACGAAAAGTTGCAGAGTAAGATCTTGATAAAGGAATATCATCCATCGTTTTTTTGTATTGGAACTTTTCTTTCACCATTCCGGCTGTATCCACTAAATACATATTTTGAGTAATCCCTGAAGTCAAATAAATATGATCCAAATCTTGAATATAATATCCTAAAACACCCCCTACTCCGTTGTTTCCCTCAACAGCCTGTTTGAATTTGAACATCAATGTTTGGGTTTTGAAATCATAGAAACAAATTTCATTCTTGAAATCATTTTGGAAAGTGATGTACTCTTTCCCATCTTTATCAGTATATAAATAAAGAGCCCTTGAACAAGTTTTCACAGTTTCATCTAATTCCAAAGAAATTTTCTTCTCGTTTTTCTTTAACTGCATACTCTGTGAATCTTTTTCTCCACAGGCGCATAAACATAAGAACAAAATAAAAAACAAAAATGTTTTCATAAACTACTATTTTAACAGATTTAATTGAAACAAAGATAATTAATATCTACGAAAATAAAATAGCATATTGTTTTTTAAACAAAAAATGATGTTTATTGGTTATTAAAATGAAACTTTTGGTAATTGATTGAGAGAATAAGCATCCAATAATTAATCTTCATTGCCATAAAAACACAAAAAAGGCGCAAAGTTTTATTCCTTGCGCCTTTCCTTTTTTATTCTTTATTTAAAAGAATTATAGATCACGACCGGTCTCGTCCGCCTAATACTCATGGAAGGAAACCAAATATCATGTGCAGTAATTCCACATTGGCGGATAGCCTCCATACAATATTCCAATTTACCGAAATCGGCATCGACATTATTTGTCCCAAAGGTAAATTTCAATCCCCGATGTTTTGCCATTTGGATGATCTTCATGCTTGGGATTTTATAACGTGGATTTATCTCCAATGCAATCTGATGCTTCTGCATCACATCCAAGACACGGTTAATCCGTTCATCCGTCCAATAGGTATCATAATCGGCCTGCATATCTTCCGGAATATAGGTCGGATTCGCAAAAATATCAGCAGGCTCGTTAGTCAGAATTTTGACTGTCTGATCAACAATCCGATCCATATAACGTTGCTTGTCCACTCCGTCATAATGCACCTCCTCTGCCCGATAAATCCGGGAGTTTCTTCCTTTATGGTCAATGATTGTCATGGCATCAGTAAATAGATAATCGAACACACCTAAAGCCTCTTGAGAAAAGGTGGCAGTCCACTTACGTCCCTCACCCTGTACGCCACATAAAAAAGGTAAAGGCTGAACTTCATCATAGTATGCATAAACCTCTTTATCATCTGCCAACATTCTGCCAACCCCCCCTTCACCGGCATTCGGGGCTACCCCGTAATTGATACCGTAATTCATGGACATCGCGTGAGCCTTCTCCTTAGTCAGACCTCCTTTCAAATGGACATGATAATCTATTACCGGAAAATTTTCCTGTTGCAAACGTATAATAGCATCTTTCTGTTCATCAATAACCGGCATCGTATCAACTTCATTATATACTCCATCATGTAAACGAGTTATACAAAGATTTCTAAACTTTACCTCTCCTTCATTTCCTTTTAAAAGCAAAGCCCCCTCTCCTAACAGACGTTTGGCATAGGCTTCTATTCTGTAAGGAGCATCCGGTTCTGTATAACAAACAACATCTACTCCATTAATTTTAATAGCAATATTTTTCTCGCGAACCGCTACTTCAAAATCGAACCACTGGTTGTCTACCGCTAAAGATCGATAGAGATTACGGACAGCTGAAAGAGTTCCGGTCTTACGTGAACCATCTATTTCTCCATTCCTAAATAGTACCTCATACCCCGATTTTCCATCCGAATGAAATAGCAAAGCTGCTTCCGCTTTTGGAGTGGTAAAAGCTTCTCCTTTCAAAATGAAATTTCGATAAGTACCCTCTGCCTTCCATGTTTCACCCTTCTGGACAGACCATTCACTATTACCACAAGCTTCTCGGTCTCTATATTTCCAATTTAATAGTTTTGCTTTATCATATTGCAAACAAGAACTCAATCCTGTCACTAAACAAATAGCCCATACTACAAATAAAGACTTTACTTGAATCTGTTTTTTCATACTATTTATATTTATAAAGAGTTTTCATAACGGTCAAGTGCTTTTCGCATCAACGAACGACCTACTTCTGCGATTTCTCGTGCTTTCGCATAATCGGCAATTTCCCCATACGCATCAAAAGGCATTTTAACTATAACATCTGGTTTATATAACTGTATAGACAACTCTGTATTTCGATGGTTCATCAAACTAAATGTTCTATCTAATAAATCATAGTAGTTATCACCATAATCCAATGCCTCGTCTTCGTCATAAAGACGTTTATAAGTAATAATATCTTTCAACAAAGCCATACTACGACTTCCAACAAATTTCAAACGTTTGATAAGACTGACTCCACTCTCTCCGGATATATGTTCAATCAATTCATGCATCTCTTCACGTTTAGTTTGTAAATATGTCTCATCAATACGTTGTGCTTTATTTTCCTGGGTTAAGATTCCACGTATCTCTTTTACATCTACATCATTCACATCAAAAGCAACCAATAGGTCATCCTCTTTCCGAACCACTCGATTCAGAGGTAAACAATTGGCAATTCCTCCATCAATTAATGTAGTCAAATCATGTTTCACTGGGCGAAACAAAGAGGGGATGGAAATAGAGGCTCTGATAGCTGTAAAAAGTTTTCCACTATCAAAAACGACCTCTTCACCCGTATATAGGTCTGTTGCCACTGCCCGATAAGGAATATTTAACTCCTCAATATCAATATCCGGAACTATTTCCATGATAGCTTGAATGATCTTCTCTCCTTTGACAAAATGATTCTTGGCAATTGAAAGATCCATCAAAGTAAACACTTTCCAAGTATCCAAAGCATACAGCCAATCCTTAAACTCGGTCAACTTCCCTGCGGCATAAACACCTCCCACAAGTGATCCAATCGAGGTTCCTGCTATAGAGGTGATGTTATACCCTCTTTCGATCAACTCTTCGATTGCTCCAATATAGGCAAATCCCCTCGGCCCTCCACTGGAAAGAGCTAGTGCTACGTTTTTCTTCATAAGAAATCTACTTTATCTCTGATGATACTTTCCAAAAATAGATATTTTTCTTTAAAATCTTTCTTCTCATATCATTTAAATTAAACTCTCTCAATATCCAAACACCATATTCACTTAAAAAATCATTATCTTTGCAGCTTTAAAAGAAAATATAGATTATGGCTTTACAATGTGGCATCGTAGGACTTCCTAATGTAGGAAAGTCTACTCTTTTCAATTGCTTGTCGAATGCAAAAGCACAATCGGCAAACTTTCCGTTCTGTACCATTGAACCGAATGTAGGTGT
>JAFYOM010000122.1 GCA_017560165.1 Parabacteroides sp.
TTCTTGATATAATTTGTATTGTTCTTCTGTTAAATTTGCTCGAATAGACTTTTCACGCTCCTCCATTAAAGAGTCCATCTTTGCTCTCATCTCTTTTCTACTAAGTTTTTGTGTACCATCAGGACGCATCTTCTCCATTTTTAATTGAAAGGCCTTTTCATCCTCCTTCCATTTAGAGATTTGTTCTTGTGTCAATGATAACTTTTCGATTAAATCTTGTGTCAACATGGAACCACCTGCTGGTCCTCCTCTACGAAAGTCTTTTGAATGTTGTTGTACATTACTATTCAGATTCTCTCCCAAATACTTATCAAAAGAATGTGCAAAACCAATTGTGGAAAATAAAGTGGTTAAAGCCACATAAATAAAAGTTTTTCTCATACTACTTACTATTTTAATTAGGATAAAAATAAGGCATCCTTTCTTCTAGGAAAAAAGGATTAGACAAAAGATGAGAAAAAAGCGACCAATTACGAATTTTCATCGTTGAATAGAACAACTATCATTTTTTTGTGATCATTGTTTAATACATTTCTTTCTTTACATATTATTCTCTATTTTTGTTTATTGATTATCAAACAAAACAAAAGATTGAACCGTTATTTCATAACGAAGAGATAATTGCAAATGAGAAATCGAACAAAATGGATAGGACTTGCATGCTTAATACCTTTCGTATTGATTTTGTTAATTTCTATTCTTCTTTATATCCCTCCCATCCAAAATTGCGTAGTGCAGTTTGCCTCCCAACAGATCAGTGAAGCAACCAATATGCATATTGGTATCGGAAAAATTCGCTTATCATTTCCGCTTAATCTCAATGTTCAGAAAGTGAAGGTCATTCATTCATTAGACACTCTTCTTTCTGTAGAGAACTTTCGAGTTAACGTTCCTTTCCTACCCTTACTCAAAGGAGAACTAACAGTAAAAGAGTTATCTTTTCAAGGAGTAAAAATAGACACAAAAGATTTCATTGATGGGATGGCAATTAAGGGAACTTTAGGGAAGTTTCACACTCAAGCAGATCATATCAATCTAAACAAAGAAACGGCTCAATTAAATAAGATTGATTTATCAGATACAGCCATAACTTTCATTCTACGTGATTCTACGAAAGAAGATACTACCTCAACCTCTACTAATTGGAAATTGAATCTAAATCAAATCCAGTTAGAACATATAGCCTTTGCCTTACAAATGCCTAACGATTCTTTACGTCTCAGTACCTATATTCAACAGGCAGGTATAGAAAATGGCATCATAGATTTAAAAAACACCTTTTATAAGGTAGATCAATTTTTCATCTCCAATTCTTCCATGAACTATGATGAAAATAATACGCTTCCTTCTCCTGGATTTGATCCATCCCATATTATACTTTCAGACATACAAATCCGATTGGATTCAATATTGTACAATGGGAAAGAGATGCAAACAATATTCAAAACCTTTTCAGCAAAAGAACGTTCCGGACTAGCTATAAACTCATTAGTCGGGGAAATTATAAGTAATGATACAGTCTTTCAAATTCCTTATTTAAAACTTCAAACCCCCTATTCCCATATCAACTTACAGGCAAACATTCCTTGGAACACAATAAGCACAACTCCTCAAGGAAATATTCAGTCTACTCTTTTTGCATCCATTGGGAAAGAGGATTTATTTGCATTAGCAGGAACATTACCTAAAGATTTTAAACAAACATTCCCTAACAGTCCCTTAAACATCACAACAGAAATAGAGGGAAATCTATCCAAATTATCTTTAAAAGAACTCAAAGGAGAACTTTCTCAAGCTTTTAACATCCACATATCAGGAGAGATGAAAGCGATTACTGATAGCATTCATCGTTCTGGAAAATTGCGACTAAAAGCTCAAACCCAAAATTTAGATTTTATTTTAGGTTTACTTCCTTCAAAAGAACGAACTCGTTACCATATACCTTTGATGAATCTAAACGGAGAGGTCTATTTGCAAAATCAAACTTATCATACGGATTTTACATTAACAGAAAAACAAGGAGTTGTTAAACTGAAAGCATACTATCAACCTCAAAAAGAGAACTATGAAGTAAGTTTATCTATCGACAGTCTTCATCCTACAAACTTCTTGCCCCAAGACTCTCTCTATTCCTTAACAGCTTTAATCCAAATGAAAGGGAAAGGATTGAACCCATTTCTATCTACAACATTTGCAAATATAAAAGGAGAAATCTCCAATATCCAATATGGAAATTATTCTGTCTCCAATGTTCAATTAAATGGTTCTTTGAATAATCATTTGTTAAATACAACTTTGATTAGCCATTATCCTTTGGCAAAGATGGATCTATCATTAAATGCAATACTTCTTAAAGAAAAAATTAATGCAACATTAAAAGCGAATGTAGAGAATTTTGATCTCTACGGTATGCATCTGATGAATGATTCGTTAAGAACCTCTTTTCAGCTTTTGGCAAAGGCTGAAACTGACATGATTAAAAGTCATTTATTAAATGTTTCTCTTAATCAATGGAAACTTATCACCCCCAATAAAACATATTATCCTAAATCTTTAACCTTAAATGCCAATAGTAAAAAAGATACAACTTGTATATCTTTTCAAACAGGCGATTTCGATCTTACATTAAAAGGGAATAGTGATATAGGTTCTCTCATAAATAAATTTTCACAAGCTAACAATCTCTTAACACAACAATTCATCCAAGACTCTACAATCAATCTATCAGCAATCCGTCCAATTCTTCCGGTCCTTGATCTAAAGATCAGTGCTCAAAAAGAGAACCCGGTCTATAACATTTTACAATTATATAACTTAACATTCGATCAATTTAATATAACTGCGAATACCTCTCCGGAACAAGGTCTTTCTTTCAATGCGAGTTTATTAAATCTCATGCAAGATACCACTCGAATTGATACAATCAATTTAAATATTCATCAAGATTCTATAGGATTAATCTATGAAGCACAAGTTTTAAAAACTCCATATCGGAAACAGCGACCATTCTCTGCAAACATACAAGGAAAGATTGGTAATAAATCAATGGATACGGAAATTCGCTTTTACAATGAGAAAGGAGATATAGGCTTTTTATTAGGAGCACGTCTTGACAAAGAAAAAGAGGGATTACGTTTACACCTTTTCCCTGAAAATCCGATTTTAGCATTTAGACCGTTTAAACTAAATGCCGACAATTACATTTTATATCGCAACTTAAAAGAGATTGCCGGAAATATCCATTTAACAGGAGAAAGTAATGCTTCTCTTTGGATCCATTCTTTAGATGAAGAACAGGATCAAAAAGAGTTACTATTAGAATTAAGTCAGTTCGATTTGGATCTTATCTCCCAAAGTATTCCTAATATGCCTTTACTAAAAGGAATGTTTAGTGCGGACATACGATATGTCCCTTCGGATAGTAGCTTTATGGTAGTAGCAGATTCCCATATCGACAGCCTGTTTTATGAGGATAAACGAGTTGGAGAATTGATGTTGAATACTGTTTATTTACCTATAAACAAAAAAGAGCATCAAGTGGACATACATCTCTTTCGGGATCAAAACGAAATAACTGCAATCAATGCTTATTACAATACTGACAGAAATGATTCTTTAGAAGGGAACTTAAACATAACTGATTTACCATTAGATATGCTTACCCCTTTTATTCCCGATGATATGGCAAAACTCAACGGGATATTACGCGGAGAGCTTTCACTGATCGGTACCCCAACCTCACCGGACATCAATGGTTTTATCCAACTGGATAGTTCTTCAGTATATGTCACAGCTGCTGGAACCACTATCTATCTAGATCAACAGCCCATTAAAATTCAAGATAATTTTATAGATTTCAATAATTACCAAATACATACATCTGGCAAAAATCCATTTGTGATAGATGGTACGATTGATATTCATAATCCTTCTCGAATGATTGCTGATTTAAAATTAACAGCTCAAGAGATGGAACTTTTGAATGTCAAACGAAATAAAGAGAGTATGGTTTATGGAAAACTCCTTGTAAACCTAAACTCTACAGTAAAGGGGCCACTTGAATCTCTTTCCATGAGAGGAGATCTACAGCTATTAGGAGGGACAGACATTACATATGTTATGCAAGAATCCTCTTTAACTGTCCAAGACCGATTAACCGGACTTGTTACTTTTACAGACTTCTCTGACACATTACAAACGCGACATCGCACTCCTACAGCTCCACTCCCAATTGGAGGATTGGATATGCTAATGACTATCCGCATTGATCAATCTGTTCGGATTAATGCAGACATCACTCCGGATCAATCCAGCCGTATTGAGTTAGAAGGAGGAGGAGATCTATCTTTCCAATATACGAAACTAGGAGATATGGTTCTAAATGGACGTTATATGCTTTCCGGAGGAATGGTTAAATATGCGATGCCTATTATCCCTTTAAAAGAGTTCAATATTCAAGAGGATAGTTATGTACAATGGAGTGGAGATGTCATGAATCCGACATTAAATATAACTGCGACAGAACGTATTAGAGCTTCTGTCTCTCAAGACGACGGAAGCTCACGACAAGTAACATTTAATGTAGGTGTTGCAATCACACAACGTTTGAAAAATTTAGATTTACAGTTTATCCTATCAGCTCCCGAAGATCAAAATATGCAACAAGAGCTCAATAGAATGGGAGAAGAGCAACGGTCACAAATTGCCGTCACCATGTTAGTGACTGGTATGTATTTAAACATAAATGAAGCAGGAAGCAGTAATAAGAAATCAAACCTAAATATGGGGGCCGCTTTAAACAGCTTCTTACAAAGTGAAATCAATAATATTGCAGGAAGTGCTTTGAAATCTGTAGATATCAGCTTGGGTATGGAACAATACGACCAAAATGGAACAGGAGCTGGAGGACAACGAACAGACTTTTCTTTCCGCTTTGCAAAGCGATTCTATAATGACAGAATCAGTATCATTTTAGGAGGACGTGTTTCTGCCGGTAAGAACGTTAATGCCGGACAATCCCAACAGTTCATTGATAACGTTTCCATTGAATATCGTTTAGATAATAGTGGAACTCGCTACATAAAACTTTTTCATAATAAAAATTATGAAAGTTTATTGGAAGGTGAAATTATTGAAACCGGAGTAGGTATTGTTTTACGAAAAAAGATGCTTCGCTTACGTGAACTTTTTATCTTTAAAAAAAATAAGGTAAAACCTGTTACAGAAAACGAAGAAGAACAGAAGAAGAAATGAAATCGATAATATATAGTCTATTCTTTTTTTTAATTATACTGGTATCTTGCTCAACAACAAAAAA
>JAFYOM010000123.1 GCA_017560165.1 Parabacteroides sp.
ATCGTGTTTCTTTCGCATAAAATAAACCCCAAAAGTTTTTAGTCTAACTTTTGGGGTTCACTTCATTAACGGACAGGGCTTCTTAATTATCCTCAATCAAACTTCTTTTATTTACGGAAAGGAGCTTTGACTACCTGTGCTTTTAAATTACGATTACGAACTTTTATAAAAAATTCTGAACCTACTTTTGCAAATTCAGTCTTTACATATCCCATACCAATACCTTTCTTCAATACCGGTGACATAGTTCCTGAGGTAACCACACCTATGATATTACCTTCTGCATCTGCGATCTCATAACCATGGCGAGGAATTCCTTTATCAATCAATTCAAATGCACATAACTTACGAGCGACACCCTCTTTCTTCTGACGCTCCAAGGCTTCACGGTTGGTAAAGTTTTTACCTTCTACGAACTTAGTAATCCACCCCAAACCAGCTTCAATCGGAGAAGTTGTATCATCTAAATCATTACCATATAAACAGAAGCCCATTTCTAAACGCAATGTATCACGAGCACCTAAACCAATAGGCTTAATTCCCTCCGGTTTACCTGCTTCAAAAATAGCATTCCAAATAGTCATAGCATCTTCCAAATGGAAATAAAGTTCAAAACCACCGGCTCCGGTATAACCTGTATTAGAGATAATCACCTCTTTACAACCTGCAAATTCACCAGTAGTAAAAGCATAATAAGGGATAGTCGACAAATCAACCGGAGTCAAACGTTGTAATACTTCAGTTGCTTTCGGTCCTTGAATAGCCAATTGGCCAGTACGTGCCGAAGAGTTTTCTAACTCTGCCCCCACACTATTATGGTTCACGCACCATTCCCAGTCTTTATCAATATTACCGGCATTAACTACCAACAAATATTTTTCTGGTTCATAATGATAAACCAACAAGTCGTCAACAATACCACCCTCCTCATTCGGGAAACAGGTATATTGAGCTTTACCAAGTGGCAAATTAGAAGCATCATTCGAAGTAATACCTTGGATAAAAGCCAAAGCATTCGGACCTTTTACCCAAAATTCACCCATATGAGAAACATCGAATACACCTACGCCATTGACAACCGTCATGTGTTCATCAATAATACCGGAATATTCAATAGGCATATTAAAACCGGCAAATTCATGCATCTTCGCACCCAATGCAATATGCACGTCTGTAAAGGGAGTTGTTTTCATGATTTATGATTTATTGTTTATGATTTCTGTGCTAATAAAACTGCAATATTAATTACGGTTTCCATACTCTTTTCCAAAGATTGTACCGGTAAGAACTCGTAGCGACCATGGAAATTCAAACCTCCGGCAAAGATATTTGGGCAAGGCAATCCCATGAAAGATAAGCGGGCACCATCTGTTCCACCACGAATCGGTTTTACCAATGGAGTAACTCCGCAAGCCTTCATCGCTTCAAAAGCCAAATCGATGATATATTGCTTTGGTTCCACCACTTCACGCATGTTATAATATTGGTCACGTACTTCTAATGAAACACAACCCGGATGTTTTTCGTTCATTCGGTTCACCAATTCTTGTAACAAAACCTTCTTTTCTTCAAAAGCGGTACGATCATGATCACGAATGATATATGACAACGAAGCCTCTTCCACTGTTCCACTCATACCTGTCAAATGGAAAAATCCTTCATAATCAGTGGTATGTTCAGGACGCTGTGTAGCAGGCAACCAAGAAGCCAATTCTAAAGCCAACAAAGAGGCATTAATCATCTTATCTTTAGCATATCCCGGATGTACATTTAATCCTTTGAAAGTAATTTTTGCAGCTGCGGCATTGAAGTTTTCATACTCCAACTCTCCAATCTGTCCACCATCAATGGTATAAGCCCAATCACATCCAAATTTTTCGACATCGAAGTAATCAGCTCCTGCACCAATCTCCTCATCAGGAGTAAAACTTACACGAATCTTTCCATGTTCAATTTCAGGATGATCTTTCAAATACTTCATAGCAGCCATGATAGCTGCTACTCCTCCTTTATCATCTGCACCCAACAAAGTCTTACCATTTGTTACAATAATATCTTGTCCCACATAATCATTTAATTCAGGGAACATCTGCGGAGAAAGTACAATATTATCTTCTTCACACAATACAATATCACCGCCCTGATAAGCCACAATACGAGGTTGTACATCCTTTCCTGACATATCCGGACTGGTATCTAAATGGGCGATAAAACCAATCGTTGGAATAGCTTTCGCCGTATTAGCCGGTAAAGTCGCCATCAAATAGCTTTTATCATCCAACGAAATTTCTTCCAATCCGATTTCTTCTAACTCTTTAACCAAAGCTTCAGCAAACACACGTTGGCCTGGTGTGCTCGGAGTGATACCGCTTGTTTCGCTTGATTGAGTATCAAACGTCACATACTTTAAAAATCTATCTATTACAGTCATACGCTTATATTAATATTACAAGCCCTAAATATAATCAATCTGCAATAAATCACAAAGAATCAAGATTGAAATCAGAAAAATACATATTCAATAAAGACTAATTTTAAAACCTATTAAAGTAATCTCCAATTACCTCCGATGTATTTTTAATTACATCGGAGCTATTTTCAATTACATCGGAGGTAATTTTAAATGCTCATCATGTAGCAAAAAAAACTTGGCTGAAATAAAAAAAGCAAGAACCTCTGATCAAGATTCTTGCTTTATATTCATAATAATAATCTTTATTTAAAAACTACTGCTACCATCAAAACAGTGTGTACAAACTTTACACTTCGGTAATCCGATAGCTTCAATCAATATTTCAAGAGTATTATACTTCAACGAACTCAAACCGAAACGATCAGCAATCATCTGTACCATCTTTTTATATTCTGGAGAATCAGTCTTTGCATACTTATCTAAATTCTTATCTCCATCCCCTTCCAGCTCTTGAATAATCTGACGAGTAATCAACTCCATTGGAGATTTTGAAGAAGTAAACCCAATAAACGGACAACTATAAATCAACGGTGGACAAGCGATACGCATGTGTACCTCTTTAGCTCCATAATCATATAAAATCTTAGCGGTATCACGTAACTGAGTTCCTCGCACAATCGAATCATCACAAAACAAAACACGTTTACCTTCCATCATTGCACGATTAGGTATCAATTTCATTTTAGCAACTAAACTACGCATTTCTTGATTAGCCGGAGTAAAACTACGTGGCCAAGTCGGTGTATATTTCGCAACTGTTCGATGATATGGAACTCCTTTTCCTTCTGCATAACCCAAAGCCATACCTACTCCAGAATCCGGGATACCACATACACAATCCACATCACTTTCATCAGTCTTCCCCATTTTATATCCACTTTGGAAACGAACATCTTCTACATTACGACCTTCATAACAAGACACAGGGAAACCATAATAAACCCATAAGAACGAACAAATCTGCATTTGTTCATTAGGCTTACGCATTTGTTCAATGCTATCTGCACGCATTCGAAGTATTTCTCCCGGACCGACATAACGATCAATCTCATAATCTAAATTCGGCAAACTACTAGATTCACTTGTCGCTGCATAAGCACCATCCTTTTTACCTATAACAATCGGAGTACGTCCCCATTTGTCACGTGCAACGATGATACCGTCTTCTGTCAACAAAAGCATAGAACAAGATCCTTTGATTTTATTGAAAACATTTTCAATACCTTCAACAAAATCTTTTCCTTGTGTTATCAACAAAGCTATTAATTCTGTCTGATTTGTTTTACCAGAGCTTAACTCTGAAAAATGCATATTCGCATCTAATAAATCACGCTCTAACTCATCTATATTATTAATTTTAGCAACTGTAACAATCGCAAATTTACCTAAGTGAGAATTAAACACTATCGGTTGTGCATCCATATCACTGATAATACCGATACCAGCATTTCCTACAAATTTAGAAAGAGAAGATTCAAATTTTGTACGGAAGTAGGAATTTTCCAAATTGTGAATAGAACGAGTAAAGCCCGACTCTGCATTATATGTGGCCATACCACCACGACGAGTTCCTAAATGAGAATTATAGTCAGTCCCATAAAATAGATCTGTTACACAAGACGACTTAGATATAGTTCCAAAAAAACCACCCATGTGTTTTTAAATTTTGAATTTGTGGCGCAAAGATATAAGTTTATTTCCAAACTCTTTTAAGAGCTATTGTATAATCCTCCTCTTTTTATCAAATATCATCAAGTAAAATACAAGCTAAAAAAGTCAAAAATCACACATATACATTTTTTAACATACACACAAACAGATACAAATCAATATATTAAGCAATTTATCACAATTAATTACACAAAAAAGCTTGCATTATAAAAAATAATATCTACCTTTGCAGTCGGGTAAGTCCTACACGGCAAGCTCCCTCGGAATCCCCCAGGACTTGACCGTAGCAAGGGTACTTGGTCGTAGCGGCGCGATGTAGCCAGCTTACCCATCTGCCTCTTTAGCTCAGTTGGCCAGAGCACGTGATTTGTAATCTCGGGGTCGTTGGTTCGAATCCGACAAGAGGCTCAAAAGAATGACAATTGACAATTGAAACTTTTATTTATGATAGTTATCAATTGTCAATTGTCTTTTTTGTTTACATCAGTTCCTTTTTAATCTCATATACCTATTGTATATTTTTTGCAAAAGAAGTACTTTTGCTCATTCTAATACAAGACGAATTTTTATGGAAGAAAAAAAAGATTTACTAATAAAGTCTGCCATGTCATATGGTTTAGGCATGGGAATCTTTTGGGTAATCAAATATTTATTCTTTGTTTTTGGATATTCCACTCCATCATTGGTTTTCATCTATCAAATTTTATGTTTCGCCGTCCCGGTTATTGCCTATCAAATGACAAAACATTATCGACAAACCATTGGAGGCTTCATCAGCTTCTCACATGCGTGGCGATTTGGTTTAATGTTATATTTTTTTGCGGCGCTTATCGTTTCAGTCGAACATTATGTTTTTTACCAATACATTGCACCGCCTGATTTCTTGAATAACATGATAAATCAAGCAGTAACAGCATTGAAAGAAGCCAACATGGACAGTGAAGTGATTAACTCAATTAATCAAACCAACTTCACACCTATCCATATGACCATTCAAGGTATTTTTAATAACATATTTTACGGAATCATCTTATCTATCCCTGTAGCGGCATTAATTAGTCGTAAAAAGACAATAAATACTTCTACAATCATAGATAAATAATAAAACA
>JAFYOM010000124.1 GCA_017560165.1 Parabacteroides sp.
CAAGCGAATCGTTTGAAATGTCGTTATCGCGATGAAAATAAGAAGACACAACTTTGTCATACATTGAATGGTAGTGCATTGGCATTGCCTCGTATAGTAGCTGCTTTATTGGAAAATAATCAGACTCCGGAAGGTATTCGTATACCGAAGGCTTTGGTTCCTTATACAGGCTTTGATATGATTAAGTAAAAGAACACTTATATAAGAAAAGAGGCTGTTCAGATTATTCTGTACAGCCTTTTTTCTTTTCTATTTATGAGTCCTTATTTCCGATTAGAATAATATTTCATGAATTGAGCACGTTCATAAAGACTTGGGTCTGCAACATGTGTATAACTTAACTTTCCTTTAAACTCATCAATCGATTGATATTTCTTCTGAGACATCCATTCTTCGAGACAAGTCAAAATTTGAGAAATGATTTCATGACCATGTTTGTATATAGTGCTACAAAGCTGTACGGCATCAGCTCCAGCCAATAGACATTTAATCACATCTTCCCATTCATGGATACCGGTAGAGGAGGCGATGCTTGCTCCTTGTACTTTACCAGAAACAATAGCTGTCCAGCGTAGTGTATCGCTTATATCAGCAGGCTGGCTGAAAACATTGCTGGCAGTTACTTTTAAAGAATGGATATCGATATCCGGTTGGTAAAAACGATTAAACAATACGACTCCATCTGCTCCGTTGATAGTCAATGTCTGTACAAGAGCCGGGATATTTCCTGCCATTTTACTAATCTTTACCATGACGGGGATCGAAACGGTCTCTTTTACTTTTCGAATAAGTTTGATATAAAAATCTTGTGTTTGTTGATAGTCATATGTTAAATCTGTTTCCAAAAAGAAAACATTTAGTTCTAAAGCATCAGCTCCTGCCGCTGCAATTTGATTGGCGAAATCAATCCATGCATCCGATTTGTAACAGTTGATACTTGCAATAATCGGAATTGTACACAGCTCCTTTGTCTTTTGAATCAATTCCAAATAAGAATTTATTTGGTTTGCTTTTACATAGTTATAAATATAATCAATTGCTTCCGGATAGTCGGAATTTTGTTGGAGAACATTGCTCTGTAATTTAATTTGTTCTTCAAACAATGATTTTAAAACAATTGCACCTGCTCCTGCATCTTCTAACTTTTTGTTTTGTTCTGCGTTGTTTGTTAAACCGGAACTACTGATGATAATCGGGTTGCGAAGCGTTAACCCTGCATAATTGGTCTGTATATTTATCATATTAAGTCAGATTTAAATGGATTTCCTTCTTTTTGACGAATATAAGAAATCCGTTTTAAACAAATGTATAAAATGGTCATAGAAAAAAATGATGGTGTGATAGATAAAATCTCTTATTCGTATCTTTTATAGAAAACAAAAAACCGCAACATTTTGTTGCGGTCTCGTTAGTAAATGATGGATTTGTATGTTTCTGATGTAAGTTAATTTCTTAATATTTTCTTTCACCAAAGATACTAGTACCGATACGAATCAGTGTACTACCTTCTTGAATTGCGAGTGGGTAATCATCACTCATCCCCATTGAGAGTTCGCAAAAGTAATCTTCATCAGCAAAAAAACTTTCTTTGAAGGAGGAGAAAAGCGAGTGAAGGGTTTGGAATTCCTGTTGAATGAGAGAAGTATCATCTGTATTACTGGCCATCCCCATCAATCCGCATATACGGATATAAGGAAAAGCGTCTTTATTGAAATTTTGTAAAAACTCTCGGCATTCTTCGGGGGTAAATCCATGTTTACTCTCTTCTTGTGCTACATGAAGCTCTAAAAGTACACGAATGATACGGTTATGTTTGCCTGCTTGCTTGTTTACCTCTTGCAGTAGTTTAGGTGAATCAATACTGTGAATAGTATGGATAAAAGGAGCTATGTCTTTGGCTTTGTTACTTTGTAGAGAGCCAATGAAGTGCCATTCAATATCATTCGGTAATACTTTTTGTTTAGCGGTTAGTTCTTGTGCTCGACTTTCTCCGAATATACGCTGGCCGGCATTATATGCTTCTAATAAATCTTCTGCAGGATGAAATTTAGAGACTGCTACCAATTGAACTTGTGGTGGTAGCAATGCTCTAAATTTGGTTATGTTTTCTGTAATACTCATGCCTTTTTTGTTTCAGCTTACTTTTTCTGTTCGGCAATTAGTTCTTCTTCAGACTTTTTTTCTTCTGGGATTCTATTTGCATCAAAAGGAAAAACATCCATTAATGCTGTTTCAGTCACTGAAGCAATAGTATAATCAGCCAATGTACCTTTCATGCCATCTTCTAAAACTGCAATCGCTTCTTTTAGGTTGGATGCTTGTGCCAACATTTGTGCTGCAGTTTTCTTTTCAGCTCCGCTTTTTTCATCTAAAGTGATAAAGTAAACTTTGATTTTATAGAAACGGTCTCCATTTTCGTTGAAGAATAATTCCGATAGACGAGCTCGTTTGATATCTGTTACGGTGAAGTCACCGGTGATAAAAGGACGCATTTCTTCAATGATACGGGCTTCGGCTTCTGTGAAAGATAGCGCGTCAACCAAATAGGGTTCTGTTACTTTTTTCTGAACTCCATTCTCCATTATCTTCTCAAAAGAGACTTTGCATTCAAACCAGTTGTGCATATTTTTCTGTTTTTATAATCCTATAGATATTGTTATATGTAAAATGTCGCACAAATATAAAGTCAATTCAGTAATAAAACAATGAGAAACTCTCTTCTTTATTTAGAAAGAGGAAGTGATATGAACAAATTGGGATTTAGTCTAGTTATATGGGTGTAGTGTGTTTTTATATGGTAGTTAGATTTTTAGATTAATAATTTGGTTCATTTTGTTTGGTCCGCGAAGGATAGAACATAGCTGTATAATGTAAGAACCGGTATTGTAGGATTACAGAACAATACCGGTTCTTTTTATGTGTTATTCTTCAATAGGATTTCTGAAATATCTAAGTTTTCTCCAATTGGGAAATACCTCTTTTAAAAAGTCTCGAAGAGTTTGACGACTAACTCCCATCTTTTTGGCGATCTCATTCATTGAGTAGTTTTCATTGATCATCTGTCTGATCTCTTCCTCATTTTTGACCAATTTTAATTGATTGTTTCTTCGACCTTTGGGACGACCTAATGGAGTCCCTTCCTCTTTTTTCCGTGCGAGTGCTTCACGTGTTCGTTGTGATATCAAGTTTCGTTCAATTTCTGCACTTAAGCTAAAGGCGAATGCAAGGATTTTACTGTTAATGTTGTTCCCTAATTCATAACGCTCTTTAACTGTAAGAACAACGATTTCTTGTTCCATACATTGATACAAAATACTCATGATTTCCATTAAGTTTCGTCCTAACCTTGATAATTCGGAGATAATCAGTGTGTCTCCTCGACCAATTTGTTTGAGCAGGCGACCTAACAGGCGATTAGTTACTTGGATTGTTCCACTAATTGTTTCATCTACCCATTGCTCAATGTGTAAACCAATTTCTTTTGCATAGTTCGCAATCTCGAATCTTTGATTTTCAGTACTCTGTTTGTCTGTACTGACTCTAACATAACCGTAAATCATACTCTTATATATTTAATGAATAATGGAAGATTCATTGAATATGAATAAGTAAGTAAAATTTACGATAGATAGAGTCAGTCTAATACTTTTGATTTAAATGTTTTTTAAGGAACTAGAGGACTTTCTTGGATGATTTCCACTGGTCCTAAAAGACCAGCAGGAAGTAGAGAATCTGTCGCTTTAAAATAAGGGAAATGGGTAAAGGTGACTTTCTCCTTTATATGAGGTTGAGTGTCCCCAATGAGACGATTTCTCCAGACATTAACCACTTTCACTTCTAACGAGTTTTTACCGGATTTGATAAATGCCGTAATATCTATTTTATAAGGATACTTCCATATAATACCTACATTTTGCCCATTTACTTTTACTTCTGCTAAGTCTTTTACATCTCCTAAGTCAAGCCATATTCTTGATTGTTTCTTCTCTTTTAAATACTTTTTGTGAATTGAAAAAGTATTCTGGTAGGTTGCTGTTCCTGAGAAATATTTGATACCATCGTTTTCTGATTCAGTATAAGAAACCAATTGGTTTAATGTCATATTCTTAGGCGCTCCTCGACCTTCTTGGAAGGTAATATCCCAAGGTGTTGTAATGGTCGCAATCGATGTCTCTACAGACTTAGGAAGTTGTTCGCTTAGTAAGTTAGTCTCTTCCATAAATAGAACGAATACTGCATCATGAGGTTCTAAATCTAATTGTACGGAAGTTCTATGATTAGAGATCTGATAACTTGAATGGGCCTTTTCACCTGTATCTGCTCGCCAGATTTGTGGTTTTTTCCCTGTAACACGGAAAGAGGCATCTACAGTTTGGGAGGTATTACTTAAGTTTGTAATCCAATAGATTTCTCCTTCCGGTAATGTACGGTGAACATATCGGATTTCTGCTGTAGGAGTTTGAGCAAACGTCAAGTCTGGGGTAAGCCCTTCATGCTTTAAGATCTCCTCTACAGGAATCTGAGTTGAAACATTCTTTCTTCCACTGTTCCAAATATTGTCGACTATCTGTTTGAACTCTGCTTCGTCTGCATGTAGATTGGCCAATTGTTCCGGTTTCGCTCCACAAATCAGAACTCCGGCATTCGCTAATTCCTCGATTCTTTTAAGAACCTCCATAGACATGCGTTTGACATTTTTATCCAAGTATAATACCTTATATTTCATGCCAGTTTGGGTTGTCAACATGCCATTTTCAACTTTTAGGACATTCATAAGAATGGAAGAATTGACAAAATCATAGTTGTAACCTTTGATATGAATCGGAAGTTCGTTGAAATATAGACATGTTAAATTGTTGTCTTCTCCATAGTAGTAAGCGATATCGGCAACGAATCGACCTTGTTGTAAAAGGTAACAACTACGTGACAGATAGTCGGTCCAAGCGTGTGCTTGTTCTGCCCAAGTTTCATGACGGGTAAACCATTGTCCATATTTACCTAAGCTGAGTCCGGGGAATTTATCATCTGCCGGTTGGTGAGGGGAGGTATGAATGACAAATCGGTTTAGTCCGAAGGCCATAGCTGCATCTGCCGTTGATTTTAGATTGCTTGGACAATAATGCAAAGCACCTTCTGTAACTCCATCTGTAGAGAACGATTCGGCAGCAACAATGTTTTGTCCATATATATGGGCGATAGATGCAGATTCACGTATGTCTGCTTCTTCTTTAGGAAGATAACACTGCTTTTGTTTTTGATGCATCCAAAAAGAGGACATCGGTATATCAGCATATCGTTTACAATCCATACCATCTGTTAAATTGGCACGAAGATATTCGTGGCTTTCGGTATAACGTTTAAGATTGTAATCCTTTAAAATATCAGAAACAAGATCATAGTGATATTCTGTAATCATTTCTCCGATTGTTCTCCGCCAGTCAAAAAGGAAACGTTCAGTTTCTTCTGTGCTGTTTATAATCATACCGGTCAACGCAGGTAACCAAGGTAAAAGATTGTAACCTCTACGTCTTTGAAATTCATTGACCATATCATTTGTCCAAGTTTGGGCACCTCCTTCAAAGCTATCATTTAAGATATAGGTAATTCCTTTTTCACCTATCATTCCTTGGCATGTTTCAACGTACGAATCCAAATAATTTTTGTAGTATCGGCGGATAGCATCCGGATTCATCTTATCGACTTCTAATCCGGTAGCTTCCGGTGATGCTGGACCATTTCTGCTACCTGTTAGGCCGTAACCAAAACGGAAGATTCTCCAGTTTCCGGCAGGTACGTTCCAAGTAAGGACTCCCTCTTTAACATTAGCTGTCAAGTCGATGATCTCATCTGATTTTGAAACATCTTTGCTTTCCGGTGTTTCGTATTGATCCAAGAAACGGTTAAAGGCATAACCACTTTTTTCAGCTGATAATTCGACTTGATTGACTGGTGATAAAATCAGTGTAGGGACGCAGATATGGCAGTTCTCGTCTTTTTCTTTGGCTGCACTTTTGATACGGACACGGAAATATTTAGCAGTAGTGGTTGGAATATTCATCGTTCTTAAAATACTGTGTCGGTGATATTCCAATATTTTAGGTAAGACCATGATGGTTTGGAAATTTTTTCCATCGTGGCTGCTTTGAATTTCTCTTTCGATCAAAATTTGTTCTCTTTCACTACCTGTATCTTTCCAGATGGCACTTGTTAGGGATTGAATTG
>JAFYOM010000125.1 GCA_017560165.1 Parabacteroides sp.
CCCTACCATAGATTATCAGGATATTATTTATTATGCAGCCCCTAAGAAGAAAGAGGGTCCTAAGAGTTTAGATGAAATAGATCCTGAGTTGATGAAAACGTTTGACAAGTTGGGAATTCCTTTGCATGAACGTGCTCAGTTGAGTGGAATGGCTGTGGATGCGGTAATGGATAGTGTGTCGGTAAAAACAACTTTTAAAGAGACGTTGGCTGAAAAAGGGATTATTTTTTGTTCTTTCAGTGAGGCTGTTCAACATCATCCGGATTTGGTTCAAAAATATTTAGGTAGTGTTGTGAGTTATCGTGATAATTTCTTTGCAGCGTTGAATTCTGCAGTCTTCTCTGATGGCTCATTTGTTTATATACCGAAAGGGGTTCGTTGTCCGATGGAATTAAGTACATATTTCCGTATTAATGCGGCAAATACCGGACAGTTTGAACGAACATTGATTGTAGCAGATGATGATGCTTATGTAAGTTATTTGGAGGGATGTACAGCCCCAATGCGAGATGAAAATCAATTACATGCTGCAATTGTTGAGATCATAGCTAATGAACATGCAGAAGTGAAATATTCTACTGTTCAGAACTGGTATCCCGGAGATAAAGAAGGTAAAGGGGGTATCTATAACTTTGTAACTAAGCGTGGTTTGTGTAAAGGTGAAGGTAGTAAAATCTCATGGACGCAGGTGGAGACTGGCTCTGCGATTACTTGGAAATATCCAAGTTGTATTTTAGCTGGAGACAACTCTGTTGGAGAATTTTATTCTGTTGCTGTTACGAATAATTATCAACAGGCGGATACCGGAACCAAGATGATTCATTTAGGAAAGAATACACGAAGCACGATTGTATCAAAAGGTATTTCTGCCGGTCATAGCCAGAACAGTTATCGTGGCTTGGTGAAGGTGTCACCTCGTGCAGAAGGAGCACGTAACCATAGTCAGTGTGATAGTTTATTGTTGAGTTCTACTTGTGGTGCTCATACTTTCCCTTATACTGATATTCAGAATGAGACAGCTGTAATAGAACATGAAGCTACGACTAGTAAGATTAGTGAAGAACAATTGTTTTATTGTCGTCAGCGAGGTATCTCCGTAGAGGAGGCAGTTGGTTTGATTGTCAATGGATATGCGCGAGAGGTGATGAATAAACTTCCGATGGAGTTTGCGGTAGAGGCTCAGAAATTATTAACAATCTCTCTGGAAGGAAGTGTCGGATAATTATAAAATCTGAAAATTATGTTAGAGATTAAGAATTTACATGCCAATATTAATGGTAAAGAGATATTGAAAGGTATTAACCTTTCTGTTAAGGCGGGTGAGGTACACGCTATTATGGGACCAAATGGTTCTGGAAAAAGTACCTTGAGCAGTGTGTTGGTAGGTAATCCCGCTTTTGAAGTAACAGAAGGTGAGGTTCTTTTTAACGGAAAAGATTTGTTGGCTTTAGAACCGGAAGATCGTAGTCGGGAAGGCCTTTTCCTAAGTTTTCAATATCCTGTAGAGATACCTGGCGTAAGTATGGTTAATTTTATGCGTGCAGCTGTAAATGAACACCGTAAGTATAAAGGTTTAGAACCTGTATCTGCTACAGATTTCTTAAAGATGATGCGTGAGAAACGTGCGATTGTTGAGTTGGACAATAAGTTGGCAAGTCGTAGCGTAAATGAAGGTTTTTCCGGAGGTGAAAAGAAACGGAATGAAATCTTCCAAATGGCAATGTTAGAACCAAAGTTGGCTATTTTGGATGAGACTGATAGTGGTTTGGATATTGATGCATTACGTGTGGTAGCCAATGGGGTTAATAAATTGAAAACTCCGGAAAATGCTGCAATTGTGATTACGCACTATCAACGATTGTTAGATTATATAAAACCTGATATTGTCCATGTTCTATATAAAGGACGCATTGTAAAAACTGCCGGTCCTGAACTTGCTCTTGAACTTGAAGAAAAAGGTTACGACTGGATCAAGAAAGAGATGGGAGATGAATAAGATGAAAGCTGAACAGCAATATATTGATCTTTTTACACATTATGAAGATCTCATTCGTCGTCATGCTTCGGAGGTCCAGAATGCATATCGGACCCAAGCTTTAGCTGATTTTGAACGATTGGGATTTCCCTCTGTAAAAGGTGAAGATTATAAATACACAGATGTCGTACAGGCTTTTACTCCTGATTATGGGGTGAACATTAATCGATTAGATATACCGGTAAATCCTTATGATGTCTTTCGTTGTGATGTCCCTAATTTAAGTACTTCACTTTATTTTGTAGTGAATGATACTTTCTATGATAAGATGTTACCGAAAGCTCATTTACCGGAAGGTGTATATGCCGGCGGAATGCGTACATTCATGGATTTGTATCCAGAGGTAGCAAAACGTTATTATGCTAAAGCTGCATCTACTGAGAATGATGCTATTGTTGCTTTGAATACAATGTTGGCACAGGATGGGTTTGTATTGTATGTACCTAAGAATGTAGTGGTCGAACGTCCTATCCAATTAGTGAATGTATTTCGTAGTGATGTTGACACGATGGCTAATCGTCGAATATTGGTCATTATGGAGGCTTATTCAAAAGCAAAATTGTTGGTGTGTGATCATAGCATGGACGATGTTAAATTCTTGGCGACACAGGTTGTGGAAGTTTTTGCAGAAGAAGGAGCCTTTTTTGATTATTATGATTTGGAGGAAAGTAGTGTATCTACGACACGTTTTGCTTCTGTCCATGTTAAACAAGAGGCTAATAGTAATGTCTTGGTAAATGGTATTACTTTAAACAATGGACTTACTCGCAATAACTATTACATAGAATTGAATGGTGAAAATGCGGAAACGACATTGTGTGGAATGTCTATTTTAGATAAAGAACAGCAGGTTGATACTTATAGTCATATCACGCATGCTGTTCCTCATTGTATCAGCAATGAATTATTCAAGAATGTTTTAAATGATCATTCGGTAGGTGTTTTCAGTGGACGTATTCTTGTTAAAGAAGAGGCTCAGAAGAC
>JAFYOM010000126.1 GCA_017560165.1 Parabacteroides sp.
AGAAAAAAAATATACTTTTGTGTTAGATGATTGGTTTATTATAAATAAGGAGAGATATGAAGGAGCTTCCTATTATAGAATTAGAGAGATTAAATGAAAGTATTACCTCTCGTGATAGTTATCAGGATATATTTTCGATTGTGGATGTGGATGGAAGTTTGGCTGCTGAACATGCTAATTCTCCGGAACGATATCAACCGATGCGACTCAATGTATTGTTGATGGTTTTGACATTGGAAGGCTCATTTGAAATTAATTTGGATTATGTTTCTTATGTAATCAAACCCAATAGTTTTGTCATGATTATGCCTATGCATGCCATCCAGTTTTGTACGATCAGTAAGGATTTTAAAGGGCGTTTATTGATTGCCTCAAAAGAATTTTTGGAAGATTGCAGGGCGAACAGTTCGAATCGGGCGGGTACAATCACGAACTATATGGAAGTACGTAAAAATCCTTATACCGAATTAACGCTTGAAGAGACAAAGAAGTTAGACGCTTGTATACAAATCATCCGGGAAAAGATTCGGGAAACTTCACATTTCTTTCATAAGGAATTGGTTCAGAATGTGTTTATGGGATTTTTATTGGAGTTAGGGAATGCTATGTATGCAAAGAGAGAGAACATGGTACGTACGACCCTTTCACGTAAAGAGGAGTTGTTTGAACAATTTTTAGAGTTATTGTATAAACATTGTAAGGAGCAACATGTTGTGACGTTTTATGCCGAGAAACTTTTTATTACCCCTCAATATCTATCTTTAGTATTGAAATCTTTAACAGGCAAATCTGCTAATAAATGGATTGATGATGCATTAATAATGGAAGCGAAGATTTTATTAAAAGCTCCTCAAGCCACGGTTCAACAGGTCGCTGATGTCTTGCATTTTTCTGATCAGTCCACTTTTGGAAAGTTCTTCAAAAAACACATGGGAGTCTCTCCAATGGAATACCGTAAATCCAATAGATAATATTAGAGAACTATTTTTGTCTGAATTTGTACCAGTTAATTAGTTCGGAACAACCATATACCAAGGTTGCTACTCCGAAGATGGCGAAGGTATGGGTTGCAGCTCCAAATGGATAGACCAATATCATGATACCCGTAATTAAGATTAATACAGGAATGATATAAAATCCTAAAGGAACAATACTCCATTTGCGTGCAATGATTAACGAATAAATCTGTTGTGCTCCGGCAATTAACAATACGAATCCTAAAATATACATTAGAAAGTTGACAAAAAAATGAGGCATCAAGATTAGGCATGCGCCAAAAAGAATGCTCCCTGCACCATCAATGGGAAACATGGGATCCGGTTCTCTCTCCATACGTTTGCGAGCAAAGTAACCAAGCAGAGAGAAGATACCGGGAAGGGTGAAACATACACCGATGGAAATAACCAAATAAGTGACTGCTACTTCCGGCCATAACACCAGAATCAATCCTAAAATGATCGCAAATATTGAACGAACGGCAGAACTATTTAAACTTTTCATATGTAACAATTTAGTCGTTAAATATAGTCTTGTAAAGATCTTTTGCAAACAAAGATAACCTCTCTTTTGTCTATCTCCAAATAGAAATGATTTTTAAACTTTAAAATATGCTACATTTGGATAAAAATGTTTTGGAAAGTATCTTTGTTCGCATTATAAAAAATCAAGAAAAATAAAAGCATGGAAAAATTAACACTTATAAAGGTTGGAGGTAAAATTGTAGAAGAAGAAGAGACGCTTCGTAGTCTTTTGAATGATTTTTCACAGATAGAAGGATATAAGGTTTTGGTTCATGGTGGAGGACGTTCTGCTACGAAAATCGCTGCCCAATTAGGTATTGAAAGCAAAATGGTAAATGGCCGTCGTATTACAGATACGGAGACCTTGCGAGTAGTAACGATGGTGTATGGTGGTTTGGTAAATAAGAATATCGTAGCAGGTCTGCAAGCTTTAGGAGTGAATGCGTTAGGGTTGACAGGTGCTGATATGAACCTAATGCGTTCGGATAAACGTCCGGTAGCTGAGGTCGATTATGGGTTTGTTGGAGATGTTAAAGAGGTAAATGCGGATTTATTGGCCTCTTTGATCCATCAAGGAGTAGTTCCCGTTTTGGCTCCTTTGACACATGATAAGCAGGGACATATGCTTAATACCAATGCTGATACGATTGCCGGAGAGGCTGCCAAAGCTTTGTCGAAACATTTTGATGTGACTTTGATGTTCTGTTTTGAAAAGAAAGGGGTATTGCGTGATGAGAATGACGATGAGAGTGTGATTCCTGAAATAGACCGTTCGACCTTTAAACAGTTGGTGGAAGAGGGAGTGATTCAAGGAGGTATGATTCCAAAATTGGAAAATGCATTTCAAGCCATTGATACCGGTGTCAAACAGGTAATTATCACACAAGCTTCAGAAATACACCAAGGTAAAGGTACTCGTGTTTACTGATGGAAAGTAAAAAGATCATACAATTGAGGGAGGTTGTCACTCGTCTGCCTGAATTACGCTTTAAAGAACCGCTAAATTGGACCATTGAAGAGGGACAACAATGGGCGATAGTCGGACCGAATGGAGCCGGGAAGACGTTGATAGCCGATGTGATACAACGTAAGTTTGCTTTCAAGCAAGGAGAGGTGTGTTATAGATGTGAAGGAAACTCACTTGGTTGGGTAAGAAGTATTGCTTTTAAAGATATTTATTCATTGGCCGATTGTCGGAATAGCTATTATCAACAACGGTGGCATGCGACAGAAACTGACGAGATGCCTACTGTTGCCGAAATATTGGAAGAACATACCGAAGAAAAGGATTTTCTAGAGGTGTTATCTCTGTTTGGTATCGAAGAATTTTTACCTAAGAAAATTATTTATCTATCCAGTGGTGAACTACGTAAGTTTTTAATAGTAAGGACACTATTGAAGCGACCTCGTGTATTGATTTTAGATAATCCTTTTATTGGGTTGGATGTTGCATCTCGTAAGCTATTGATGGAAATGTTGCAACATATTACCCGGTTGAAAGGGGTACAGGTGGTGTTGTTACTTTCTAATCCGGATGAAATACCAGAGATGATTACACATGTTCTACCGGTTAAGAATCGTAGATGTCTACCGGTATATAGTCGAGAGGAGTTTTTCAAACAGACTGATTTGATTACCGATTTATTCCCGGATTTGGAATCGGTTGTATTACCCTCATCTCTGAAAGAACAGGCTTCACATATTGTTACATTCCGAATGGAAAAGGTTTCTATCCGATATGGCAATCGAGTTATCTTAAAAGAGCTAGATTGGGAGGTGAAGAATGGAGAGAAATGGGCTTTATTCGGTCCTAATGGATCTGGAAAATCGACTCTGTTAAGCCTTATTTATGCGGATAACCCGCAATCGTATGCCAATACTCTTTATCTTTTTGATCGTAAAAGAGGATCTGGAGAGAGTATTTGGGATATCAAAAAACGAATCGGATATGTTTCGCCTGAAATGCATCTTTACTATATGGAAAATGTATCAACGTTGCGCATTGTTGGTTCCGGATTCTTTGATTCTATCGGACTTTATCAGAAGTGTACAGAAGAACAGCAAGAGATTGCATTGACTTGGATGCGTCTATTGGGGATTGAGGCATTGAAAGAACGTTCGTTTTTAACTCTTTCATCCGGTGAACAACGATTGGCATTGTTGGCACGTGCTTTTGTTAAAGACCCTGATCTGATTATTTTAGACGAACCGTTACATGGATTAGATGCGAGTAATAAGAGAAAAGCTGCCTCTATTATTGAACAATATTGTGCCCGTCCTGGTAAAACCCTTATTTATGTTACTCACTATCCGCATGAATTACCATCTTGTGTAGATAAAATATTTGAGTTGATCAAACAGATTTGAAAACCTCTTTGATAAGCATAAAAAAACTCACTCCTTTTGGAGTGAGTTTTTTTATTTGTAGTGGTTTTACGATTATTGCATTTCGAATGTAGCTACATAAGTACCAAATGATCCTAATCCAGGAACGTGCCAGTTTAAAGCAAACATATAGTTTTGTCCTTCAACTTTGAAATCAGCCATGGCTACCCAAATCATACCGTAAGTAGAATGTACATAACCAGATTCTTGAGCACCCATTGATACATTACCTGCGTCATCTACAGAGAAAATCAAAGGATAACCGCTGTAATA
>JAFYOM010000127.1 GCA_017560165.1 Parabacteroides sp.
CTTACACCATTACTAAGTAAGATTTCTTAAATAAAAAAGGCTGTATTAAATTTAATACAGCCTTTTTTGTTTCCACAAAAATATTAATTTTTAAAAATCAGTTCACGACCATTACTATCAATTGTTATCACATGGTTCTTATCTATCTTTCCTGATAAAAGAGCTTTTGATAATTCATTCAACACATAACGTTGAATGACACGTTTTACCGGACGAGCACCAAATTGTGGATCATACCCTTTTTCAGTTATAAAATCTAAAGCGATATCCGTAAAGTTCAATGCAACACCATTCTGAGCCAACATCTTCTTCACACTATTCAACTGCAAAGAGACAATCTGTCGTATCTCCTCTTCATTCAATGGAGTAAACATGATTATATCATCTATACGATTCAAAAACTCCGGTCGAATCGTTTTCTTCAACAATTCCAATACTTGGATCTTCGTATCATCAATTACCTTATCGTGATTCACTGGCGTTATCTTCTCAAAGTTCTCACGAATCAAAGATGATCCCATATTACTTGTCATGATGATAATCGTATTCTTAAAATTAACAACACGACCTTTGTTATCCGTCAAACGTCCATCATCCAATACTTGCAAAAGAATATTAAAGACATCCGGATGCGCCTTTTCAATCTCATCAAACAATACAACCGAATAGGGTTTACGACGAATAGCTTCTGTCAATTGACCACCTTCATCATAACCAACATATCCCGGAGGAGCTCCGATCAAACGAGTAGCACTGAACTTTTCCTGATATTCACTCATATCAATACGAGTCATCATGTTTTCATCATCAAACAGATATTCAGCCAACGCTTTAGCTAACTCTGTTTTTCCAACCCCAGTTGTACCTAAAAAGATGAAAGAGCCAATCGGTCGTTTTGGGTCTTGCAAACCTGTACGGCTCCGGCGTACTGCATCCGAAATTGCTTGAATCGCTTCATCCTGCCCTATTACCCGAGTATGCAATTCATCTTCTAAACGAAGTAACTTTTCTCTCTCACTTTGCATCATCTTATTCACTGGAATTCCAGTCCAACGAGAGACTACATCAGCTATATCTTCACTATCAACCTCTTCTTTAATCATTGCAGCTCCACCCTGCATCGTTTTCAGTTTCTCTTCGACCTCTTGAATTTCAGCCTCCTTCTGTTTGATCTTTCCATAACGAATCTCAGCAACTCTACCGTAGTCGCCTTCACGTTCAGCCTTTTCAGCTTCAAACTTCAAGTTCTCAATATCAATCTTATTCTGCTGAATTTTATTAATCTCCTCTTTTTCGCTCTGCCATTGTGCCTTCTGTTTGGTCTCCTCTTCTTTCAAATTGGCAATCTCTTTGTTTAATTGTGCTAACTTATCCGCATCATTTTCACGTTTGATTGCCTCACGTTCGATCTCCAATTGTTTAATACGACGTGAAACTTCATCCAATGATTCTGGAACCGAATCAATTTGAATACGTAAACGAGCTGCTGCCTCATCCATTAGGTCTATCGCTTTATCAGGTAAGAAACGATCTGAAATATAACGAGACGATAATTGAACTGCAGCTATAATCGCATCATCTTTAATACGTACTTTATGATGATTTTCATACTTTTCTTTCAATCCACGTAAGATAGAAATCGCATCCAATTCATCAGGTTCTTCCACTAACACAATCTGGAATCGACGTTCAAGTGCCTTATCTTTCTCAAAATATTTTTGATATTCATCCAAAGTCGTAGCACCAATTGAACGTAATTCACCACGTGCTAAAGCCGGTTTCAAAATATTAGCTGCATCCATCGCACCTTCTCCTTTTCCCGCACCAACCAAAGTATGAATTTCATCAATGAATAGAACGATTTCACCATCTGATTGAATCACTTCATTCACGACAGCCTTCAATCGTTCCTCAAATTCACCTTTGTATTTCGCTCCGGCAACCAAAGCCCCCATATCCAACGAAAATATCTGTTTGGATTTTAAGTTTTCCGGTACATCTCCACGTACAATTCGATGAGCCAAACCTTCAGCTATAGCAGTCTTACCCACCCCTGGTTCACCTATCAAGATTGGATTATTTTTTGTACGACGACTTAAAATCTGAAGAACTCGGCGAATCTCATCATCACGACCAATCACTGGATCCAATTTACCACTTCGCGCACGTTCATTCAAATTTATCGCATATTTGCCTAATGCGTCATACGTTTCTTCAGCTGATTGACTGGTAACTTTATTCCCTTTTCTTAACTCATCTATAGCCTGACGTAATTCTTTTTCTGTTACACCAGCATCCTTCAAAATTTGAGAAGCAGTACTCTTTTCCGTTAAAAGAGCTAAGATTATAGGTTCCAAAGAGACATATTGATCACCCATCTTGGAAGAGTAATCTATAGCCTTCTGTAATATATGATTCGTCTCACTCGACAAATAAGGATTTCCTCCAGATACTTTCGGTAAAGAATTCATTTGCGCATCCAATACACGATTGAGGTTCTGAATATTCACTCCTAACTTTTGAAAGATAAAGTTTATTACGCTTTCACCTGTCAAAATGACACCTTTTAATAGATGTACAGCCTCAATTGCTTGTTGTCCATTTCGAGAAGCGAGCTGTACAGCTTGCTGAACAGCCTCCTGAGATTTAATTGTAAAATTGCTTAAATTCATTTGGTTAAACTCCTATACTTTTTCTTTTTATTAATTAAACTCACCTATATATCTACAAAATAAATACCAAATTCAAATACTGCCAAAATGACAGTTGTATATAAACTTTATATAAAACAAAAGATTAGATTCATTGTTCAACTGAAAAAGATCAAGATTTCTCACAAGCAGAATAATAAAAAATACGTTTAAAGCGTTTAAATAACAATACTAAAGCATTATAAACATGAGGAAAGCTTTCACATTTCTCTTTAGCTCCATTATCATACTATATGGTTGGTTAGGTTACAATTTAATTCGTAACCAACAACTTCCGTCATGTCAATCAAGTGCAAAACTCTCCGATATAGCAGAAGAGGTTATCGCTATCTCTTTAGAAACGCATCACAATTGCAAACTTAAACAGATAGACTTAATCAAACGAGACAAAGAACATATCTTTTTGGTGAGCAATCAACAACTTTTTCATTTTCATAGTTCCGGGAAATTTTTGGGAGTAATCACACCCCAAGGGATAGTAGTGACTGATTATACGATTGCTCCTACTCACAAATGCCTAATTGTTATTGGGACAAATAAAGAGGTTCATTATTATGATTACGACGGACAATTATTAGGAAAACGTTTCCTTCCTATAGAAGATTCCTGGCAAACATTCGGACAAATAGCTTATCACGATAATCACCTCTGGGCTACTATCGACCTCGTAAATAAAAATCTGAATCAACAAACAGTTTTGGAGCAATGGCTTTATAAGTTTGATTTAAATCTCCGAGTGGTAGAAAAACGGAAACTAGAAGTAGCAGATTTAGGACGTATCAATATCAATTATAGTCCAAATCCAAAAATAAAAACATACAATGGGAATATATATGTTTATGCTACAGATCCCCAACAAACCCATATCCTCAACGATACGCTTTACTTAATTAACAGTAAACAATTAAATATTACCGATAATTACTCAAAGATTCTTCCAATACAAATAGGGAGTCGTTTTTTGATAACTTCTTCTTGCGATCCTATAGAACAAAATTATATTTTTTGTTACGACCAACAACAAAGGAAGGCTTATCAAATAAAAAACGGATTAGAAGATAATTACTATATGACAGGGATAATTTCTAAACTGCAACCTTTAGATTTAAATGGACAAACATACTATTATCTAAAAAGCAATAAGGAAACAGATGATAATCCGATTTTATATATCATAAAAATGAAAGTATAAAAAAAGTCCGACAGCATTTATTCTGTCGGACTTTTTTTATTATATCTAATACACTTAGAAAATTCTTCCGTTTAAACGTAATTTCAATACTGGATAAACTGTAACTTTTTCAATAATATCAGTAAAAGTATCATCAGCTTCTTCCAATGCCATACCTAAATCCCCATAGTCAGTATAAACCTTCGGCGTTTTATGGAACTGTACACCCATTTCAAACATAAAATTCAAACGCTTAGATGGAATAATACGTCCATATCCTAAACCTACATAAGGACGAACATTGGCAACCTTCAAACCTCCAGAAACATTACCGTTTTTATCTACCGGAATCGTATAATCTCCAATAACGACACCTGCACTTTCTGCTTCTTTCATAATATCCTGCAAGTCGTCACTATGTCCATTAATCTTCACCAATGTTGATCCCCCAAAATAAGTTCCGGCAGTCAAGAAAAATCCATTCTTTTTAAAAGGATAATAACTCAATAAAACATCACCGGACAAACGTTTCGTACTTCCCTTTATATCAATTGTTGCAGTTCTATCATATCCTCCTTCAGAATACTCAACATCCACATCTGTACTGATAGTGATATTCGGCATAGCAGAAATACCTCCTCGTAATGCAAAATAAGGAGTAATAGGTGTTGCCAATTCTACATCGATACCAGTAGTACTAATTCCTGCACCAAGAGACAAAGAATTAAATATACCCCATTCTTTTTGAGCAAACGCTTTATTACTATGTATACTTAAAAAAGCGATTAAGAATAAACTGAATAAAAATCTCATTTTTTTCATAATACTATCATTTTAATATTAATTCTATCTATACTAAGTTTACGACCATACAATAGTAATCATATATTATTAAAATACAAAAAATAAAAACAGTTTTTTAATAATTTAATAAAAAAAGGTCCCACAAACTAATAAATCTATTAATTGTGGGACCTTCAAAAAAATCTTAAATGGTTACTTCAAAGCTTCTTCAATCTTTTTCATTAACTCAGTAAAATCTTCTTCTTTAAAACCTTTTGTTGCATAGATAATCTTTCCTGATTTATCGACTAAATAGCAACGAGGAATCAAATTTTTAGCGAAAGAACCATAAATTGATCGATTCTTATCCGGATAGAGCGAGAAGGTAAAACCTTTCTTCTCATTATATTTCTGCAAATCAGCATCCGTATGTTCTCGACCTATTACCAACAATGCAAAATCTTTATTGTCTTTATATTTTGGCCAAAGTGTACTCTGTACCTCTGCTAGTTCTTTTTGACAGGGAGGACACCAAGTCGCAAAGAAACTAATTAAAACGACTTTTCCCTTCAAAGAAGAAGAAGCTGTCTGATTTCCATTATCATTTACAATCGTAAAAGCAGGCATCTGATCACCTACATTCACTATTTCAC
>JAFYOM010000128.1 GCA_017560165.1 Parabacteroides sp.
GAGTTACCAAGATCCTTTGTTGATAGTAACGGTACATTGTTAGTGAATGTCTGAGCCATCTTTGCAAATACATCACCAAGTCCCTGGTCACCGTGCGGTGATAACGTCAATACCTGACCAATGGCAACTGAACCTTTGACTTTGGTATTGCGATACTTTGTCCAGAAGATGTAAAGTATTCTACGTGCAATTGGCTTAAGTCCATCTGCTAACATTGGGATGGTTCTCTGGATGTTAACGTTAACACCATAGAGACACATATATTCTTCCATTAACTCTGGAAGATTCATTGATACAATATTCGGATTATTGTATTCTTCATCTATAACTTTTTCCAATTCTAAATTTCCTCCTATGATATGATATTGTGGGTACATTTCTGTACCCACAACACCGTATTTATATAGCAACTAACTCGTCTAACATGGTGAAATATTCCGTTTCACTTGGTAGGTTAAACCAGTTGTACAGGACTGAACACTCATTCTTGTTCTTATACGCGTTTAAGATTGGTCCTGTGAGATCTTCATCATGTGGACGTGGTGGATTATGATTATCATACCAGATGTATTCTTGATTAAATGATCTATTGATACATATACCATTTAAGAATGTTTCATGGTTATTGATATGACACTTATAAAGCAAGGTTAAACCATTCATGTTCATACCCACCTTAGTTGATGGATAATACGATTTAGCATCAGCATCCAATGCTCCATAGATGATGTTGTTCATTGGTCTACCATTAAGAATCAATCCAGTAACATCATTGTGTTCTGGTGGTGCTACATAAGCTCCTTTGAATGCTGTGTCTAAACCGGAGTCTTCAATCATTCTACAAGCTTGAACATATCCAGACTGTTCAAAATAATACTCACGACAGTTACGTACAATATGAGTTTCTTTAAAACACTTATTGTATCTGGTTGCAAAGGTATATGAACGAGATGCAAACGTACGACAGTCATTGTTCTTTATTTCAACTGCAAACTGAACAACAACGTCTCGTACATTATATAGTATAAACAGTAAGAAATGTAAGTATGCAAACTGACGGAATACTCCTTCCTTTGCATCTTCTTTCTTTCTGATCTTAGCAACTTTATAACCAATCGCGTTAAGTGAATATGAACGTTGTTCCTTTTGGGATTTTCTGATTTGTGCATATAATCTTTGTTGACATGCAAATATCGTAAACGTAGATGTATGGAACCAGTCAGTTGATGTCTTGATTGCATAACGTTTACTCTTATCTGGTTCATAATACAGCTGTCTGGTCTGGAACTGAGGTGGTATGATAATCTCATATGGATCATAACCTAAGTACTTGATTCGATTCATCATGTATGGATGGTCGAACTTAGCGTTCCATGATAAACAGAACCATGGACGATACTTATTGATGTAATCGAAAGCTGTCTTTATAAGATTAATCTCTTCCGCATATTCAAAGAAATGTAATCTGATATCAAAATCACCAATGAGTTTCTTATTATCTTCATCATCTTCAACGATACGTCGTTTAAACTCATCTTGATGTTGAATCATCCATTCGTATTCTTCTTTCTGGTTCTTTAACAAACCATGAAACTTTGGATGGAGCCTGTTCTCTGGACGTGGTGCAAGTATAAGTACAGCACATATCTTTTGTTCTGGAAGAATGACTGTGATTGCATTAATCGGTACTGGAGCATTATTGATATCTTTCATATCATGCGATCTTTCCAGTACATCAATCTCAATATCGAGTAATGCATATGATACTTTGGATAAGTCTTGATCTAATCCATGTTTATGTAACCAATTTAATCTGAAATATACATCTGGTTCAAAGTCTGCTTTCATTACGTATGGACATTCACACATCATCCTCTTAAGATCATATGAACTTAATACATCTTTATTAGTTTCATACTTTTCTAACCATGAACCACCAATCTCCTCAGCAATAACTTTAGCAACCTGAGATGGTTTACATTGCTTTGGATAACACTTTGTAAGTTCTATCTGTGGGATCTGATGTTCTATGGTTTGCCCATTCTTTAATGTAGTTATACATTCTGATCTGTATTCTTCTTTAATGAACCAGATATCAATTATTGGTTTTCTATAAGATACTTCCAGTCTGTTTGTTATTGGGTCATGATATATGATTTCTAAACACTCTGGTTTATCATAATAACGTACATCGGATAATAATGTACCTTCTGGGAATTCCCAGGTATCAAATTGAATTGGCATTTCTCTCTTCAATCCTTTCAGTTTAATTTTGAATGATTGTCCCATCCTGTGTAATTATATAAATATACAAATATGTTCATTCATCCCCCATTACGGGGGATGAAATAAACAATATTAAATCAATTATCAATCATTTATCTTTCAGAGTAAATACGAAAACCTCTTCAGTATGTATGTTGTATATTGTTTACGCTGTTTGTTTACTCATCTCATTATATACAGCCAGAATGAAATTACTAAAAGCCATCATTTCAGTTGTAGCTTGAGCGATTCCAGGCATTACTTCAGTTTCCAGTATTTTAGAAGCTTCTTCAAATTCTTCAACATTTTTTTCGCTTGAGTAGATAGAAAAGTCATCCAATAGTCCTTGAATATATTTCAATTTGCTATCGTTGTATATGCTGGTAGGTTTTGTATCAGTATTCCATATTTTATCAAAAGTATAAAGTTCATGTTTCTTTATGACTTCTCTTAACGTTTTGACTTGTTTGATGAAGGTTATTCCGGATGTTAATTTGAAGAAATTTGGATCTTTAAATATCGGCTCATATGAATCCACATGCTTACCAGATTCTTTACCACTACTATCAAAATGAGTTTCAAACAATTTATCATAACTGAATCCACCTTTGACGATCTGTTTAGTAAACTCATCCAATGCTATTTTAAGATTCTTATCATTCGCAAATTTTTGATTATATAATCTTTCAGCAGTCTTACCCCAACTCTGAAGAATAGAGCTCTCACTATCTGTAGTATTAGTTGATTTCATCTTAGAAAGATTATTTAAAAGACTTTCCAATGTATTCTCTAAATGAGTTAAAACTTTGGAGCCACCACCTTCTACTATTTCCTTGATTCTAGCTTTGGCGTCTTCGACTTGCTTTTTATAATCCTCGTGATCTTTCTCTAAAGCTTTTTGAATTTCAGGAGGGAGCTTATCGTGTTCTTCCATCATCTTGTCTATCTCTTTAAGAGTTTTTTCATTATTATTCAGAATTTCTTCAACTTTTTCTGCTGAGATTTGTGCTTCGTTTTTCTCTTTAATCTCGTTAACTGTTTTCTCAAATTTAGCAATGTTTTCTTCAGCTTTCTTGATTTCTTCATCCGCTTTCACATTCACTTCATGAGTATCTTTGATGAGTTTATCAAGCTCTTTAGAATTTTCATTCAATTGTTCAGTGATTTCATCTATTTTGGATGACTCACTATTCTTCTTCTTTGAGAATAATGATGAAATCTTTGAACGTATTTTCTCTGTTTTCTTACAGATCCATTCCCATGCTTTCTTAAGAAGATTACCAATCATTGTAAGAACATTCTTAACCTTAGTCTTAATCTTAGACCATACTGATTCCTTTGGAGTGTCTTCTTTATCGTTCTTCTTATCTTTCTTGGCTTCCATGAATAATGTTGATTCTTGGATGATGTCATATGAATCAACAACATCTTCCTCAGCATATTCCATGAGAAGACCAACCTTAGCATACTGAGTTCCTATCTGTAACATTACTTGAATCTCTGATTCGAGAGATTGTTCCTCGATCATTCCAATTGATTCAAGTAATGATTCGTTTAAGTTTTTCATATTTAATCTCTCCTTTCAATATTTAATTATCAAAAAAGATTGCAGCATCTTATTCTTCATTATTACACACTTTCTGTTCCTGATTCTTCTTCAAGAAAACTATCTGAGAAATGATCATATGCATATAGTAAAAAAGAATTGTATCCTCGAAGTTCTCCGACAACACGTGTTATTACACTTATAAGCTTTTCAAGTTCTGCTTTACCTCAACCATATCGGTTGCATTTAGATTTGGATTATTCCATTCACGGGAAAGATTACCTTGAATATACATCTCATCACCTACAAATCTGTCTGATCGATCCATTACAATATGTCTTATTTTAAGACTAACCTTTTTATCATCATAGAATTGATATGATGGATCGAAAAATTTATGAATGAAAGACATAATTTGAGCTTTGGTTCCGTTATCTAAAAGCTTATCAAGTTCAGCTATATCACACTTGAATTTAACTGTATACCCAGTAAAATGAGAGTAATCTGTTTTGAATCCTGGATACATTTTTTTGCATACGTGCATGCCATGCATTTATAGTACTCGGATTTCCGGATTCTGTCCATAACTTTTTAACATAGTTAACCCATTTAGGATTATTCTCAACATCAGGCATTTGAGCTGCTTTTTTCAGGAGATATCATTTTTTCATGATAGAATCCAAGTATTTTTGAAAAGTCTTTCAACCACTTAAACACTTCAAGAATGTCTTGCTTAGATGCTTCTCCACCAATTACCTTGTTGATACCTTCATCGATTTTATCGATGATATTCCCATCAGTTCCATTTTTCTTATTAAGAGCATCTTTGACATGAATTACTTTAAGCTTCTTGATATCACCTTTAAGCTTCATGAGTTTTCCTGGGTTAGCCTTGAAATTATTCATGATCGATTGTACATCTTCATCGGTTAACTCAACACCCGGATCATCAAACTCTTTGAAATCTGCGTCGAAATCTACGTCGTCAAAAATGAAATCATCGATATCTTCTTTACAAGATTGCACAGTTTGTTGTACTTCAGGTGAAACTGTAGTTCCTTTGTTTTTGGAGAATTTCTCTCTTACTTTAGAAACTTTCTGTGCAAACCATTGTCCTATCTTTGAAAGTAAACCCATGATCACACCCCAAGCACGCTTAAGCTTGGCAATGATACCTTCCTTTGATTTACCTTCTTTATCATCTTTTGCTTCCATGATGAAAGATTCCTGAACGATCTCATATTCGTTCAGGACTTCCGCATCAGCATATTCAGTAAGAAGAACAATCTTTGAGTATTCATTACCCAAAGCCATTAATGTATCCATCTCAGCATCCAGAACGGATTCCTCAATTAATGATATACTATCTAAGAGAGAATCATTCATATTCTTCATAATTAATCTTTCCTTTCAATATTTAATTATCAAAAAAAAAAAGATTGTAACATCTTATTTCTTGTCTGTAGAACCGAATCCACCATTACGTGTTTCGGTTACATCGTCATCTGTTGTGATATCATACTGAGTAAATATACCCTGAGCAAACGCTTTACCGGATTCAATTGTTAATGGTGTTGATAAACCATGATGGATCTTAATCATTATATGTCCCTCATTATCAGAGTAATAATAGTCAGCATCAATAATACCAACTGTGTTATCCAATCCAAGTCTATGTTTAAATCCTAAACCGGAACGTGGATAGATAGACAGTACATAATC
>JAFYOM010000129.1 GCA_017560165.1 Parabacteroides sp.
CCATATTCTTCGGAGTCGTAGATACTGAGAATGGCAAACGAGTGTTGGGTTTTAATCTCCATTATTATCCACCAAAGATCCGATATGCTCTGATGGATAGAATATTTGAAATATATAAGCCAATATATTTAAAGTCTTGGAATGATGTTCTTAAAAGACGTATATCACAATTCAATTATAAAGTCTTTATCGAATTATTAAAAAAATCCAGATTAGATTTCGGGATCAGAATGTATATACCAAGGCTGATGAACAAAGTAACACCTATACCACCTAATACATATGCTAAAGCCGTATTTACAGAGGGGAGATTCAAAAAGAAAACCCGAGAACAGATATTAAATTATTGGAGGAATAAGATAGACGAAATAAATTTCAAAACTCCGGGGAAAAATAAGAAGAAGTCGTTATAAAAATGACTTCTTTTTTTATTTTTATAAAAAATAGAAATAGTTTTATATGAAGAGTCGGGAAGTGATCAAACTATTAAAAGTTACACGACCAACATTATGTAGATACGTTAAAGACGGGGATATAAAAGTCACGAAGTTGGATAACGGTTTCTACGATTATGATGAAAAAGATGTATATAAGAAGATCGGAGTTGAAGATCGATATACAGTCATATATGGTAGAGAGAATAGTAGTGATGAGGCACTTAAACGTCAATTATCTATTTTAAAAGAATATGCTGAAAAAAATGGATTAAAGATTGATAAGGTATACCAAGATATGGGATTAGGGTTGAGTTATACCAGAGAAGGTTTCAAAAAACTCATCAAAGATATTACTGAAAATAAAATAAGTACTGTTATCATCTACAGCTCAAAAAGACTAATGAGAACCGGGTTGGATGTATGGAAAGATGTATTTAAAGCATTTAATTGTGAGTTGATCGCAGTAAATGGGGTAGATATTGATGATGAAGGAGCGATTGACGATTTGAACGAAGAGATAAAAACTGTGTCTGGTGACATTTTTAATAATAATTTACGATTTAAATTAGAAAATACTAGATTATGAGTATGTATATGAGTTTAGTAATTTGGGTGTTATGCGCTATAGTGTGTTATAAAATCGCAGAGGATCAAGGACGTAATACTACTATTGCAGTAATACTAGGTTTATTGTTTGGTGTATTAGCTATTTTAGGATATTTAATCATAGGAAAAAAACGAAACGAATAACATGAAAAACAATTATGAAGAATTAGAAGAACAAATCGGAGAAGCTGGTGGAGACGATGGATTGGTTGGTAAAAAACTGAAGCACGCAGCATCTTACGGAAAGAAAGAAGAACTCACAAAAGATGAGAAAACTGATATGGAAGCATTTCTATCTCGTTCAGCTCACAAAAGAGAAAATATAAATATTGGAGATGGTTGGATTCCGGTTAATCGAGAGGAGTTAGGTATTAGATCTATTTTCTATCGACCGAATTGGGAATTTTTTATCAAACCTGCAACAGTTAATGCAATCAAAAACTGGACAGCAATTGATGAGAATCGCCCAGACCAACTTAACCGTACATTTAATGAAATCTGTAAATCATGTATAAAGATTGATTCTCATGATTTATCAAATGTCAATTGGATGAATATTAATTCATGGGATAGATTCTGGTTTATTTTAAAAATCCGCGAATATACATTTGCGCAAGGTGAAGCAAAAATCGAATTTACTGATGCATGTTCTGAATGCGACGAAGATATTGTATATAAATTAGATTCCAATTCTTTATTCTACGAATTTCCTGACGAAGATTTAGTTGAAAAATACTGGACAGGTACTGAATGGAGTATCGATCCTCGTGAGTATGGGGTAGATCATGAACCTATCACATTATATACTCCGACTCTGGGTAAAGATGATACTATTATCGAATGGGCAACAGCAAGAGCGAATAATCGTCAAAAAATCGATGAAACGTTTATTAAATTTTTGGTATGGATGTTACCTCGCCCTTCATCAGATCCCCAAATGACAGAGCGTCAAATTCAGAAAATTTATAACGAGTATAAGAGTTGGGATATAGACATGTTCCAGTTTATGGATGATGTTGTAAGAAATATCACTATCAACCCATCAGAGAAATTGAAATGTAAGTGTTCACATTGTGGCCAGGAGGCTACTTCTAACGTTCGATTTCCCGATGGCATTAAAGTTCTCTTCAAGACTGAGACACGCGCTCAAAAATTCGGTTCAAGATAGTATCGAAAATACACTTGAATCG
>JAFYOM010000130.1 GCA_017560165.1 Parabacteroides sp.
ATAAACTTCAGAACGAGCCACTCGTTGGAAATAATCTTCTGGAGCACCCTCAGTATAAGGATCACGATAAGCACGAGGTAAACCTAACAATGAGCCATCTTTTCCGATACATCCGAAATCAACACCCCAAGTATCGATCCCGATAGAATCAGGGATGATATTTTGACGAGCACAGATTACCAAACTTTCCTTCAAAGCCTCATACAAACGATAGATATTCCAATAGTATTTACCATGCAATTCCATTATCGCATTCGGATAGCGATGTATTTCTTGCATTTCAAACTTATCCCCTTCTAATGTTCCCAATACGGCACGACCACTGGTCGCTCCTATATCGAATGCCAAAAAATTATATCTCTTCATGGTAATAATTTTATATGTTGTTTTTATAATTCTTTATTTAAGTTCAAATTTCACCTTTCCTTTGATATCAGCAGAAGAAGCTCCTATCAAAGCTTCAAACTCACCATTTTCAGTTACCCATTCATGTTTCTTATCATCAAAGAAAGACAATGCACTCTTATCAATTGTAAATGATACTATTTTTTCTTCTCCCGGAGCCAAGGTAACCTTTTGGAAGCCTTTTAACTCTTTCATCGGTCTGACAAGATAAGATTTCTTATCACTTACATATAGCTGTACAATTTCCTTACCTTCTCGTTTACCTGTATTCTTCACTGGGATTGATACAGTAACCGTTTCATTTATAGACATGTTTTTTTTATCAATAGTTGGTTTTCCATAAGCAAAAGTAGTATAACTCAACCCAAATCCAAATGGGAATAACGGTTTAATATTTTGCTTGTCAACCCAACGATAACCGACAAAAAGCCCTTCATGGTAAGTAACAAAGTCTCCGGTAGAGTAACCACCTGTTGCAATAGCAGCATTATCTTCTAACTTAACAGGGAAAGTAAACGGTAATTTTCCTGAAGGATTTACATCCCCAAAAAGAATTGAAGCTAAAGCATTACCTGCTTCTGTACCGTTATACCATGCTTGTACCAAAGATGCAATATCCTGAATCCAAGGCATAGTTACTGCATTTCCGGATATCAAAGAAACAACAATATTAGGGTTTACCTTTGCCATCGCAGAAATCAACTCGTTTTGTTCATAAGGTAGATCCATATTTTTACGGTCAACACCTTCACAATCCTGTCCTTCTGTTTTATTCAAACCACCAATAAATAATACCAAATCAGCTGTACGTGCAGCCTCTACTGCTTCAGCACGCATAGCAGCTAAATCAATAGGTTTCTGAGCTCCTAGAACTTCATCTGTGTCCTGTTTTTTCACTCTAGGTGATGCATAACCAGCTACATAAACAACCTCAGCCTTATCTCCTACACGTTTTTTAATTCCTTCAAATGGAGAGACTTCATACTTAACCTTCAAGGTAGAAGAGCCTCCACCCGGTGTCATCTCTTTCACCGCATTTTCACCCACAACTAATATCTTCTTTACTTTAGAAAGATCAATCGGTAGTATATTATTTTTATTTTGTAGTAAAACAATTCCTTCCTGAGCAATCTTAAGACCAGCCATCGCATGCTCTTTTGTTCCAAATGAACCATATGGACGATTCGGATTCATTGTTGTACGAAAAACCATACGAAGAATACGACGTACTTTATCATCTAACTCTTTCGTTCCAACTTTACCTTCATTAATTAGTTTCAAGTAAGGATTAGAAAGAAAATATTTATGATAAACATTACTTGGACCGGAAGACAAGCCGTCTGTCCAACTTCCAAATTCCATATCCAAACCATTTGTTATAGACTGCGGAGTATCATGAGCACCACCCCAATCCGAAATAACGACACCATCAAACTCCCATTCTCCTTTTAAAATGTCATTCAACAAATATTGGTTATGACAACAATGTTGGCCTTTATACTTACCGTAAGCACCCATTATCGCCCAAGCTTTCGCCTCTTGAACAGCAGCTTTGAATGCAGGAAGATAAATTTCATAAAGTGTACGGTCATCTACTTTCATTTCTACTTGATAACGATTTGCTTCATGATTATTTAAAGCAAAATGTTTTACACAAGCAGCCACTCCATTTGATTGTACTCCTTGAATATAAGGAACTACCATCTTTGTTGTCAGATAAGGGTCTTCTCCTAAATATTCAAAATTACGTCCATTCAATGGTAAACGATAGATATTTGCACCAGGTCCTAACAATACATTTTTATTTCTATAACGAGCCTCTTCACCTATACTCTTTCCATATAACAATGAAAGTTCAGGATTCCAAGTTGCAGCCAAACAACTCAAGGCAGGAAATGCGATACATGAGTCATTTGTCCATCCGGCATTTCTCCATTTATCCCAAATCATCTCTTCACGAATACCATGAGGGCCATCACTCATCCAGTTTTCAGGAATACCCAAACGAGGCACACCCGCAGAGCTAAACTTTGATTGTGCATGAAGCATATGAACTTTTTCTTCTACAGTCATACGGCTCAATGCATCTTCAATACGTTCTTCTATCGGTTTTGTATGATCTAAATACACAGGAGTACTTTGTTGTGCATTGATTGTAAGGGGGAAAAACATTAATGCACAAGCCACATATTTAAATAGTTTCTTCATCGATATAATATTATATTAATATACTTCACATTTGAAATTGCTAAATAAATCAAACTTTTTTTAATTAACAAAGAAATAGTATCCTAACATTTCAGAAAACAACAATTTCCTATATTTTTGACCACATTATCCTGTTTTTTTTGACACAACATCAATATATTTCTATTTTTGTTGTAGAAAAGATTTTTTCCTTTCTGTTATTCATTAATTTTCTACAGATAAAAATAAAAAATGAACATCAATGAAAATAAAGTTGATATAATCAAACATCTTCCAATTAAAGAGGAAGATCAGTTTTGGGAAATTGCGGTTAGTGGAATTGGTCATTTGCATATAACTCCTAAAAGCAGTAATACCACAAACGAAATATATGCTTATCATCCCAAACAAGGAAGGACTTTAAAAGATTTTAGTCTTGTCTATCTCAACAAAGGAGATGGTGAGTTTATCTCTACAGATTGCACATTAAAGCAAATAACAAAAGGAGATCTTTTTATCGTATTTCCTAATCAATGGTACAACTATACTCCAAATCCCAATACCAAATGGGATGAATATTGGATTACATTTAAAGGTGAATATTTTGAAAGAATACTCAAACATATTGTTAATAAGAAAGAGCCTATATTCCACATCGGCATCAATGAAGATTTAATTAAAATATTCACACAAATATTCGATTATGCAACAATGCAGCCTATTGGATTTCAAGCGATTATTTCTAATCTTACTTTACAAATCATAAGCCTAATCCATTGTATCAGTAAGAATGATGCACAAAACTACGAATCCGTAAATATGCAGAAAATACAAGAGGCATGTATTTTTATGCAAGAACATATTTATGAGAAGTTCACACTTGAAGATATAGCCAAATCTACAAATATGAGTTATTCAAACTTTAGAAAAGTATTCAAATTACATACAGGAATAACTCCCCACCAATATATCTTACAAATTAAGCTTCGAAAGATAAAAGATCTATTAAATAACACTAATATATCTATTCATGATATAGCTACAAAGCTAAACTTCGAATCATCAGATTACTTCTCCTATTTCTTCAAAAGTAAAACAGGAATGAGTCCTCTATCCTACCGTAAAAAACAGATGAAGTAACAAATAAAAACATAAAAGAGATTCAATCCCTATATTCGATTGAATCTCTTTATGTATTTACTTACCACATTGTTTTTGCAACCATGCTTTCGACTCCGTTTGTTGTTCAGGATACGTCCAATGAGCAGTCTCTTGATATAAATGTAACTCTTTTTTTCCTGGAATCACATTATAAGCAGAGAACATAGATGTAGGAGGGCATGTTTCATCATTACATCCCCAACTATACCATCCTGGAACTTTTATCCGACGAGCAAAGTTCACGACATCAAAATAAGCAAGAGTCTCACTCTCCTCTTTTGTAGGTTTCACTTTTTTAAAGAAATGAGGCCAACCACCTGCTCGTCCATGTAAATAACCGGCATAATCACATAATGCAGGATAATAAACAGCTAGGAACTTCACACGAGCATCTAAAGCAGTTGTAACAATAGACAAAGCACCACCTTGACTACCTCCTGTTACACCAATAGTACTACCATCAAACTCAGGTAATGAATAGATAAAATCAACCGCACGTACACAACCAATATACACACGTTTAAAATAATAGCTATCTCGATTATCTCGATTCATCAAATAATAGGTAGTCATGGCTCCACTATATAAATTTGCATATACCTCTTGAGGTAATCTAACCGGAATACCATGAATACCAATTGCCAAAGAAATAACCTCTTCACCAAAATCCATGGCACTATATGAACGAATGCCGGCTCCCGGAAGCCGAAGAACTGCCGGATATTTTCCTTTCTTCTTAGGGACAGACAACATACCATAAATCCGTGATCCTTTACGTTCATTTTGGAAACTTATCTGATAAACATTCTTTGTCTCCGTACATTCTTCCGGTACCAGAGTCATAGTAGGATTTAAAGGGAGTTGACGAGCTTTCGTTAAAGCTTCAGACCAGAATGTATCAAAATCAGCAGGTTCTTTAGTTGTAGGAAGAATTTTATCTTGATCTACAGCAGCAGTTGCCATTCCGACATATTTATTACCATTCACCTTAGCAGTCACCTTACAACGCAAAAATCCCGGTTCTTTCATCGAAGCCACCAATGTTGTTTTGCCATTTTTCAATCGTACATCTGTCTTTGATTCGACAGGAAAAGATTCCGGACCTAATTCATAATCCACCACAACATCTTTCAAGATATTCTCATTTTTGAGAACTTGAACAGTAAAAGTAACTTTTTCATTTACTTTATATTTCCAATCATCATGATCAGGAGATACTATTACTGTAATCAATTTTTGAGCAGGAGCCGGTTGAGCATACACATACCCCGGTAAAATTAACAACAAGAGTAATACTCCTAATAAATATCTATTTATCTTATAATCCTTCATAATTAGACTGTTTTATTTGGCATGAAATCATCTGGATAACGCAAATCTTGATCGATTTGGCCACCAAATATACGAATCCATGAACGGAAACTTGTTTCTCCCTCTGTCAACTCAATCACACGAGCACCATTCGGTTTTAAATCATTATAGACAGTATCACAACCACTAAAACGTCCATATATCAAGAACATCTTATTCCAGTACATGGCATAATCATTATTATGATCATGTCCTACGAATATTGCCTGTATATCCTTCATTTCTTTCATAGAAACGAACAATCCTGAATTTACATTCGGACAAGCGACTAATTCCCCTTTAATACCTCTCATTACATGCCTTCTATCATCGGCAATACTTGTTTTATATTCTTCTAAAGGAATATGGAAAAAGGCAAAAGAAGGAATAGGATTTCCCCCATTCA
>JAFYOM010000131.1 GCA_017560165.1 Parabacteroides sp.
GGTTCCCACAAGACTCATATCGCCTTTTAATACATTCCAAAACTGTGGTAATTCATCTAACCGATATTTCCGCATGATACGTCCAAATGGAGTTATACGTTCATCGTCATCAGATGCCAAAAGAGGACCATTTTGTTCGGCATTAGTATACATCGTCCGAAACTTATAAATAGTAAAGGGTTGCCCTAAATATCCAATACGTTCCTGTCTGAAAAAAATCGGACCATCAGAATCTCTTTTCACTCGAAAAGCTATATATCCCAACAAAGGAGAAAGGATTATTAAAGCCAACAGAGAACTAACCTTATCTAAAAAGTATTTAATGTTTTGTTCAGTCGACGAGAAATTATTATCAGTTACATCCACTAACGGAATACCTCTAATAGTTCGGATCTTTACTTTTGATAACATATTCAATCGATCGGCCAATACCTTAATCGGACACTTATACCGATAAAGTGAATATAAAATACTTAATAAATCTCTATCCTCTTTCGAATCAATGGCCAAAACTATTTCATCTATCAATCCGGTATCCATACACCTTGGAATATGCTGAATAGTTCCTAAAACTCGTTTCTGATCAACTTTTATTTCTGCATTTTCCTTTTCTTGAATAAATCCATAAATATCATATCCCATACGATATAAATCCTGTGCAATAGAAACAGCTTTCTCTCCTGTTCCAATTACCAATACATTCATAGCAAACTCTCGTTTTTCTCTTCGGATAATTCCTCGCTGAGTAATCATCAAACGAGGAATGTAAGTAAATAGAAACTGTAATCCAAAAAGCCCAAAAAACAGTTCATAATAAACTCGAAAAGAACGAGGTATATCATTCAGGACCAATGTAAAGAAAACAAATACCGTTCCAATCAAAACAGTTATAAATGTTGAGAAAAATTCTGTCAAACGAGATTTTTCCAACGGTTTATTATAATATCCAGAGAAATAATATAATACCATCCAAAACAGAGGAATCAATACTTGCCCCACACAGACCATCGGATACTGCAAATAGGATAACAAGCTACTTGCCCCTTCGTTTATTGCAAACACTTCATAACGAAGAACATTAAACAATAACCATGCAATCGAAGCTGATATAAAATCGGATAATATATATTTTTTAGCTTGCTTGCTTTTCTTCATTCCTATCTTATTATCTGAATGACACCCCCATCACCTAATTTAATAATATTAGACGGTTTTGCTTGGCTCATATCATCTTGGCGGTATTTCACAACATAGTCAACACCATTTTTAATTACATCTGATATATCTTGAAAATTTACCGGAGCTGATTCACCACTAATATTGGCAGAAGTAGAAACTAACGGTTTACGGAAACGCTCACACAATCTACGAGAGAAATCTTCTTTCGTAACCCGTATCCCAACACTTCCATCTTCTCCTAATAAATTAGGTGCAAGATTTTTAGCGTGTGCATATATTATAGTGAGGGGTTTATCTGCCACTTCAATCAGATCCCATGCTATATCTGGCATATCTGAAACATACATATTTAATTTTGCAGTACTATCTGTTAAAATCAACATTGCTTTGTTATCTATTCTTTTTTTTAATTCATAAACTTTACGTACCGCCTCTTCATTTGTAGCATCACATCCTATCCCCCAAATTGTATCTGTAGGATACAGGATTAAACCTCCAGCTTGCAGAACCTCACACGCTTTTTTTATATCTTCTATCATTGTATCTCTAAATAATGTTACAAATGTACAAATCATTCGTTTACTTTAGGTCTAAATAAAGAAAAAATCTATTTTAATAAAAATGTACGTACTTAAACACAAATATCCATTTATATTAATTACCTTTACAGATTGAAATATATTGGGATTATGTTGCCATAATATATAAAAAAACATGACAACACATTATGACGGTAAACAAATTATAGCCTCAAATTTAGTATCTACCCAATATAATAGAGATGATAAAAAAGAAAAAAAATATATATAATGATTACAAAATGGAACTTTCGAACCCCAACAGAAGAGGAGTTACATAAAAGGGACAAGCTGGTTTCAGAGTTAGGATTAAGTCCTACAAGTTGCCTTTTGCTTGTTCAACGAGGCCTTTCTACTGTTGAAGAGGTAAAGAAATTCTTTAAACCCAGTTTAAACGATTTGCATGATCCATTCCTTATGCCAGACATGGAAAAAGCCGTCAAACGTTTAAATGATGCTTTAGGGAATAAAGAAAAGATTTTAATTTATGGAGACTATGATGTAGATGGAACAACAGCTGTATCATTAGTCTATAAGTATTTACGTCCTTATACTTCATCCTTAGATTATTATATCCCAGACCGATATGATGAAGGATATGGAATCTCTTTCAAAGGGATTAACTATGCCAAAGAGAATGGTATAACCCTTGTCATATCTTTAGATTGCGGGATTAAAGCTATTGAGAAAATAGAATATGCAAAGCAATTAGGGATTGACTTCATCATTTGTGACCATCACATGCCTGATGATGTCTTACCTGATGCCGTCGCAGTATTAGATGCCAAACGGACAGACTCACAATATCCGTATGAACATCTCTCTGGATGTGGAGTAGGTTTTAAATTCATGCAAGCTTTTGCCAAAAGTAATAACTTTCCTTTTTCTGATTTGGAAAAATTATTAGAGTTGACAGCCGTTAGTATTGCATCAGACATTGTTCCTATCACTGGAGAAAACCGTATATTGGCCTATTATGGTTTAAAACAATTAAACAGTAACCCCAGTTTAGGATTAAAAGGGATTATAGATATTTGTGGTCTATCAGGAAAAGAAATCACAATCAGTGATATTGTTTTTAAAATTGGTCCACGTATCAATGCTTCCGGACGCATGATGAACGGGAAAGAAGCAGTAGAATTATTATTGGCAAAAGATATTGATGTTGCTCGTGAAAAGAGTGAAAGTATCAACCAATAC
>JAFYOM010000132.1 GCA_017560165.1 Parabacteroides sp.
CGTTAAAACCTCTAATCATATCAGACACAGTTCTATATAGGGGAAAATTGACGCAGTATCTTGATTTAATATCCAATTTTGCATATAATATTAGTTGTTAAGTCGACAATCATTCGAAACAACTGTGTTGACCATACCATGGTGACTTATCATCGCTGATAAAATTTTAATAAGCATCCATCGTATAGCTATGATAATATGGCAATCAAAACCGCAGGTACAATATCTTCTAAACGAAATTATATATGATATAAGTCCCTGCAACGAAGTGTGTCTGACTACAATTTCAAAAAACGGAGAGAATGTAATGGAACATTATAAACACGCATATCTGATCATTGCGCATAATGATTTTGATATATTAGAAAAAACACTCAAACTGTTGGATGATGTCAGAAATGATTTTTATATTCATATTGACAAAAAAGTTCAAAATTTCTCATTTGACAAATTTAAAACTTTAACAAAATTCTCGAATATATATTTTATTGAAAGAGTAGATGCTAGATGGGGTGATTTCAGTTTGGTCAAAATTGAACTAAAATTATTAGAAGCATCAGTGCCAAGGAATTATTATTACTATCATTTACTATCTGGTGTAGATATGCCCCTCAAGTCTAATGCAGAAATACATTCTTTTTTTGACAATTTTCAAGGGCTCGAATTCGTCCATTTTGCTTCTGACGACGCAGCTATTGAAAAAAAAGAGTGGATTAACTACTATTATCCTATGCGGCTACTGGGAGCAAACAACAATATGTATAGCCGCCTTTTAGGCAAAATAGCCAAACTTTTTTTACGTGCACAACGTGTAACTAGATTTCGAAGGATGGAAAACAGGAATCTTACTCTTGCATATGGTTCCCAATGGTTTAGTATAACACATAATTTAGCTAAATATGTATTAACCCAAAAAAAATGGATTACTAAACATTTCAGATTTACTAACTGCAGCGATGAGCTTTTTATGCAAACATTGATTTTGAATTCTACGTTCTTCGATTCCCTTTATCTTAATAAAAGAGACGGGAACTATTTAGGATGTATGCGGTTTATTGACTGGACTAGAGGAAATCCATACACGTTTCAGATGGATGACTTTGATTCGTTAATTAATTCTCCATATCTTTTTGCTAGGAAATTTTCTTCGGCAAAAGACAGCCAAATTATTACAGCACTATATGAATATGTTAATTGTAAAAAAAAGGCTGCAAATGATGACGTATTATTTATAGACAAAAGCGTACCAAAGTAATATGTGCCCTGAATTCGTTGGCACATTCATATATAAATTCGACTTAATATATGGTGTTATCTCTATACGTGTATTAATCTCAAGAGGTAGCACCTCTTTTATGTTCATACCCATTTATTTTTCCATGATCGTTTTAGTATACTGTATCTTCTCATTTGCAGCTATTTTATGAATTATAATTATATGATTATATTTCGATTTACTGATTTCCTTTCTTTCTGCAACAAATACGACTGTTCTTTCTTTGCATGAATCGATATAATCCACACTAATTTTTTGCTCTTAGCAATCTCTTTTTTGATACTGTACAAAAAATAAGGATTTGAATTCCTACTGTTATTATCAACGCAGATACACTGCATATCAACCTAACCCCAATAAACTTTACATACGAATCAATTAAGATACAATCAAACACTATTCTAAACGTTGCTTGAGACATGGCAAAGGAAATATTATTACTCAAGTATACTGCATAAGTTTTTATAGGGCTACGCTGTAATATTCTCCGATTCGTATAAATAATCATCTCATTTGTCCGATATAGTAATGCTATTACTGTCCCAAGCAACACTCCATATATCCCCCAATAATATCCACCCACTAATGAAACACCCAAATTAATGCTCATTTCTAATAAAGCTCTAGAAACAGTATTTTGAAAATGACCCGATATATTTATTGTAAAATTCATCAGAATTCTACTTTTATTTAATAGGGATATCAAAACGAACAAAAACGCTAATAACGAATCTGTATACTAGTCCAATTTTTCGATAATATCGATTAGCTGCAGAAAGAATACCATTAATTCTCTTCCAATCTAGTTTCCCAACCGGCCTATATAGCGCTTGCATTACAACAATTCCGACACCAGATTCCAGTAGCGTAAGATATTGTATTTGTCAACTGAAAAATAGGTCAACTGCTCATCGAAAACTAGGTCACTTTTAACCCAGTTTTGCATCTGCAGCTTTTTGTAAGCAGTCAAGCAAAATATACCAAAACTCGCCAGAAAGTATACCACTTTTGAGGCTTCAAAACGGAATAATTCGCCACAAAGTATACCAGTCTAACTCAGTCTGTAATTGAACGATGATGTTCAAGCCGGTAACTATTACCTGTCATATTTATGATTTCACAATGATGAATCAATCGATCCAAGATTGCCGTTGTAATCGTAGCATCACCAAGAAAGTCTGCCCACTCATCAAATCCTTTATTAGATGTAATAATTAAGGATGTTTTTTCAGACATTCCGGATACAAAGCCAAAGAAAAGGTTGGCCTCCGTAGGGGTTAACGGCATAAAGCCTACTTCATCTATAATTACTAAGTCTGCTTTACGTAGGAATTTCATTCGTCTGCTGCTGGATTTCGATATTTCAAGAGTTTTCAGCAGCATGATCAGATTATCCAGTGTTTCAAAGGCTACCGTATAACCTAAATCCAATCCTCGTACTGCAAGTGCCAGCGCCAGATGTGTTTTTCCAACACCGGGAGGGCCTAGAAAGCAAATATTATAGGCTTGATCGACCCATGTCATATCACTAAGTCGGAGCATTTGCTCTTTGGAAACACTTTTCTGAAATCCAAAGTCGAAGGATTGCAGCGTTTTTTCCGCTGGGAGAGCTGCACGTTTTCTTCGTATGAGGTTCTGTTTTTCGATTTTAATCCGCTGATATTCCTGAAGAAAACGTTCGACTGCTTCTAATGGAGTTAAATCGTTTTGATTTTTGAAGACTGTATTAAAATCTATTTGCGGGATCCGTAAGTCAGTAAGCAGGTTTTGGATTCTATCTGTTGCCGATGTCATGCTTTACCACCTACTTTCGCGTATACTTCGAGAGGTCTCTTTTGTGTTGTAATATGATACTTTGGATCATCTACCGGTATTTGAGATAAGTCGATCATTGGAAGTTCAGGACTTTTCACTCTTTGCTGATGTTCCAGATAATCTCGAACCAGATTTGTACTATACAGCTGGTTGTTGCTGCAAAAAGAAATCGCATCTAAAACTTGATTTGTATTATAACTGTCGATCAAAGTCTGGAGCAATCTGAACTGGTCCCGGCCATATCTTGGTTTATCAGCTCGCACTTTACAAAGAAATTCTGTGGCTTCATGATGTAGCTTCTCATCCAGATCCTGCTGTAGTTGATCAAGAGCTGTGCTGCGGTCTCGTAAGTGATTTGTATTTTGAATTAAATTCCCTTTTCCACTGCTGAGTCTATGTTCACAAAGAGGTTCATGAAAAATCGTGAAGATACGCAAACTGCAATCATCAATCTCTAGTAACACCTCGGGATTGTTATGATAAGATCCTAGAGGCACGGTATATCGATTACTATTGTATAGAATCGTATTATCTTTTCTTACTCTGCGCTGAATCAAATATCCTTGATTTTCAGGTGTAAATGGCAGAGGTCTGAGGTATTCTTTTTCTGAGTATTCCGGCTCCTTTTGAGCCAGCAGTCCGGACTTTGAGAGCCACCATTCCGGCGCTCGGAGCCACCATTCCGGTGATCGGAAACCACCATTCCGGTTAAGGAAATCATGATTCCGGTTTGCTGGCTCAAAAGGAGCCGGAATACTCATGAACCGTGACTATATGCGAAAAAATCAGCATGAGACTCTTGAAAGGCCGCTGTGTCCTGCGTCGGATATAATTTTGCGAATCGAAAATTTCCGTAAGCAGTTGTAAAAACTGCCATCTGGTATTTTTGATAACCAGTATCACCTATATCAAGTTTTACAGTACCCCAATCAAACTCACAAACCGCTCCCGGCATATATTCCTGTCTAATAAACGCCTCTTGGTGTCTTGTTTCCAAATACTGCATCGCACGCTTTACAGTAGAATAACTGACATCATAACCTTGTTTTTTTAGATATGCATGAATGTCAATCTTTTTCATGGTTTGCTTCTGCATTCCCATAAGTCGTTTGTTTCGGTTCAGCTGAAGACATTCTTCGATAGCATTTAATAGCTCTGGTGTTGTCTTTGATGCTGTACGGTTACTGGTATCATAGGTTGGCTTTTCAATAAATGCTTGAATTATTTCCGAAGCATCCATGTCGGGGTGCATACGTAATAATTCATCGCGCTTTTCATTATACTCGTTAACATATTTGTTAACGGTATCCTTGCTCAGGTGGAGCATACTTGCTATAGCTCGATTGCTCATTCCATCGATATGTGCAAGGATAATTCGCTGTTTAATGATCAGACTAATCACTCCTTTCCTTACCTCCTTTATCTTTTAATAGATAAAGGATACCACAAAGATCGTGGAGTGACCTAATTTTCAATGAGCCATATGACCTATTTTTAGATTAGCACAAACACCACTGGAATGGTGGTTTCCTCAAAAACGGATTCGCGGTTTCCTATGCCCGGACAGCGGGGACACGGGAGCCGGAATATTCAATCTGAACATAGGATCCTTTTTGACTGTAGGTTTTGAACATATTTCCAGAAATCCCTGAAACATCTCGAAGTGGCCTAAAATGAGCTGGAGTACTTACATAAGCTATCGATCTATTCATTATAAAGCATTTACTTCTAGTTACCTATAAATAACAAAGAGTCTCATCACATGCAAATTCATAAATAGAATTTTACTTTTTGATGAGACTCTTTGTTATCATTCACCTTCATTCATTTTTGTCATACTAATTATAATAATCGCGACTTAAATAGTATTGCATTTTTCTAAACTCATTTAACAATGTCTTATCTGCAAGAGCTCCCGTATCGATTAATGTATCATTTATTAGCACTTTATTAGTTGTGGTTGTTACTGGAAACACCTCCATAACCTCATTAGAAAACTTTAAATACTCGGGTCCTTCCCAACCACATTGCTCAAATAAAACATTCATCAAATAACACGGACTTATCGTAGGACCTTCTCCTACAAAATCATTCCCCAAAATTTCTTTTGCCGCATCATTTGCCCAAATCAGATATTCTGTATTGTAATGATTATAAAAACTTTCTTCACTATCTTCAAAAATATTTATCCCTAAGGCTGTATAGGTTGAACTAAATTCTCCCAACCAAGGTTTATGATCGCCGAAAAATACTAATACAACTGGTTCCTTTGAATCCCGAAATTGATCGGCAATATTCATCATATGATAACTAGTATTTTCAATACCACGCAAATAATTATTTATAATAGAATGATCTTTTACATCTAAATCACCTTGCGGAACATATTGAAATTGCCCTTCACGCGGAAAATCTTCGTACGGACCATGGTTTTGATAAGTTACACTAAAAGAGAACGCTTTTTTACTTGAATTAATCTGTTCGCTAAACAAACGAGTTATTTCAGGCAAAAATACATCGTCCATTGGAATGCCAGGTTGAATCTGGCTATAATAATTTTCAATGAATTTATATTCTCCAAAACCTAGGTTTTTATTAATATTATATCGGTTATAAAAAGACTTATATCCTGCATGAGATCCATCAATGGAATATCCCATATCAGAAAAATAACGCACATAACTCCAACTATCCCTACGAAACGACGATAAATTCGAAAATCCCGTAATCACACTACGTTCAGTATCAATTGTTCCGCCGGCAAATACATTAGTTACTAACTCTCCTGTATAGCTTTCTTCCTGCAGTCGATGAAAATCTTCATAGGGATCAGCTAAGGTAATCATATCAGTATATTTAGACAAATCTGAATATGCTTCAAACATTACTACCATAACATTAACCTGTTTGTCTTCTGGTATCAAATCATATTTATATTGTTTCAGAAGCTGTTCAGATTCGTTTTCATCATATCCTTCCGGAACATATGGCATAGCAGTTTGAATGCTATATATAAATGGATATATTCCACCTCGCGAAATGTAATTACTACTTTCAAACCAAGGATTTAACTTTTCCCAGACAGGAAAGCTATAATATACCTCCGAAGATGTATAAGCACCTGAATATAATTCACCAGAAAGAAATACAACTAATATTGAAGCTACTATTCTCCAAACAACCTTAGATGATCTCCCCTTTATAAATAAAGCAATCAATATAGTTCCAATAATCACAAATGCAACTGCCATATATATTTTAAATGTTATGTTGACATATTCTTCTGACATTTGCATGGCTTCTTTAACTAGGGTAAGATCTTCAGCAAATAATGGATCATCACGCGATACAATTTTCCAATAATTAGTAAAGGAATATGCTAAACATACAATTCCAGAAAACAAAAAACCTATC
>JAFYOM010000133.1 GCA_017560165.1 Parabacteroides sp.
GTCGTATGTTATTGGTGAAAACCTGAGACATGGTGTGGTTGTAGTTCCAGACGATGTATCTTTCATTATGTCTTTATTAATACTCATTAGAACAACATATGGTGTTCCTACGAATCCCGCACCGGGTCCGACATAATCTTTCAATACTCCAGACTGATTCTGTTTATAAACGAATTGTTCGGTATATTCAAGATTTTTAGAACCATCACTTGTAAGTTTTCCGACATTATCACAAACTCCAGCATTATAATTAAATTCCACCAATGTTTTTATAGTGTTCTCAATCTTGTATGAATATTTGAATTGTACAGATACTATCATTTCATTTTTTAATGCATCATTATTTCCATTTGATAATCCTTCTATCTGAACATCGATAGGATACATCCCGTAATATTTACACCAATATCGAACCATGCTATCTGATTCATCCATGACATAATCAAACATGGATATTGTATAATCTAAAGCACGATCAAATGGATGTAGATGTTTATTTGCACTGACTTTCAATGAACCATTGCTTGTATCTGGAAAACCATTTAAATATTTATATCCATTAAACGACGGAGCAAAAATGCCGTATTTTAATTTCCAAATATATAACATCCACATTCTTATGCATTCATAAACTTCAAGATATTTTGTATCTCGGAAAGAAACTGTGATTACCGATCCCTGTCGTCCTTCATAAAACATTCCAGGTGTTACGGTATAACCTTGGATACTTTTTCCGATAGTATCTTGAACCGATAGTGTTCCACCAGATGGTGTTAATCCCAAACATCTATTCGATAATAAATAATTGAAATTATCACGTTCCAATGCAGATTGTCCAAATGATCCAGTTACGTATACGGGAGATAACAATTTTGATATGTATGGCATTCTCGAAAATGATGTGTTAAAATCCTCATCAAACTCCGCTTGTTGTGACAATTTTGATTTACCATTTTCAGTGCAACATATATAACACTCCGGTCTGGTGAAGAATAGATGACGAAATGCTTTTCGATGTTCCAAATCAGCAACAGGTAAATGATATCTATTAAACGATGTAAGATTTGATATCTGTTGATCATTTGGATGTTTGATATCGATCATACGCGTAAATGGATGCATTACTGATAATGGTGGTTTATAATCTCCGTAATCTTTAACATGCTCTTCTTCAGTATCCGACAGACCGTAATCGATTATTCGTTGCATTTCAGGATCATTTGTTGGATTAACATTTGTTGTTGATCCAGAAAAAACAACCTTATTACCTCTCATATTTTCTGGAGTAATATCACTGTTAGGGACAATAACAGGTCTTTCGGAAGCATACGGATCTTCCATCTGTTTATCATTCAAATCACGAATGAAATGTTCCGATTTATTTTTGACAATATATGAAGCATCATCTAATTGCCGTGAAACTTCATTCGGAACAAATGGTTCGCCTTCCGGATTTAAATCCCCACCACCAAGATATCCATTATACACACCTGTCGGATTACCGAGTTCATCTGTTCTAAAATGATCCGATGGCTGAAGAGAATGTTCGTCAGGACGGAGCATTCTACCTTCACCTACAGGATAACCTCCACCTTTAGATGAATCCATCCATTTTTTCCGAATATCATAGATATTATTTTTATCTTTATCAGCCATTTATATCACTCCTTAAACAACAACCGACATCAATGAAATGGCTTTCTTTGCAGGTGTGTTCACTATCTTGTTTAAACCATACGCAGTAACACCTGTTTTGTAGATGGAAGATGTAATCAATAAAAATAAATAAGACAGATTTTCCAATGCGAACATTATAGATGTACCACACGTTGCATTGAAATGTGTCATATACATTACATCAATATCTTTATATCTGACTGGATTTATTTGTTTTATTAGATTAAGAACACTCATAAAAGAATTATCTTCCAAAGATTTAACATCTGCCATTATTTGTTTTACAACAGATTCATCTATCTTATCCGAGATTATTCTTTTATATCCCGGAATAATTGTGAAATCCGGACCATCTATCATACGATAAAAATATGCAAGTAAATATAACATTGCCTTTGTCAGATTATCACCTTTCATATACACTTTTTGTTCTAATGGTGTTACTGCCATTAAGGTGTATATATTACCCAAGGTTAACATCAATGGTCTATTCATAACAAAAGTTGATGGTTTTTCATTTAACTTCAATGCCATATATGCTGCTTGAAGAACAGCCATCAATGATGTGTACTCCTGTGTTGAGTTTATGTTATTTACAACTCTATCAGCAAACACAAAAGCACGTGTATCGTTTCCTTTTGTCATAATAATGAATGGAAGAACCGAAGGAATCTTCGATGTTTCTTTATTGAATATAATGACAATTTTATTATTGACATATGCTTCGATTGCTTTCTTTGCAATCGCATCCCCATTCAAACGAATCAAAGATATGATTTCTGGAATAGCATCCGGTTTGACAACATACTCTTTTGCATGCGTTATATCATATATGACATTTTTTGTGATATCACTGCTCTGGTTAAATTTCTCATACAACGATGTTTGAGACAATTTAGGAAGATCAGATTCCATTAAAAATTTAATCATTATTTTTCCACCTTTCATATCGAAACTAATATTTATGATTTCATAAATTAACAAACTGTCCTGAGGAAGTGAGTAAGTTATGTCTACAGCAGACAAATTTGTTACGCTATACAAACCAATGTTATCAATGGTATTACCCACTGATACGTTGATAATTTCGGATTCTGAAATTGTATCAATCACATTTATTCATAATTATGACACAATGACGTATCCGATTATACGAATACGTTTATATTCCGATATTTCTGTAATTCAATCATTGTGTGATAATCCAAATGATATCGAAGTGCGTGGTTCTTTAATTGGTATGATATATAGGATGAATGATGAAGAAAAATCACCAGTTCCAGTATCTCATGCAGAAGAGATAACATTTAAATTGAAAGGATATATTGAGAATAAAAATATTCCTTCTTCAAAGTTTGATCAATACGAATTCGGAATAAAGAAATCGTCGGATTTAAATACAAACATAAAAGTGCCAATAGAAGTGTATTGTTATAATGATAATCTCATACATTTGATGAAACAAAAAGCTCCATCGATTTATACTAATATGTCATTAACATCTATTATGTCGGATATATTATCAAGAAATGGAATTTATAATTTCTCAATAGATCCGTTAACGAATCAAAACAAATATAAACAAATATTGATACCAAATCTAAATATTCTTGAAACGTTAGGATTTTTCGATAAATGTTATGGCATGTATCAAAAAGGAGCACAAGTATATGGTGATATTGACAAATTGTATGTTTGTGATACAAATGTTAATAACTCCACAAAACCCATTCCAATCTACGTGCAGCATACAAAAGATAACTCCGACATGAGTGGAATGAAGGAAATAAACAAAAAATATCAAATGGTTACAATGGCTGGTAATGTTGCTGTTAATACAGAAACTGATATTGAACGTGTTATAAATGGCAAGCATCTTTCAGATATAAATCTTTCAACATTTAAATTACATACAGAAGAATTGAAAGAGTTATTTGAGTCGACTTCTGGGTATGCTAAATTAAAAAATATAGATACACCTGATATATTACACAAAACACAAAATGATTATGTTGCGTCTTCATATGTTGCTCGTTTAAATGAAAACATAACAAAGGTGGATGTATCTGGTGCAGGATTTGATATATCAAGAACTAAAGTAAATACAAGATATAATCTTGTGTTTGCGACACCTATCCGAGGTTTAAACATTAATAAAGTATATCGAGCATCTTATGTTTGTCATGTGTTATCTAATACTGACTCAAATTTATTCATGGCACAAACAACAATGAATCTTCGAACAAATTAAAAAATGATGGTGGCGGGGGATATCCCCCGCCATACAACATCTTTATGGAAAACACATCATGTATTAGAAATTTCCGAAACCAAGCATGCTATTCGCACGGAATGTTGCGTTAGCTGAAGCTTCACCTATGTTTGCAGAAGTATTGATTGAAGAATCTTCCTCCTTAACAAATCTATTGAGTATAGCAACAAGCTGAATTGCATCCGGAATGATTTCCTTGAGGAATATGATCTTTGACATGTGCTCTGCCGTGATATTGAGAGTCATGCCGAAGAATGCAAGCATGTTAAGAACTTCGATAGCATCCTCAAGCTTATTAACAGCAGACTGATCGAACTTCTTATACACAAAGCGTCCGCATACACGGCAACGGAACTTGGTATCATCAACCTCTTCAAGTGTAGGAATAAGCTGCTTTGAATGTGGGTCTCTTATGAGGTGAACACAATCCTTCTTAGCTTTGTCGAAGTGCTGCTTCTCGTACTCCTGGAGTGAATTGTTTGGATCCCACATGCCAAATGCAGGATTTGACTTCTGGAACATTTCATACTGAGTCATTGTCTCAATGATCGGATTAATAAGCTGCATTACTGCAGGATTGATCTTAATACCCTGATCATTTACAACCTGCTGGTTGTTTGAGAACATTCCATTCATGTTTGAATAATTTGGGTTTACACCTATTGTAGGAATTCCACCGTTTGGCATTGTCATCATCTGATTTTCGAACATAACTTATTACCTCCGTTTATTTATTCTTCTTAATTGGGAACATGCTCTTGATAGTTGCATGAAGCCTGCTGTACTGAGTACCACATGCACGTGGATCGATGATATACTTTTCAAGATCAACGTTCTTGAAATCATATGATCCATAAATCCATCCGAAGAGTGCGTGAATATCAGTAGGTCCCTTTTCATTCACGAGTTTATACACATATGTTGAAAGGGAATCGATAAACTTGGACTGATTGTCTGTTGGCTTAGGATACTCTTTCTTCTCGAGAAGGAATGCAGATGCTACTACAAGATTCATACCTTTGTTATTGCCGCTATTACGAATTATATCGAGCAGGCTTGCTGTAACAGAAAGGTTGTTATCGAGAAGCATTGGTATAGTCTGGTCATTCTGCATTGCCAAAGCAGCTGCGGCTGCGAGCTTCTCATGATCCGTAAGTCCAGGGCAATTAATATCAACTATCTCAACGATGTTTCTGAGCAGTGTTCCAACCTGCTTAGAGATTCTTTCGATTCCTTCCTTTTCAGGATCGGATGTTGCTTCTTCATTCTTGTCCTTTTTACCCTTTGATTCAGCTTCTTTCTTCTGAAGCTCTTCATAATATTCGGACATGATCTTTACCATGAATGCGCCTGTTGCCGCAATTCCACTCTGGAATTCTGGTGAAGATATCGGCTGTGCGAGATAACTCATCAATGATACAAGGAATCTCTCATCATAAATAAGAAGATTCTTAAGACCATATGCGAGACCTGCAGCCTGATCATCTGTATCGAGATCTGCTTCAAAGATATACTGTACAACACGTGGTACTCTTGGAACTGCCTTGAGATAGAAGTTCTTTCGTGTTACCTCCTCTGCATAAGCATACTGTTCTGGTGTTATCCCTACTGGATAATTCGGCTGCTGTTTTGCCATGAGAGATTCAACATTTTCAGTTAAGATGAAATCGTCTGGATCTGTCATGACGGAATGGTTTCTGTTCATAATTGTTTTCCTCCTTTGATATTTTGATACCCTGTTCCAGATATCCGTTATAATTATATATGTCTTTTGTGGAGAAATTTTATTTCTCCATCTTACGACCACCTACAATATTATCAGGAACCTTTGTTGTTGCTGCAAAAGGTTTGCCAATGATTTTCTTTTTCTTATTTAAGAATGAAGGTCTTTTGGATTTGCTGATACCTTCTCCAAGATCATTAGCCATATTGTACTCTGTTTCTATATTCTTTATAGCGGGACGTGGGAGACCTGCAATAATAACAGTTGCTTCACACTGACCCTGGTTATCGGAATTTACGATGTTTCTGTACTCATCATATCTTCGAACGATTCTTTTACGAATATCTTCAAATACAGAATCGAAATCTGTTTCTGCGAACATTGACTTCAGAGAATAACCCGTCATAAGTGTAAGAGGTTTTATCTCCTCTTCAGACCATGCTGGTTGATATGATGAAAACACCTTTGATGTTATTAACTTTCTTAATGCATCTGGGTTTGTTGCAGTTGCAGATGTTGCAATGAATCGTCCTGGTGTATTGAGAATTGTATCAAGATCGGATTCATCAATTGAATCTCGTGTTGTATAATCATTTCTTACACCGAAAATTATCTCGATAAGATTTACAACTTCTTGATTTATAGGATCATAGTTAACACTGTTTTTCGGATTCTGAAATATAGTATATGATGGAATACCAACATCGTCAGCATCATCTGTTATTTCAGATATCTCTGAGAAGAGATCATTTGTATTGAGATGATATGCATCTGGCTCCGAGAGATCTGGTGTGATTATTATTGGTATTACTCGAACACCCCTTGCAACAAGAGCCTTACATAACGGAACAGTTGATCCAGATCCTGTTCCACCCGCAGATGATGTAATTACAAGAACCGGTGATTTTGCATCCATTGCGTCTTGATACATCTGAGCAAAATCATCAGATTGTTCATGTATAAGATACATTTCAGCACCTCGTTCACGATTTCTACCAGAACCAGATTTTTCATCACTCTGAATCGGTATTATATTTATACGATCGAGAGTATCTGTATCAACATTTGTTGCAACAGAATCTATCGCATATAATTTAACATTATTAAGTTTTTCAGATTTTGCGATCGCTTTGACAATCATTGTTCCACAGTTGCCAAGGCCAATGCACATATTATTCATTTATATCATTCCTTTCTATCATAATTAATAACGGAAAAGTGTAGGGGTATAATATTCTGGAACAGAGCTTTGATATCAAAGTCCCCTAACACTTTGTCCGCATAATCAATGTATACAGTTTCTCTTTTGATTATGCTTTTGAATCGTTCTTGAGATACTGTTTAACCATTGCAAGAGGAGTGAGTATAACAGCGTCATCTTCTGTTACATCTATTTCGAAAACATTGTACATGTTAACAGTTGTTTTTGTCTGTCTTGCGATCTGCAATCCAACCTTATATGTTGCTGTTATTAATGGAATTACAGTTGCAGACACTCTGAGATCAAGTCCGAAAGTATTGAGTATTTCATCATATACTTTCTGTTCAACATATGTCAATGTTTCAGTAAGATTAACAGTTCTCCAGTTGTTATACTTATTCAACAGCTCATTATTTACATCAGAACCAACAACATCATTTTTATCATTCTTTCTGAATATTGGTTCTTTAACATTGAACATCTGTGGTACTATATTTCTACCCTTATCAGAATCACTCTGATCAGTCACGTATTCAAGAGAAATACCACCAATTGTTATCGCAAACTCATCAACTTTCTGAGTTTGAACATACTGAAGAATATGTTTCCATGCTAATGTGAATGTTATCGGAATTGTTGCTAATGGATCCGGAAGATTGATTCCGAATTCTTCATAAAACACCTGAGATGTTACTTCGGGAATTGTCTCAGATAAGATTTCATTACCTTTGTAGGTTTCAACCTCATTCTTTCTTTTCTGACGCATCTCTTCGATTTTGTTCATGACTGTGTTTTCCATAAGTGAAACATCACCTTTCTTAATTTATTTGAACACATTCTCCATGTGCTCTACATTAGAATTATATATGTCTATAGATAATAATTTTATTATTTATAAATATATCATTACCCAGACATCAATAAAATGATATATGTATAAGGAGTGAAATATTTTGAAAATATTATATATTAAACTTGAGAATTTCATAGGTGTTCATGCTGCGATGGGTGTGAAATCAATATCGTTTGATTTCTCAAAAATAACAAAACCGATCATTCAGATATATGGCAAGAATAGATGTGGTAAAACTGTTTTATTACAACAGCTTCACCCATATTCAAGTATTAATTTAAATGGAGATGAAAGATCGGATCTATCATTAATACTTCCAAAAGAAGTAGGTACTAAAGAAATCATATATGAAGTAAATGGTTCTGTATATACCATAACACATACATATTCACCAACCAAATCAGGTCATACAATTTCTTCATCATTATTATGTGATGGAAAAGAATTAAACCCGAGTGGTGGTGTTACAATATTCAATGATCTTATTGATAGAATATTCGGTATCAATAAGTACTCATATCAATTGATAATAAACGGAACCAATCTTCAATCATTCGGAACAATGAGTATTACACAAAGAAAAAATCTTATGAATAAAGCAATGGGTATTGATATTTATGATAAGATCCATAAACTTGCAACGGATGATTATCGTTATACAAATAAACTTATCACATCATTAAATAACACCAAAGAGTTCGTTCTTCAAACATATGGGTCATATGAAAACATGTGTACATTACACACATACAAAAAGAATGAAGTTGAAACATTAGAAAATCAATTGTTAAATATGAAATCCGAATTAGATATCTTACAAGGAAAAATTTCAACCATACGTCAACAAAACCCACATTTTGAGTTGAATGATATCAACCAATCCTTGGTAGCATACAAAAATGTCGTGGAATCAATCGGTTCATTTGATAACGATACATACGATAAACTCGTGCAGAAACAGATAGATTTAAATAATCAGATATCTTCAACAAAGAATGAAAGAAGTATGTTATTGCGTGATTTAGATGATTTGTATAAACAGAAAGAAGACATTCAAACAACAATGATGAATTCAAAAAGAATGTCTTCCGATTATAATGAAATGATAAACACTAAAAAAGAATTGGAATATAATATATCAAATATACAGATCGATGAATTTACATCTGCTCCATCACAACATTTTCGATCAATGCTATCTCAAGCACAAAGTATCAATTCATTATGTAAAGATATCAAGACGTGCCTCAATCAAACACTGTTAAATATGTTTGCAGATATGTTAGAAAACAACATAGACATATCATCATTCCTTGTTAGAGAAGGTGCTGCTTTAATGGATTCGGAAAAGGAGAAGAGTGCAATATCTCGTGTCCGTGAAACTATCAATTCTATTGAAGGAGAAATACATGATGAATGTAAACATGTTGATTGTTTATATTGGAAAACGTATGAGGTATTACAGACATATTTTAAGTCATATCAAACTGCAACAGGTAGCAATCTTACACAATATGATTTAGAGCAATTTGAACACGCACACAAATGTGTTCAAATGATCCGTCGAATGTGTTCTCTCGATATGGCTAAAGAGATCAAATCAATGTTCCAAGTTGATAGAATCGTAAGAAATATCGCTTCTGGATTATATGGTATTGATACTGAAAGAATTACATACCTTATGGAGGAAGCTGCAAAAGTTGAATTGAAACAACAACTTACATCACAATTGAATGATGTTACAAAATCGATCGAAAACATGGAGTCATTATTGATTCCAACAAATAATATGGATGATGCATTATCTGCAATTGATCAGAAAATACAAATGGTGAGAAATGAAGAAACACAATTAACACAGAAAATATCTCAATTTGAAAATGATTTGAATATTAATACAAATCAAAGATCATTAGTATCTAAAATAAAGAATATAAATGTGACAGAATTGTCAATACGTTCTAAGAAGCTTGAGGAACTTATAAGAACACTCGATGAAAGCGAAATGAGATATAATGAATTATTCTCACAGTGTTCAGAAATAAGTACACGTTTATCCGGTTTAAAAAGTGAATTGAAACGTGTTGAAGATGCACACAACCAGTATGATTCAACGGTTGTTGAAGTTGAAAAGCATGTCCTTAGTAATAAACGTTATAACATTATAGCGGAAGCAACATCATCAACAAAAGGAAAACCCGTCATTGCAATCAGAGAAAAGGTTGAAGATGCTTTGCATCTTACAAACAGACTTCTCGATGTTATGTATGATAAGGAAATTCAAATGTTGAAACCGGTCATTGATGAAACACATTTCACACTTCCATTCAGAAGCGGAAGTAATATATCATCTGATATTAGATACGGCTCACAATCCGAAAGTACACTGTTATCATTGGCATTATCATTGTCATTAGCATCTTCACTTACATCATATAATATTCCATTGATTGATGAAATGGATGCGGCTTTAGACGCAGAAATGAGAGATTCATTCTTAATGATGCTTCAAGAAATAATGTCTGTTCTTAAAATGGAACAAATGTTTATTATATCTCATTCAACACAACCAGGAGCTTATGACCATGCTGTTCATGTTATAAATATTAATGAAGAATTATTAAATCTTAAGGAGTGATAATATGCGTCCAGAACGTATTCGATTTGAATTAAATGTGATATGTGATAGAATAAACGAACGTGTGTATGATTATGAGAAAGGGAAATCAATATATCAAGAGCATATTGTGTCTGTAAAATATAATGAAGATACAATGTGTGTTATTGTCAGATTCAATACGTATCTGTATAAAATATATTATGATGAGACATGCTATATATTGGCATGGTATAGACAAGACGAAAATGATTCTAAGAAATATATAAAAGATGGATTCAAAGAATGTGACGATTTGTCTAAAGTAATTCAACTATTCGATGAATGTTTATATGGATCATTATGTCCGTATAAACCAAAATGGTGGAAATTACATAAACGACCTAAAAAGTATGAATGTAGAAGAACTAAGAAGTGGGCCTAAATGGCCCACTCCTATTTTTCTTATTTTTCATATATATATTATTAATATGAATAGAAAGAAATAATCTTTACTATTCACACATATTAAATTTTGAATTAAGTCGGCCCAGTCAGCCGCCAGTTATCTATGCTACTCTGCATGGAAACTGATCTACCATAGGAGGTAGTATTATGAAAAAGATTATAAGTATTATCGAAGACATTAAGAACACAGCAAACAAAGAAGTACAGGTTGTAAAAGCAATCACCAGATACATTCCACAGGCAGAATGTATCAGATCATGGACATCGTATGATACATTTGAAAAAGGTATCACAACAAAGGAGCTCCACTGGAGATTCAACTTCCTCGGTCATGAGATCGAGATGTTCACAACTCACAACGGTCATATGTCTGTTAATATCTCTGGTGAATATGCCATTGGATATTGGTGGAATACTGAGGATGGTCATATGACTACAAACCGCCAGAGACCACTTGAGAAGTGGGAAACATATATCTCTGATAAAATTCTCGATATAATGTTCGCAATCAATGATAGGAGATTCGGAAAGTGGGCTCTCCCCCAGGAACTCCATTACGGAAAATATGTTGCATTCGCAGTAAATGCAGAGATAATCTGCAAGAATACAACAACAGGGAAGAGTTGGAGACTCTTTCATACCCCATTCGGCAAGATTGGATCCGACACCGATTTCCCAATTGAAATCCGGGAAATCATTATGAAAAATTTCATGAGAAAGTGAGGGTTAATTATGAAAAATGCAATAAAAATAATAATAGGATTGCACACAATAGCCGGTGGTATCATCGGCTATATGAGCATTAAAAATCTTATTCTCAGAAGACGTCTGGGAAAATGTTTATCTGAACTCGCAGAGAACTGTGTCAATACAGTTTCTCTCGAGGATTTAAATTGGGAAGACGATAGAGAACCTATCGAACCAATCCCAATTTATGTATATAAATAGACATCCGCCCGGGGCGGCGACCTCGATTAAACAAACGACCATACTTCCGATGGGGCGGTTGACTACCGCCCCAAATTATTCGGAAGCATTCCGATCTAACCCGAAATATATTTCGGGGTTCTACACATCTTAAATTTATTTTATTTAGATCCGGGGTTTCCCCCGGATCATATTTTTTTATTTTTATCGAGTATTTCCGTAATAATTCGGAGGTATTGTGTCAATGTTGTTTTTATTGATGATTAATTTGTATGCTGCTGGATTGGTTGGGTCGGGTATTACGTTTGCAATTATTTTTTGATCATTTGGGATAACTGGGATGTTTCGTGTGATACGTTTTCCATCATCATACCAAAGTTCATATCCCGAATCTATCAATCGTTGGAATGTTGTTTCTATTCTAAATAATGCTTCGTCATATATCAATCCAACATTATTATCCGCAAATCGCGGGTTTACAACTCCACATGAAATATCAAATAATGATGTGGAATCATGAATAATAGGATTCACAGTTCCTTCAGATATTTCATCTATCATCTTTATCATATTTGGATGACCACCGTTATCAAATATTCCATCGAATATATACACAAATTCATCACGTGTAAATTCAACCATATATGATTTGAAATAGGATATGACCTCTTTTAATATGTAGAAATAATTTTGTAATCCAAGAGCTTTGAATTCCAATCCTGCAAGAGATGTGTTTGAATAATTCTCCAATGCTTTTATGATTGCACGTAAGAATGTTACAGCATCATTTGAGTTTTTATCATTCTTTAAACTCATAATGAAAGAATATAAATCATTATTTGTTCTCATCATGAGATCTTCATATGTTCTCGGATAACCATCGACATCGCCGTAATCATACCACACTTTTGATTTTATTATATTCTTCCATTGAGAATTATTTTTTATTTTGGGTGATAAATTGGAAGATTCAATATTTTGAATATTTGTAGATTTATCAATTACTTCGTCAAAAGCATTAATAAATCCAACATCTGTGAATGGATATTCTAAATGTGGATTCTGTTTATCAACATCGTCGATATCGTATGATTTGATTTCAAGTGTATCAACATTTTGATTTAATACATCATACAAATAAACAACATATGATTTGTTTAGATAAGATACTTCAACAACTCCTTCTGTCATATTGAAATACTGTTTGAAGGAATAGAGTTCTTCTGCAGATATACCGTATTCTTTCATCAATTGAGAATCAGTATTAAAATCACCTTGAGAATACCAGTCTCGGATTGGATCCACGAGGAAAAGGTTCTCATAGATATCGGCAATATGTCTATAATCAATTATGCGATTTGCATCTCTCAATTTAGTAGATAGATATTGCTGTATGAGTTTAACATCTGTCATCAATGTTTCACCCATATTAATATTTTCTCGTTCTAATACAGAATCTAACATTGGTAGAAATACATCTGGATTAACATAATCCATCGATGATATTGAATTGTAGAATGCAAGACCTTCAGGAGTTGATTTTAATTTGAAATTGAAAGATGCTATTTTATATGGTTTTCCCAGCACTAATTCATTTGGAGCTCCAAGATCATAATCATAATTATAGTTTTTGAAATCTGCATAGAATTCAATATTCCCATTATTTTTATCTGATTCAAAATCGGTAGAAATAAAATCCTTTGTTGCGATATACCATTTTCCATCTTCTGGAATCCAACCATTATCTCCCATCACGGCAATTCCAATTACTTCACCCTTTGCATATAATGAGTTGGGTTTATACTTAGCGGCTGTTTTCAAACCATTTTCGAGCAAATCCAAACATGCATCTTTATCGTTCCATGTTCCATTTGGTATTAATAATTCTCCCATAAAATGCCTTTGATCGGAACTCAACATCCAGTTCATTATAATTACCAATGACAATACTCCATCAAATATGCTTATCGATGAAGATCCGTTTATAGAATAATTTATATTGAGCTGTGTTCCTTTTGATTCAGCTTGATTATCAAGTAATCCACGTAAAAGAATTACGCATTGCCACCATATATCCGTCATTGAAAGATGCGTTGATAATTGAATATATTTGCTATTTGATAATGTATAATTCATCTCATGAATCATGCGTTCTGTTTCTGCAGTATTCCACCAACGTGGATCAGCATCTCGAATCTCTTCATATTTATATTCAGTATGGGATTCTCGGAATTTGAAATATGAAACATTTTCATCGGTTGTTCCTAATCTGCGGAATACTATTCTACTTGATGGAATCATTTCTCCAGTATCCTTATCTTTTACATATACCGGAATACCGTTCTGGAATTCTTGTTGTTTAACCATCACGAGGGTATAGATGTCGGTATATTCATACCCTATTAAATCTTTCACACGATAAACAACATTTGTTCCTTTGTCCATTAATAACATCCTGAATTTCTTCAAGAATTCTATCATAGAAGAACCTTCCATAATTACAGATGGTAAACCGTACAATGTAAACAAATTGTTTGCAGTAACATTATTCATGTGGATAAATGAACCTGATTGTTTTAAGAATTCATTCATACAGTTTCCGATAGAAAGATATATTGTTAAGAATCGAATGAAATCGTCATAATTTGGATAGATATCTCCGAAGTCACCTCTTAATGTTTGATAAACATAATCACGTGTTTCTTTATACACTGATATGAATTTATGTACGATGTCATATGATACTGAAACATTTCCGAATATTGGATGATATGTTGAAAGTTTATTTGAATTAATTAACAAAATATCTCCGTCTCGTGCAGTTCTGGATGTTTCTATTGGTACGGAATTTGATCCTATATATTTCAGATATGGTGCTTTCGGATGATTTATAACAGTTTCTTCATACCATTCACTATTCATGAATAGTTCTTGATATCGTTTAGGCAACTGATATATCGGTTCATCTCGGGATATCAATCCTTCTGATTCATACATTTCATAAAATGCATCAGGTATCAGAACTATTTCATCTGCTGGGTAATCCAGAGATCCTGGATATGGTTGTCCCGACAGCATCAAATAGTATTTGTTTTCTTCAACATAATTATCCAAAAAATGTTTTCTTGCTTCCGACATCAATTCGTTTTTATATTGCTGAGGGATCGTTACAGGGTGTTTTATCATAAAAAATATTTGATCTTCCTTATACCCCTTCTTTTCGAGATATGTGTAAACTTTTCTTGAATCATATTCGTAAGATTCAAAGACATCTTTACCAGTCATTGCAGATACATATTTATCACCTTGGATTTTCGATTCCATTGTTTCATATTTTGCTGCTTCAGCACCATCTTTGAAAATAGTGTTCGATACTATTAATTGCATTTTTAACAAATATTCAGACATTGGATTCTGAGCTTGTCTACTGTATTCATTGGCCATATATCAATCACTCCTTTAGAAAATAAAAAAGATCCCGATGGTGTTTCGGGATCTTTTGGTTTATAAATCATACTCATTGGCCATTTGATAAAACGCATCGGCATATGTCAAATTTTCATATTGATCATATAGCGATGGTTTTCTCTGACCAAGTATCTTTTCTAATATGATTTCTTTAAGTTGTTCTGTTGTGTAATTACCTCGAGGTAGTGGATCCATCGGCCATAATAATTCATACGTATGGATTAATTGATCCCATGTCATCATGACCAATTTATTTGTTAGATTTCCTGTACACTCTGCAAGTCCACGATTCGTCATATTATCCTTAATACTTCTCAGCAATTCATAATCACGAATGCGTGGTATATAAGTTTGCATTGCAAATTCTTTATTTCCTACATAATTTACTTTTGATTGTTTTGCGATATTTCTTGTTCGATATTTTGCATCGATGAATATTACATCTGCTCCAAAACATGATGAGAGAAATTCACATGTTATCCATCCAAATTGACAACATATTTGATCATTTGAATATATCAATATCTGTAAACCATTTCCACGAGGTTTCTGTTTAAAAATATCTTGATACACTTCCAATGCAGCATCTGTATTTTGTAAATCATTTATGAATCGTTCTTCCGGTGTTCTTGGTCTTCGTTCACCACCGATTGGCTGATGAGTTAATAATGATGTTGGATTTAATGCTCCTCTTGTATACATCACATGATATTTTTGTAATGTATCTATACTCACAACAGGTTGTCCAACTTTTACTAATTCACCTTCTTCGTTGTATTTATACTGTGTTTCTTCAACACCCATTATCTCACCACCCACGGTGTTTCGGTCATATCCCATTGTATTGTTAGGACCCGTGAGATCTGCGATATAATATGTTGCATTCACCAATACTTCCTTTGGATACAGCTGTGTGAGAATATTCAGAAAACATGTTTGTGAACATACGATCATGTTACCACTCCTTTCATTAAAATTATATATCTATCACAATTAATAATCCCTTTCATCAGCGTAGTGTGTAATATCACTTCCACTTCGAAATTCACAGTTTGGTGTGATTGCACATATTAAATTTCTTAATGCAGCATAAAGATCAGGACGTTCATCGTATATATCCCATTTACCACTGGATCTACGAAACCATACATATCCATTTTTGATCTTGAATTCTTTATTTGGATCAAGAACACCATCAACATCAAGAGCTTTACATAATGCTTCAATAATATAATATGGCTGGTTTGAATTGTTTTTCATAACAGATGATTCCGATATATCTTCTTCAACATCATTATTTGCTTTTATTTTCTGAAGTAAGTTTATAACTTTATCGATATTTTCTTCACGAAATAATTCGATTGATTTAAGATTTGATAAGAACATGTATTCATTATATGTTAATATATCTTTTATTTTATGATCCATTGTTGATGTTATGGGTTTATCATTCTCAGATAAATCATCATTCTTACCAATATATTTCTTTAAATCTTCATATATGGAATACATGAATTCTTTATCAAATGCATCAAATGTAGAATCATCAATCCATTCAACATTTGTTATTTCATCATTATCATTGAAATGAACAATGATGTTATAATGTTCATCTTCTCCATATCCGTTATATATTTTCCAACATTTATTATTTATGAATAATCGCGAACCCGAATAACGATAACGACCCGAATAGCAATCAGCCAAATGCCAATAAAGCATACCAGCACTCGAACCGCCAGTCCAAAGGCCACCAACTTCATTGTTTTCATCCAATTCAGGTTCAATGCGATTATACATTACATTGTAAATTATTTTCTTTACATTATTTTCCATAATTATATCTCCAGTTGAAATGTGGTGGGGAATAATCCCCCACCATTACGATTACTTATAAACTCTTCTCTCAAGACAGTATGTATTGAATTCTAAAAGACTCTGAGTAATGCCAAGACCGCAGAATGGATCAAAACCATCTGCATCTTTACTTAACAAACCATGGGCAGCTCTACCAATTGTTTCATACAAGATATTGAGTTTGTGTCCATCGGTCTCAGCAAGGCAAACAATATATCCATATATGCATTTAGGACACGATTCCCATTTCAATGTGATATTACCACAACATTCACGAACTCCACCAACATTATGATTTATCATATCTTGTACATCCGAAACTATTTTTGTGATACGAATCATATCGTATGAATACTCATGAAAACATGCAATGATATCATTCAGAATTACAAGGGCTGTATAGATATCGAAATATACTTGTCTAACAAGATAGGTACGTTTGCTAAAATTCTTATTATTAATAATCTTTCCTAAGACATCTATTGTTTTCTTGATATTGTATTTAGTATCATGATAATTCTCGATTTTCACGATATGATTGACAAACTCGTTATAAAGCGAAGTATCATTATCCAACTCCTTAAGGAAAGCTTCTTTATTGAAATCTACAACTGGCTCAAACCCTTCAGGCCATTTGCGTATAGTATACTTTTTACCCGATGGACCCGTAACATTCGTGAAGGAAAAATGATCTTTATCATTGTCCATATGCTTTGGAGCATTTCCAATCGGATGCTTGATACTCGTGAGATATCTACCATTCAGAACTTCCTTACACTTTTCTTCAAAGTCTTTCGATTTATTTCCAGGCATGTGTTTCAGAGCATCGATCGTAGAATCAACCATATCAAAGTGAGTAGATTTCGGTTTCTCTTCAGCCTTTACAGCAGATGAATTCTGATACATTGCAGAATGTGGTTTGTGTTTCAGAGTCCATACAGCACCAAAAGCATTCCATATTGCTGCAACAGCATGTGGTTCATCAGTTTTGCCCATAAGAGCTTGATCAGTATGACGTCTCATAGAATCAAGGAAACATCCACCACGTGCACTACCATAAACAGGAAGACCTTTCTTCCAATTGTCAACACCATGAACAACAGCTCCAGCTTCATAATGTTTAGCCAATGCTTTTCTCATATCATATAATCCTTTACGGAAAAGATCCCATGTAACTTCATATGATAACTCACCATTATCATCACAGCATTCAATTCTGTCATCTTCTGGAATAAAGAAATAAGATATCATATTAAAGATAAAATCATAATATAATTCAACATTTGTCCAATCATCAAAGTATGCACTCCTCGAAACATCTGTAGCTGAACATGTTGTTGCACCGTTCATGAAATATGTTGTCCATGCGAAATCTTCAAACTCAGACATTACATCTCCGGGGATAAGATCATATCTACCCTTGCCAGTTTTATCTTCACGCTTCGCACCCGTTCCGAAATCTTCCAATTTAGATTCATCAGTCTTTAAGTACGTTTCTCCTTCATTTATTACATTAAGTATTTTATTAGCAGCATCAGACTCACCCCGCATCTTCATTGATGTATTATCCTTGTCCGATGTTGTGTATGTCTTAGATTTGTCATGTGTTATCATTTCAAACTCATCAACGAAGCATTCTTTACACATTGTTCGAATTTCATCGGGTTGTGAGCAATATTCAACCATATCATCAACAATCCTTGTGACAACAAATTTCTCTTTGGATTTCTTATTGATCCATGTGGTTCCCATTATAATGCGATCTTTCACAACTTTCCTTCCTTCATTTTCTTTATTTATTTTATTAATTATTTTATTATATCTTTCCTTGGTTTTATTAACCAATTCATCAAATGCTTTTCCATTGTCTGGTTTATTAAATACCTGATACAATGTATATCTTTCAATGAATTCAGCAATATCTGTTGTGAAATAAACTTCATCATTCAAGCAATCCGACATGATGAATGATATAACGCCAGATTCTTCTTTGAAAGGTATTACAACATTTATTCCTCCCACACAGTTGAAGTATATTGACCCAGGTATTATCGCATGTGTCTGAAGTTTATCATATTCATTGTTTACATTTGATTCTGACACATTCTTTGGATGGGACGGACAAATTTCAAACTCTCTGAGAAATTCCATATTGGTGAAAGAACCAACATGACCATTCTGGAAGAATCTGAAAATTATAAGACCCTTTTTCACCTGAATATCAGTTATGAAACCAATCTCACCGGTCTTTTTGTTTTTCCACCATGTGCCCTCAACAAGCAAAGATCTATTTTCCATTTTTTACCTCCTATTATTTTCTTTCGAATATCAGATGTTGAGTTTCATAGAATCCGGATGTTTCTCTGAATTCTGGGAACTCTTTCATCTTTTCACGAACAGCATGTATCATCTGCGGTGATGCATCTGATATATCAAATGTTAAAATATTTAGATACGGATTCATTGCACATTCAGAAATGTTCCGAAGTGCTGTAGGTATATCTGTAATAGGCATAGTTTTATTGCTCCTTTCATAATGAGATGTCTCTTTCTTTTTATCTATAAAAATTTAAACGGGAGATGATTCTCCCGTTCATATATCAATCATTTGACTCTGAAGCGTCATCTGTCGTTTCTTCGGATGGTGCATCCGCATCATCTTCTTCATTTTCCTCTGCGAAATCTGCAATATATTCATCATATTCGATTTCCAGATTATCAACAGCATCCGACCATGTTTTATCTGATTTGAGTTTATTTCTTATTATGTTAATGAATTTACCCATTGCGAAATATGGGTCTTCCGTTAACATGATATACATGAAGAACAATGGGTCGAGAATATCTGGAGCTTCATATTTATCAACACAATCCTGATGTGCTCTATAAACATGCTTTGGAATGTTTCTTAAGAATCTCGTCGAAAAATGTTCAGGTGTTAATTCACCAAAATATTCTCTTTCATAACGATTGAATGTTTCTACAACATCGTTGAGCTGTTTCTCATCCAATGAATATTCTGGTTCTACTTCAACCTCAACAACTTCTGGTTCTGATACTTTTTCTGCCAATTTATCAACAACCTTATCTGCTATTTCTTCACCCACATTACCAAATATTCCCGCAAGAAGAGATTCTTTTATTGAATCTTTATCAAGCTGATTATTTTCTGTTTTGGGGAATGTCTCGGTAATCATTATAGTATTTTCTGTCGGATGTGATATTTCGATTTTGGAATCATCTGGCAGTGTAAGATCAGGAACTTCAAATTCACCAGTGTTATCATAGTTGGACTCATCCACTTCATCGACAGAAATATATTTATTATCATTTTCTTCAGAAGGATGATCATCATCATCGGTTTCTCCTCGAGCAACGAATACAACAGATGATACATCCTTTATTTCAGTACCAGTATTATCAGTTTTAACCATAAGACCGGAAATTGTTTCTGTAGTTTGTGAGTCTGTAGGAACAGAAACTGAAACACCATCTGTACCCGGAACAGAATTAATTTTGACTACACCTCTGTTGAATGCCTGGTTGAATACCCTTTTATATTCCTCAGAAAAATCATCAACCTTTTCATTTGAGAACATATGTGGCATTGGTTCAACTATGTTGTTGCCTCGATCACGTACAGTTTCCACAATCTCCTTCTTTTCTTCTGGAGTTAATTCTTTACATTCTAACACGGGTGATATGTAATTGGATTCATCAGACGATGTTGAAAATACATCGTCTGATACAACAACACCTGTTTTTCCGGGGACATTTATGCATTCCCAATATTTCATTTTATATTCCTCCTAATATTTATTTTAACCAGTAAACCAAGAATTTTTACCATTTTTCATATTAACAACATCCATTGTTACACGATATGGATCTGGTGCGTCTGGACGAACTTCTTTACTTATATACTTCTCAGGAATTGGATGTTGTTCAATAGGTTTATGCATTAAAACTCCTTCAACATTCTTAAACAGATTAAGTCTTTCTTCCTGAGAAATTTTTGCTCTTAAATCGCGATCTTCATATTCTCTTCCACATTCTGTACATTTATACGCGGAGTATGAATCATCTGTGAATTTCATTCTTTTACATCCGCATATACACTTAAAAAGATCCATCGATGCTGGGAAGATATATGCATAATCGATACACACTGGCTCATTACCAAGCATTCCCCAATTTGCATAATTGACTCTGTTAAAACCGACATCTCCCAACAAGAATCGAGATCCCCAACTTTCAAGTATTTTTGTTATCTTTGTTCGATGAAAACTCATTTCTTGATATGATGTAAAAGCAGGAGCATAGGTGGCCACCAAAAGGTGGCCCCCTGAACTTATATCGTGAGCTTTTGCAACATGTGGTGATAACATATTGGACATTACCCATTCCTGCTTATTGTCGGCTATACCTTCTTTATCCAAAGCTATCTTAAGAGCAAACCCATCATACTTGACAATGAATCTATTTGTCCCAGTACCAACTTCGGTGAATGGGATATCGTACTCTTTAAGAATTTCAACAACTCTGTTCTTTCGAGAAGTGGCACGCATTCCCTTCTGATAAGGAACTTCACCTATTTTCATCAAACAATCTAATGGAAGTGCGAGTATACGAGAGCGATAATATCCGAGCTCGTTTGGTGTTTCATCCATTATGTCATCCTCCTACATTATAATTTATTTTATTAATTATCAGAGCTTCTTCCAGTTCTTTTTAGCAGCATCAAGCCATGTTTCCTGTGTCTGTGAAAATGCCAGGTTTGGTGCTGGTGGTGTCATCTGCTGCTGCGGAACTGCATTCATTCCATACTGAGAATAGCCGTATGCATCACACTGAGGCTGCTGTCTCTGTGTCCAATCAATTGTTGGCTGTTCTACAGGCTTTGGAGTTGTCCAGTAGTTCTGACCCCATGTATTCTTTGGAGCAGTATTATTCTTCATATACTCGAAAATATAATTTCCATCACATCCAAGAGGATATCCATTATATCCCGAAACAGGCTGTGGGTTTATCTGATATGGAACCTGATTAAAATATCCATTCTGTGGAGTATTCGGATTCCATGCCGGAGCCATCGGAGACTGAGGCTGCTGAGGATAGCAACCTGTATACTGCTGATACGGATTCATCTGAGGATATCCAACATTTGCTCTGGATTCTGTTGTTGGTACACTCATCATATTCTGCTGGGATGAGAACGGATAACCGGATCCTGGATAGAATCCGGTTGGGGAATACATGCTCTGTGATGTATTCTGTCCCTGCATAAGCATGCTTCTTACTGCAGCATCTGTGATCTCTGGGTTTGGAGCATCTGGATTTGTAAAAGTATTTGTTGACATAAATTTGTCCTCCTTAATATTTTTGATAATATGTTATCTGTACATTGCGGATATAAGCATCGATAATGCTGATATGTTCTGATACAGATTCGGATCAGATGAATTGAAATTCCATCTTGTTCTGAAACAGATGAAATTATTGTTTATTCTCTCAACCTTTCCCATCTTATATGGGGAATCATCATTCTGGTCAAGATATGTGAGATAATTGCTTGGTATGATTCCAGAAAGATTGTTTAAACAAGCTTCTGTATATCCCATCGGACATCTTCCAGATACGTTTATTTCAACATATCCTTCCTGTGCGATTCCGATCTGTTTGAGCATCTGAAGAACCTTTATGAGATTCTGTAACTGGAGACCGAACATCGATCTCGGAACCGGTAAAGTTATTACCCAGAAACCGTCCGGCATGATACTGAACTTGGTTTCTCTGATACAACAACCAGTACCTGCCAATGGAACCATTCCATTCATAGGATTTGGCGTTCCGAGGAACTGGTCGAGCTGACCGATTCTCTGTGCTGGTGCCATTTTGTTCGCCTGACTATCCCTCACAAGAATTTTGATTCCGATGAATGGTTCAGATTGAACAACTTCTGGTCTGTAAGCAGACTTGATTATTCCCGAATAATTCACGATATCATCGGTACGAATTATACGAGTTTGCACATCTAATGCCATCTTTATTTCCTCCTTGATATTTTATTTTAATATACATTATCCCGTATATCATGAGAATTATATATGTCCATAAATAATAAATAATTTTATATATTTGCGAGATAATTTGTTTTCTGTACACCCTGATATATTGGTATAGATAAAGAAACATTTTCCAGAATATCATCCTTTAATGCAAATGATTGAGGTGATAAAAATGGATGTCTGATTGCAGTAATATTTGAATCAGTTTGACCATCCAAATCTCTTTGTTTAACCGCTTTGATTACAATCATTTTAGTTTCGCTACTATTTTCAATATTAATGATTGCAACAAAGTCAGCAACCTCCATCACTTCCCCAAATCTTCACATGGGTCGTTAATCCATGCAGTTCTCTTATGAACTTCTCCGTCGTTATAACGGAAGGTGAGACTATATCACGATCTCTAACGAGATCCCTACCGTTTCGCTTTAATTGGGAATTACTGAATTATTACTTCACACCCAAACCACTTGGCGCTACTCTACTCCTTTCGGATTATTCATCCTTATTCCAATCAAGCTGTTTCCCAACAGGTTAATATGATTGAGTTAGTTTCGATAGTCGTTTAACATTCCACGATACATAATGTATCGATTAGCACAGGATTTTCTGCTACGTCTCCCGACGTTACTTTACGAAGTCCCCTGTAATTTTAGATAGGTTTGCATGACAACTCACGCTGCCATGGCGCCGGAATTTAACGCTGAGCCAGTCTGACTTCTGGATAATGCTGAATCTGTTTTATTGTATCCTCCATTTCTTACAACATCATCAACCATCTTTGCAGCTTCTCTGTTGAGCTGATGACCTGTTATAATTGGAATATTGAACTGAGCTGCAATCAATTTGAACTCATTCATTATTGCATTTAACTCAGACTTTTCTGATGCTGTTGCTGCAGCATCTGTACGTGCTGGTCTAACACGTTTGATATAATCGAAGAATAATGCAACAACTTCCGTTTCATCTGTATTATATGATCTGATGATATTACCGATATCGGCTGTGGACTTTTCGCGATATCCGTAATAAAGCACAACAGATCGCATCTCATTCTCTGTCAATGCTTGATCCATCATCTCTGCAATTTCATCAACTGAGAACATTGACATATCTGCAGAAGGATATAACAACGACCAGAGTCTTCGAACTGTTTGAGACATTGTGTTCTCCATGGAGATATACATGGATATTCCTGTTTTTCCATTAAGAACATTCTTGAGATGTTGATTGTATTTCAAAGTATCCACATGACCCTTTAACAACATGCCAGATTTATAGTTTCCAGGAAGACCCTGATAAACATACAAACATCCAGAAAGATATCCGGGCGACAACAAACTGTTTAATCCTCTGATGCCTGTTAAGATAACTTTATCAGGAGAACGTGCATCTTTTGCATCTGCTATAACAGCTTTCATTGAATCTTTATCACACGTATCAAAAGTATTTGATACTTCCGAGACATTAATAACATTATATGCTGATATCATCTCTGTCGAAAGTTTATACATCGTTTCAACAGTTTCTTTGATGTTGGATTCATCATCAGCATCCATCAGATCCAATGCTGAAGCGAATGAATTTTTCTTTTGTAGCATCTTAGCCCATTTAACATAATCGGCCAATACTTTACAAAGTCTCAATACTTCTGCTTGTGTTTTGATTGTGGGTTCTCTGTTAAGTTGGTCGATAATGTCGATGATTTCTTCATCTTCTCCTTCATCTTTCATTATTTCAAGAATGAGAGATACTTTAAAAATATTCTTTTCATAGAATGATAACATTCTATGTGCTGCTAAATAATATGGTGACTTTGCGGGATAACATGATAATACTTTCGAAAATAATAGTATATTTTGAGCAGGTCGAAAGTTTATATTATCGGAACATAGTATTGATGCAATATTTCGATACATCGTGGGTTTTAATGTTTTCATAATTTGATCATACTCCTTTTATGAAAATGAGTACAATTTTGTTCTTTTGATGAAAGATAATATGGTGGGGCATATGCCCCACCTATTTATTTCATTAATATGAGTATGGATCAATATGTCCCTTATCACCATGATGTTTAAGCAGTGTTGATTCGAATATGAACGATTTTGATGTGAGCATATATTTCACGATAGATATGCCTGCAACAATAACTTCGAGATCATATTGTGCGGATGTTGGTAATGTACTTTTATCAACCATCTCTTCAGATACAATATCGAATGATTTATCTGAATTATGTGATGTGTAGAAAGATTCCTTGATACTATCACGTTCATCGATCTTTTTATCTTCAGTATAGTCATTGGTTGATCCGTACTTTGAATGCCATATCTCATCAAACATAGCTTCAATAGCTGCAGTTATTCCACCACATACTGTTTGTGCGAATTCATTACCTTCAAATGCGTTAGACAGTTCGACCATTCTGTCATGACCATAATGAAGCATATTTGGAACTACGCCGTTGTTGATAGCAGATGTTATTATTGAACAACAGTCTGTCACCTTATCCTTCAACAGCTTTGCCTGTAAAGGATTTGAAGTTTTCAGCTGGAAATATGTATCACCATTCTTCAATAAACATGCGGATATTCTGTCTTTCCAAATACGACGTTTAACATCGCTCTGGCGAAGATCAGCTTCAAGTTCACGCTTCAATGCATCTGCGTGAGCTGTTGCAGGTTTACAATCATAAAAGCATAGGCAGTTGCCTTTAACGATTGAGAATTTATATGGTTTTGAATATTTGTCATAATCCACTGGAGCAAAAGCATCGAGGGTCCAAGGTTCGATATCGAGAACAGCCGCAAGATCCTTTATCTCATTTGATAATGTGTATCCTGTTCTTGCCAGACTAACAAACATGATTGGAACACTTTCACCAACAGAAGCAAATCCATTCATATATGGACCATACTGTTTGTCCATAAAGTCTCTGCTGATGCTTTCGGCAACGATTATTACCGGCATATCTGCTCTGATTATTCTGCCATTGTTTGTGAACTTTGCCCAGTCATTCGCACCAAATGTGTGATCACAAATCATTACACGTCTGGTTTCCGGAATAATGTACTGTGTTGCGTTGGTATCATTTTCAGGATTTATATTTACACGGTAATCACCAGGGAGGTATTCATATGAATATTCGGCATCTGTCAGATTTGCAATATTGCAATTCTCCTGAACACACACGTTTCTTACAGATGTGACAAATCCATTCTCATCAACTGTAGGATCCATTGCACCTACAAGATTTGATGTGAGTGTTTCATCATAATTTGCCGCAAGTCTGATAATGTTATAGAGCGTATCTTTTGTGAGTTTGTTTATTTTACCACTCTTGATATCATCATCGATGACATTTATCTTCTGGAGTTCATGTTCAATATTCTCAAGAATCTTCTTGATGTTTCTTTCATCATCTGTTGTTTTAGCAATATCCTTAAGATACTTAAACATCTTTTCAGCCAAAAGAATACAAGTTGTAGTTCCATCACCAACAACTTCATTTACTCGTGTTATTATCTCCTGGATTGCGAGATATACAAGTTTCTTGTAGTTGTGAGAAAAAGTAATAGCTTCGAATGTATTGTATCCATCTTTAGTTACTACTGTTTCATTCTGAGATGTTATTATGACAGATGATCCATAAGGACCATATGTCTGACGAAGTGTGTCGCATATAGTATTAAATGTATCAGACACAAGTCTCTTGTAATCCTTTTCTGGAATTACATTCACATCATTATCATGTGAATATTGTGTATAGTCATAACACATCTTAGGTTCGTAACGCTCATCCATTTAAAGTTTCCTCCGTTTTCTTTTTATTTTTGATTTGTGCATTTATTTCATCACGAGATATTCTCATGAAATTGATAGAAAAATCAACACCAGATGATGGTACTGTGTTTTCTTTAGAATCATAATAATCCTTTATTATATCAACCCCGGTTCTCAATCTCATAAGATCATATTTTATTACAACTCGAATCGAGTATAATGATCGAATATAACAACTTAGTATTTGATACATTGGTTGATGAAGCTTACATATTTCAAAACATGTTTCATCATTTAAATTTCTATTTACCACCATATCTTTCAGCACACCATCGTTCTCAGATACTGCTTTCAAATATTCCTCAAAAGCATGTGTATAGTCGACTATCATCATACGCATTTCATGTGTTAATGAAGATAGATTAAACATCTCCGAAGGTTTTGAAAATTTACTTGAACAATATATGTCGATTAAAGAATCGATGCTTTCATGACAGTCAACAAGCTTTTCAATAACGCCACTTGTTAGCTCTATACCATTGAATCTATTTATACCATTTTGACATGTTGTATCAATAAGTTCAACACATTGCCTGAATATGTGAAGATCATCTTCATCATTTTTACGACGCATCTCTTCATCATTTTTACGACGTATCTCTTCATCTTTTAGAGTGGAATTTCTGGTAATTGTAAATCCAAATAATTTCATCAGCATCACCTCATATTCCGATAGTGAGATTATTTGTGTTTTTAACAATGAGATATCTTTCTCGTTGATTCAAAACGTTGTCGGATATTAAAACCGTATCTGAAAATCTATGATATCTCATTTGATCAATCATCAACATATTTGCAGGAACGACAAATATCTTATCGATATCATCACATTTTTTGTATGCTACGGAATGATTGAAAATGTATTTGCTATTCCACACACGAAGTCTCAACGATTTTCCATTTGTTGGAACGGAATCGACAACGAGTAATGAATTCTTTGTAATAGAATATTTAACATTGTTGGAATCTATAATGTGAAATATTCTATCATCCATTACCCATAATTTTTGACCTCTTTTAAAAGATGAATTGATCTGCTTCTCCCACAATGCCGATGCTATGAATTTATTATTTGTGACATATTGGGAATTGTTGCTTCCAATAGATCTTCTGCTGATTTTAGATTCTTTAACTGAGCATTTTACCGATTTATCTATACTGCGTGTTGGGATATTAAATATGCTTCTCGCAAACGCAACTATTGTTGATTGTTTACTCAAGGTATCAACAATGTTTGAATAACCGATATATGATTCTGCTCCGTATTCATATGGGTCAAATATAACAATTATCTTCCCTGGGAATGTGTCTTCAATGGCATTCAGAATATCTGGAGGGATTAACTGAGAATCATTAATAATGATATAATCAAAACCAATAAAACAATTGGCATCTATCTCATACTTGTACTCAAGAGTCAACGGATTCCACACCATGAAACCTCTGTCAAAACTATCACCAGATCCATAATTTGGAATTTTTGTCTCTTTTATTAAATCCATATAATACAAATGATTTCTACATATTGACGGTTTCGAAAGTCCGATATAATCTTGACATCCTTCGATGACGCATATATTCTCGAAATTTGTTTTTGCTAAAACACAATCAATTGTGATTTTAAAAACATTTGTACCAACAATTCCACCAATGTAATATTTTCTTTCAGAAACATTATCAATGAAATCATTTAAAGAGTCTATAAATTCATTTAATTCCATTATAGCTCCCATATCAATTCCTCCTTTCTAAATGATATATAAACACAAAGGCGGGGTAATAAACCCCGCCTCTTATTTTCACATTATATCTTTCACATCATTATCAGCGAGCGGTTCTGAGAATATCTTCCATTCTTACTGATCCGCCGGATGATCTCTTTCCGTTTGAACAGGAAACAGTAATATCCCATCTGATCTCTTCATTCTTGAGTCCATGAATTGTGTTTATTCTGAACTCGCCTGGAATAACATGGTCGAGTGGATCTTCACACATCTGACGAAGGATCTTTTCTGCATCGAGGAAAAGCACATAGTAACCAGTGTTTGGTGAATACCTCAGAGTTGAGAACATATTGATCTTGATGAGATTCTCACCCCAGATGCCGAGATTAATGAGTCGCTCTCTCTTCTTTGGATCTCTCATCGCGAGTTCGAGCTGATCAGGTGTAGGAAGCATGAATGGTCTGAGCTTGTTAAGTATGTCTTCCTTAACAGTATGACTTCCAGTACCAAATGATGCAAGAGTCTTGTCCGCATAATTTGTAGGTGTTGTCTTTACAGCGAGATCAGCTTCGCTGATTGAGCAAACGATGATGACAAATGCACCCTTTTCAGGATTAGGTCCATGAATTGTGAAAAGCTCAGACTTAATTGGAAGCTGAATTACTTCATTGGCAAAATAGTTCAGCACATCTGTAGCTGATACAGTTGAACCAAAGTCAAATCTGTTAAATTTAACACCTTTGGTTGGAAGTGTAGGCATATTGTTCATAGAAAATTCCTCCTTGAAATTATATTTGTAACATGAAGTATACAGACACAACTTTTATTATGTTCTGTAACACATCCATCAAATCATTATAACCGACAGTCTTACCGGGAATCGGTTTTCCATCTTTATCGAATGTTGAATATAGACCATATGCAAAGAATGTCAGAACGGAATCCGGAATCTCACCATCTTCCAGTTTCGATTCTAATCTTTCAAACACATAGTCCATATTTTCAAATTCTCTCTGAATAAATCCTATAGGATATTCTGGGAAAGTTGGTTTCTTATTTTTAAGAACGGCAAGAAGCTTGTCTGCCGAATTTCTGTACTCGACAGGAAGTGTATAATTCCCATCCGGTATTTTCACATTTATTTTCGCGGCTATGCGATTACAAAATGCTGCGAATGGTTCTTCATTATTATATATCATTAAAGTCTACCCCCGAAAAATCCATTTCCACTATTCTGTGGAATCATCCCATAATCAGGATCTGCAAAACCAGGATAACCGAAAGACCACTGTGATGTCGGATTCATATTCATCACGAATGACATGTTTGTGCCAAATCCAGTTTCCGCATATGGATACTGCATAGGCATTCCCTGCTGTGGGATATAATTCATCTGCGGATAACCCTGGAACTGTTGTGGCTGAGATTGTGGATTGAACATCTGCCCAACTGCGTTATACATCTGAGCACCCGCTTTCACGATATTCCCAGCATTTGAAATTCCCGCATTAGCACATGCCATCGCATCTCTCACGATCTCATCGATTGTTGCATCATTCGGATTTCCTGTAGATGCTACTAAAGTGTCAATCATACTATTTCCTCCTTTTATTTGAATAATTTTCACACATACCTCTGACCTAAGGTCCGTGTGATATTTCACAACAAACATTTCTGTCAATTATTCGGTACATGTGTTGTTCACATCCTTTCATTATATTATAAATATTTATATGCATATTCGGTTTTGTAGGTATTATATCCGTTATACCATGTACCATTATTATTCCAACCATAAGTGCTATCTCTATAGCCATTGTTATTGGAACACCATCCATTGTTGTAACTGTTGTAATTATTATAACCTGTGGAGTTATAATAATTATTATTTCGCATCATCTCCATTTTACTCTTATCTCCGATATATTTCTCATATCGATAAGGTTTATATTCTGTGGATCCATATGAAGACCCATAAGCATAATTGTTATATCCTCCTCCATTATACCAATTATTATTGTTTTGATTTTGTGTGTATGCGTCAGGATTATAAAAGTTTCCATACTGACGATTCATATTCTGTTGATATGTCGAATAACAGTTGTTATTCCAATTATTTCCAGAATACATGTTGTTTTCTGACTGCTGTGGGAAACCATGATAATAGTGATGAATCTCACCACGTATTGGCTGCTGTGGCTGATTAACATATGATGGATAATTCTGAACATTGTTCTGAGGTGTTGAATTTGTCATCATGCTTAAACGAGTTCTGTGCTCTGCATTTCTGATTTCTTCGTTTCTCGCTTCCTGAGCACGTCTTGCTCTTATACCTGCGATTGCTCCTGCGATCGCACATCCAGCGGTTACAATTCCGCCAATGATCGCAACTATTGATGAAAATGTCATAATTCATTTCTCCTTTACATTAATTAATATTTGGCGGAATCGTTCCGTCGTCTCATAAGAATTATATATGTCTATAAATAATAAATAATAAATAATTTTATGGACATATCTTCCTCTTTGTTCAATATAAATATATATGTGTTTAAATATAAAATATTAGGGCCCCGTAGGGCCCTTGGTTATTTGACATTAATATATGAATTGTTGATAATTGTTGAGTATGGTTTTGGTATGTATGAGAACGTTCCAGCACCTTTTGTAGAATTTGTCGACATTACCAATCCAATATAAACATTATCAGATTCGATGTAAATGTTATCGATTTTTATTTGGAATGAATCATCTTTGAGTTGGAGCGTTTCTCCAAATATTACCATTTTGCAGAAATCGTGAAGTTTGGACATTTTAACTTTTGAACATACCATTGTTGTTGATGAATGGAGTTCTTTACTATTTCTTATTTCAGATATAGGATTGGTTGATGCATATATGTAAAAACCATAATCACATCCTCTTGGAAGAATTGATGTGATCAAATCCGTTCCCGCTTTTATCTTGTCAAAATTGTCCCATTGGGTTGCAATTGGTCCGATATGGATATGCTCACTGAAGATGGATGTTATTATATATGAATTATCATTGAGAAGGAATGCTTTTAATGTTTCGATTATATCACCAACACTTTTATTTCCATCTTTAATCTGATGCTGCATATGTGCAGGTGTTGCCTTATAAATAAAACCCAAAGCCTCAGATAATGTTATACCAACAACAAATTCATTTTCCTTTTCAAGTTTGGTTATAGACTCCTGGATCTTGATATATTTTTCTTCCCATAATTTTCGGTAAAGTGGAGCTAATGGGTTATCACTTATATCGATGAATATTTCAATAAAACAATCATCGAATACAGTATCTGAGAAAAATCCATTTCCCAATAGATTATCGCACAATGGATAATCTTTGTACTTTTCAATTTTAGTAACTTTCATGCGAAAAACCTCCGTTTAATTTAATATAAGAAAGGGGTTGTAAACATGGCAGAAGTATTTCTTCCTGGAATAGGTGCTCAAGTGGAAACCGATCAAGACGGTGCTTTTCAACCAAATCCATTATTGAGTGCGTATTCTCCACGTTTATTTGGCTCACCTCCGCAATTAACATCTTTAAATGATATTAGATTATTATCTTCTGAAGATGGTTCTCAAGAGGGAGCTGTTGGTGATTTTTATCTCACCAAGATTTTACAAAATGCTCAGATAGCTAACTTTACCATCGGAAAAGCATTGTTTACAGGTGGTATGTCAAGCATTGCAAATATAATAAGAACATGTGCACAATATGCTGCCGCAATAAAACGATATAACATATATGAATCTGATGGTTTAACAAAAGCATCTGAGGCAAATGTAACACAAGCAAAAATTGAGCTCGAACAAGCAGAAGCTGCTTATAATAATTCATTAACTTCAATGAATGATGACTTTCAAACCAAAACAACAGAAGATGGTGCAACCATACTTGATATTGATGCAATCGGTGGAACCTCTGAAGTTGAAAATTATTTAGGATCTGCGGATGGTATATTCGGTGGAATCATGGCATCTGTATTAACATCTTTGTCAGTACAACAACCGTTTTACACATTCGAAAAAGATTGGTCATCATACATCAATAATGTTAAAATGATGATTAATACCGCGGTAATCATGCTCGGTTTAAATGATGGAGTTGTGCGTATAGGTGATGAATTAAAACCAATAACATTGAAAGGCAGTGAATCTAAAGAAGATGATGTTTGGGCAAATTATAGATTCATTACACCAACATCAGGTCTCGGTAGTATAAATGGTATAGATGTTCAGAATGGTGATGATTCTCAATATGTATCATTCATGGTAGAACCACAGGGTTCTTCTGAAACGTATACAAACTCTGTGGGTGAATCACAAATATATTCATCTGTAATCAATCAGGGTTCATCGATAGGTTCCGAAATAGCATTTATAACAAACTCTTCAGCATCGGGTTTGGATGATGCTGTTGTTAATATTGCAGGTAGTGCTGTAAGTGCTGCAGAAAGTGTGTTGTCTGCTCTCACAGCAGGTGTTGGTAGATTTACAGCTGCTATCGCGGGATCAATGGCACGTTCATTTTTAGGAGACCACACAATATATCCACAAGTATTCCAATCACATACTGCAACAACTTCAAAAGATTTTATAGTTCATTTAGTAGCTTCATCCGGAGACCCGTATACATATTTGACAGAAATACTGATTCCATATTTCTTCATACTTGGAATGGCGTTACCAGAAATGTCTCAGAATAATGCATCTGCATATTCATATCCACCACTCGTACAAGTCAACGTTCCAGGTTTATGGGGATGCAGATTGGGAATGGTTACTTCTGTTACTGTAAACAAAAACCCATCTGGAAAAGATTTCTCTATTCAGGGTTTCCCACTATCTATGGACGTAACAATATCCGTTACAGATTTACAACACGTTTTAGTCACATCCCCTATGAATAAACCTGCGGTATTTTTAAACAATCATACCATGTTTGATTATATCGCACAATGTGCTGGTGTTGATAAATTCAGAGTAAATCCCGCAATCCGATTGGTTTCACGTCTTGCATTAGCTGGACATGCTGCTGGAAATACTTTGAAGAATATCGGCAATGCGATACTTAATGATTATACTTCGTTTGCGAATAGATTAAAAGGAACATACAGATTTTGATATATGGGGGCAAATGCCCCCATATCATTTTATTCTATTCTAATTAATTGAGAAAGTATCGACATGCTGTATTGATTTGGATCAAATGTTTTAAACAATTGATTCATGGCAATTGCATCTTCCAATGGTAGTGTTACACAATCCGATTTGTTATCTACAGATATTTTTAAACCAGGATAACACTGATTTGTTGAATCCACCCATATAGATGGAACAATTGTTATCCCACCACCATTCAATGCTTTTTCTGTTTGAAATCTTTCCATCACACGTTCATCTATTTCGAATTCTGTTTTATTTATATTCGGAAATAATGTGAATAGATTCTTTCTTACAAGTTTCACACCGCTTTCGAGCAATGATGTGAATGTGAAATATTTTATATTTGATATGTAAATTCGCGGAAGAGGATATCCTGGATTTAATTGTAACAAATATGACGGATATATTGTTATTCTCCCATCACCATCTTCAGATATCGATTTAAATTTTCCATCAAATTCGAGATTGTAAATAAATGACATTGTGAATTGTTTATTTATAAATCCCTTAAAAATGACGGATTCTATTCTTTTTCCCATATTACTTCCTCTTTTTAATTGGGTAATATTTGAGATCGATAGTGCTCATATACACGAGCTTATCGAGAATACGATTTAATTCTTCCAAACTTTCTGCATGGAATATACACGCATCATCTGGAAAATGTTTCTGTATAAACATGAATAATTCGTATGAAATGTTTGGATATTTGTTTTTATCTGTTTTTGCCATCTCCGTTAGATCACCCCATGGAGATATCATACCAGACTGACCAACATCTTTAGATGATTCCAACAAATCAACCATTCCGATCATACTCGGATTAAGCTGTCTGTGAGCATCTTTGATCTTATTTTTATCCATTCTACCTAAACTATTTGGCCTTGTGTTCACGTGAGTCGCAAGCTCACGCAGTTCTCTTATGAACTTCTCCGACTTTTCGTCGAATGAGCAGACTATATCGTGACATGCATATCTCCCGACATTCATGTACTTTTCGTTTCCACCCACCATTAGCTTGTGGGTGTACCTGCATCAGCAGTAGTCGTTGACACCGGAATGACGATGACTTAACATCATTCCTTGTGTGCGGATTGAGAATATATCTCCAACATTATTACCATACCTTTCGGAAGTCTACAGCATTACCATTCGACATTTGGTAGTTGAAGCTTTACCCAACGCTCACACCATCCATAGATTGTGAGTCGTCCCCTGATTATCCGGCTCAGGGCTTCCCCGCATATATGAAAAGTTAGGCCGCCGTAAGTTGACCTTTCAATGTGTAACGTAATGATTGACAATAATCCAGATCATTTGAAAATTCTGCAGTATGGATCGTACCAAGAGAATGCATCTTTTTCAAAACAAGATCAGGATTGAATTTTACCAGCTGAGACATATCTTTCAGTTTTATCAACATGCCGTACTTGAACATGCTTTTCAGTTTAGCAGATACTTCTGCAGTTACTATTGTTGATAGAATCTCGTTATGTCTCAAACGTTTATTTTCATATGAGAATATATTAACATCAAATTCTGTTTGTAAACAGTACTTGAGTAATGATATCATGATACGTTTATCGATATCAGGTATTGGTAGTATCTGTGCAGAAATAGTATCAAGCATTCTCGCAACATGCATCTCAGCACATGCTCCACGATGTTCAACGATATTCTCGTAATATGATAATTTATAAATCCACCATCTTGATGAGTGTAATTCATCTATCGTATCAGGATGATGTTTTCTGATGATATCACATGCCATTACAAGAATTGAACGAACATATTTGAATTTCTCACAACCCTCTTTATGTGCTTTGATATATATCTCAACATCTTCGAGAGGTTTGAAATAATGGTATGTTTCTTTATCGTCCAATACCTTATCACAAAACTGCAACAATGGATAAACGCCAAGATAACAAAGTGGTGAAGGTATGTGCATGAAACATGCAAGAATACTTTCCATGGTTGTAAATATCTGGACAAATCCTATATCGCCAGATATCATATATCCATCGACTGATGTTTCATGTGTTTCTTCATATTTTATTTTAATAGGAAGAAGCGACTTGAGAGTTATGCTATTCTGACCGGATGGATATAATAATTTATCCACAAGCTGATAGTCGGAATAATGAATATTATCCAATAGATATCGTCCTTGGTCATCTTCTATCGGGATATACATCTTATTGTGAACACAATCCATTTCAAGTGCTTTGTTTTTGTCACGAGCACCACAAAGAACATCGAATTCAAGAATACCGAGACGATAATCGCCGATGCTTTTTGTTAACACTTTATCACCAGTTTCTCTTCGCCGATGTTGGATTTCTTCTGCAGATGGGTGTGGATTCCATTTCCAATTAATCACATGGATGAATGGTGTTACAGATGAATCATCGATCCGATACAATCCCAATTCATTTATAACTTCAATGTCTTGGATTGCTTTCTTAACATACATCCATAATGGGTAATCGGTACCAAGATCCACTTTGATATCACCCATCGGGCTTTTCATGTTCTGAATACAATATTTGATCATGAAATGTTTACCTCCGTTTCACATTTATAAGAGTATAAGATTGTTCTTATACTCGCAAAAATAATATACATGTTTAATTTAGAAAAGAAGTGATATTATGTCGAATACAAACAAAGAATCAACACCAATGATATCTCCCGATACTTTGCGAAAAATAAATAGATTGAATAAATCTTTTTATGATTCACATACAAAAAAGAATTTCGGAAGAGAAGATATATTGGGGTCACAATACTCTGGTACTATTGAGAATTTTGGAAATGAATTATTGTTAGAAACCAGAAAACTCAAAATGGAAAAACCTTCGTTGAATGGTGTTTTCTATGTAAATAATTATAAATATTATTTCGATCTGAAATATTCAAATATGATCGAAACGTATGAACAACAAGGCATGATAGAAGCGATATTAAAAAAAGATGTGTTTTTATCAAATAAAGAATATCGTATTAAATTTGAAGATTGTGAGGAAATATATATTCCACGTTCAGAAAGTTGGGGTGCTCTAAATGATAGGACACGTTCAAAAGTTTTTAAAGATAAATTCTATCATACTACAACTTCACCTGTTCTTATTATAAAAGATAACTCAACATCTGATGTCGAAGAAATTGAACTTCGATTAGAACCATATGAAGGATTTGACGCGGATTATTATTTTTATAATGAATTTGCAACTCAAAAGTTTATTGATACTTATGAAGATGGAACATTGATAACAGTACCTATTACAAATGATGATGCAGAATTACCATTTGTTTGGATATGCGAAGAAATATTCAAATCATTACCTCCGGTAGATTTTGAAGGAAATGATCCGAATGGGTTGCCCATATTGACAATAGGTGTTGATGGGCATAATGTATCTCACATCTATCCATTGATATATGGTGTTGATGCATTACCAGAACAAACTGAACCTGGTGTTTGGTATATAATTGCAAAATCAAGCTTGGAAGGTTTTAATCCAAGCAATTTAAATAATTATAATTCAAAGGTAGATTCAATCTTTTATATGTTTAAACCAGATGATGAATCTATATCTCCAGTAGAATACGAGATATCTTATGAGGATGAATATATAAAGATATCATTATCCGATAGAGTGAACTGGGAGATTATTCGAGAAACTTTAAATTCTCCATACTATGCAAGAATAAGCATGGATGTTTTCAATGATAATGGTTCGGAAGATTCAAGAACGATATTAACAGAGGCATTTGACATTAGTTTCTCAGACGATTATATTTTCAATCCATATGAAGGATTATGTGAAGGAAGTGTTTCTGGAATACATGTTGATGTCACTTCCGAATATTCCGAAAACTCCGTACCAACAACAAACGGCATAATACATAACTTGTGTGAATTTGATGGATTGCCTTCATATTTCAAAACAATGCATGATTATAAAACACATCGATCACATGTTGAATTATATACCATCAGAGATAGATTCAATAGATTTACACAAAATACAATGGACAAACAAACATCCGCATTGATAATTGATTCATCCATGCCTCAGGATGATGTTGATAATATTATAACCGACCAAGATCCTGCAATAATATATGAGTATGTCCCTGGTGAATTTGTGTATACGACCGATATGGATAAAGTTGTATCTTTTAAAAATATACTTACTGAAATTACATACAACGGCGAGGATGTGTTTGGAAATTGCAACATTCCTTCGGATAAGAACAAACCAAAATTCATATATCATGGAAATGGTGTTTTCTCATTAAATGCAATTGAATTTGATTCCGAGATAGAAACAGCACGTGTTTATGGAATTACAAATGATCCGATAACATATGTGAATAATGCATCTATTGAAGAAAGCTTACCGTTGAGAACCGCTGCAAGAATGTGTGATATTCCAACAACATACGAACAACTCATACATGTTGAAAACATATCACCAACATATGTTTTCGATCAAAAGTATGTGAGAATGCAATGTGGATTCTGGTATGATGATCTTGAATTATTGATGAATAAACGTAATTTCAAAATACCAATGATCAAAGATGGTGGTGGTAAGGACATATGGATTTATCCATATCATTCTGCATTACCTTCAAAACAAATATTGATTGAAAATGGTTATTATAATACAACCAATATTGACAATGATCTTATACAAATAACATCCGATAATTTTAGAATATTCTCCGGAGGTACCGATTATTCTATCGGGGATACTTTCTATATTATGCTCGGTGGTAAAGCATATGACGGTGAAGTTACAAGTGTTACTATTAGTGGACGTGTATCTGGATTTAATTTGTCAATACCTGATGATTCGAAGGTTTCTATCTACAATATAGACGGAACAAATACAACATTAAAAACCGCAACTGTCAATACGGAAAATGGTACTGGATTAATACTCGAATTAGTCATATCCCAATCAGATGTTACAAATCATTCATTGGGAATTGATACTACAAATCCACCGGAAAATATGATATCTTTTGCATATGATCTATTTGACAATATTTTCATGTATAGATTACAATCGGATTGGACATGGGAGTTAGTTTGTCAAATCGAAGGATCTGAATTTAGAAATAATCCATATGATATGAATATGGATGTAATGATTCGATCTTTCAATTATGCATTTAATAAATTAATATTTGATAAAGATTATATCGCAAATGATCAAATATTCTTTAATCAAATAAACAATATTGAGAAAAAAGTAATTATAGATTATGATGGTGCAAGAGGACATAAGGGTGATACAGAAACTTCCGATCTTTCTCAATATATAACTGATCAGAATATGCCAAATACATTGTATCGTTTAATATGTACAGATGATTCAGATAACGGCCACTTCAATCTTGAAATGTTTGAAATGAAATCATTGGATGATTATGTTGATATTCTTCCTCGTTTCAATACAAATAATACCAAGAAATATTATAATCCTTCAAATCGATTCATCGTATCTAATTCAAATACATTGAATACTATACAACCAACATTATTCATTTATTCCCCATCGCATAATACAAGAATAGATTCATACGATATAATGACAGATGCTGTTCTTATCAAGTCATCACATATTACAAATTATAATGATTATGGTGAAGGATTGGTAAACGCATCCGGAAGATTAGATTATAATATTTACTATTATCCGGAATATGAATTCTCCGAAGCATATGATACTTTGAAAAATTATCTTTCATCATTGCAACGAAATGAATTATTGACATATATACGCGATAATATTGGAAATGATTCTGAAGTGTTTGTATATGAAGATGGTAATTATAAATATACAGAACCCGAATTGGTAAATTATATCATGGACAGATATCCATTGAATGGTCCTTATCTGAAAGATGGTTTGAAAATTCATGGGTATGCTGGAGATATTGCGATAGATACCCGAACGGGATTGCCTATGGGAAAACCGATAACTGGTGGAATTGTTCCATTGACATCAGATGTAATCGATACAAATGTTGTTGCCGATAGGGTTAAAATGTCTTCAGAACCAATAAACATTTTCATTATTGATGATGATACATTTTCCGGATTTGATGATTCATTCCGAATTCATGATGAAAACGGAATCGATATTACATCAACATCCGTCGTCATTTGGAATAACAATAAATACATTTTCCGAAATGCATGGATTCAATTGACGAAACAGATAGTGAATGGATATTATAATCCATCAAATGGATTATTCTATTATGATTTGAATTATATGAATCCTATTACACCAGATTCCGATATAACATATCATGATCTTATATCTGGTCAGTATTATAAATGGAATGGTGCCAATTACATAATAATCACAATATAAGGAGTGAATAAAATGATTCATAAACTACTTTGGTATCTCGGATACAATAATCTCAGTTTGATACTTGATCAAGAGAGAAAACATTGGTTACTTAAAACCGATAAAAAGAAACAAGTACAAGACAAAAATACGGGTGATTTGTTCCAAGGATATATTGATAACCGCGGATCAGATGTTATCATAAAATCTGAGAAATTGCCAATTAAATATGATTATATATCATCATTAGAATTCACAGATACTGGTTCTAATAAGATATTAGATTTTTCAACAACGCCATTCCCATTCTCTATGGGAATGCCCGGTTTTGCGTTCGCAAGAATAATCTCTGTAAATTATCCATTTGAGAATAATGATTCTCAGGAATATAAAAACTACAGAATCGTATTCAACAATGCAACAACAAGAACAATAGCATTCGGAATATCTCCAAATTCATCAGAAGTATATTCTGGAAAATGGATTGAAACTTCAACACCTCCAACATTACAAATGATGGATAGTTTTGGGGATTATTCAATAGAAGTATCATTAAATATTAAAGATTCAACACAGTCAAAATTTTATTTTCCGTTGGAAGAAGGGTTGCAACCTTTTACGATTGAAAGGCAAAATGCGTCAACGTATGTGTCTGAAGCAATTAATGACAATAAATTTATCGGATACCCATTGTTCTGGTTTAATAATGATCAAACAAAATCCGGACCATATGTCGGATTGGGTAATAATGGATACAATTCTTCCAACATGGCATATATGATATTTTCAACACCTGGAAATACAGTTTCAATGTATAACGGAAATGCGTATGTTAATGTAGATGGAACATCAACAACAGGTTCAACACCGGATTTATCATTGCCAGATGATTGGGAAATACGTTGTAAGTGTAATGTACCTGATGGATTTACGAATACCGATGCGGATTTTGAATTATCTATTAATATTGCAAATATTTATTTCTATAATAAAACATCAGGTACAACGACAAATATCCCTATCGTATCTGGAAATGGGGAAAATAATGTTTTCAAAATGACCAAGAATGTCGGTTGGGTTTTCGAAGATTTAAACACATACAAAATTGATATGGATTTGTTTACATCAAATAATTCCGAACAAAGTGGTGATATAAATCCATTGACACCATTATTTGATATCTATCTCGATACAAGTATTTCGTTTTATACAAATGATGAAACAAATGTTGGATTTGCAGGTATTGAATTTACTTCATCAAATCCAATGTCGGATACCATTGATCGTTATCCATATGATTTGGGTAAATGGGATGGTTTGCCTGAATGGATAACAGATCCAGAAATGGGTGTTTCACAACATATGGCTATTTATGCAATTCATAATTCTCCAGAATATACAGAAGAAAATCCCGAAAGTAGACAAGTTGCTGCGTTAATACTTGATCCAGGACGAATGAAAACATCTGAATCTGAAGGATTGGAGAATGATGAAAGAGGTAGAATTTATGTAATATCAAATGACGAAGCTGAATACAGAAATAATGCGACAACAGATTATCCGAAACCAGCACGTACATTAGCACGTATTTGTGATATTCCGACATCAGTATCCGATTTTCTCAATGTTGAAGGTTTGGTTCCAATATCAATTGTTGATTCAAAATACGTTCGTTCACAAGCAGCATACACAACATCAGAAAAGGAAAGATTATGGAATACACTGAATTCAAAGATAGTCACTCCATTAGCTAATGATGAATTTGGAAATCCTTTCTACACAGGTGAAGAAGATTCGAGAGAGAAATACCCATATATTTTCCAAGGAATTGAAAATTTGTTAAAGGTTGATTTAATCGATAATAACGATTTCAGAGAATGGATTAATTTGAATTCATTCGTAGATCCATCAAATGTTTCAGTTTATTCAATTGCAAACCATGGTTCTGATTATACTGTAAATGCAACCGGAATTGTTATAATAGGCGGAGTTGCAATGAATTATATTGTAAATGAAGTTGATGAGAGTGGTGGAGTTATCGATGTGGAAGTTGTTCCACAGGATGATTCCACATTTATAAATCTATCAAACTTTGACATGGTTGATGGTTCTGATGGAATTACTCAAAAATATGGAACAACACCTGCCGCAGGTGAACATGAAGGAACACCAATTCCGAAAGTTGGTGAAGGTTTGGAGATTGTTTTGATAATAAACAATTATGACCAAATCAAAACAAAACGTGGAAATATTTATGATAATCTTGTTGCGTTTGTATACGAAGATAGTTATCTGAAGATGTATCGATATGTGACGAATTCTTCAAATCCATTACATATCGGAAGATGGACAGACCCGATGATTGTAACATATTACGACAATACAAATCCAATTAAATCGGATGGTGGATATTCTTCAACAGATGCAATGACAAGACTATTGATTCCGCATATAAAAACAATATCCGTATGCTCAGAAGTATCCGGAGAATCATTAAAACCAATCACCGCAATGACAACACCAACATTCATAAACATCATAGATCAAATTCACACACCTATCCATCTATCCGGTGAAGACACATTACTTTCACGAGTTGATTTATGCGGTTTTCATTGTGATAATCTTTCGCAATGGATACGCTTGGAAGGTGAGGATACTTCCGAAGAAATGGTAATGAATGAAATAAAGAATCTTGTTTCATTAGATCGTGATTGTTATTTAATATGGCAATGGAGAAACGATGAGCATAAAGATTTCCGTTTCGGTATTGTCAGAAGAAGTCTGAATAACTATGTAACAACAGATACGACAACAACCATTCCACCAACTCCAGGAATGAAATATGATTCATTCATAAACACAAATGCTTCAACAACTGTTGTATGGGATGTTCCTAACTTCGGTCCAATGACATGGATATATAATCCGAATTATAACAAAAAAGAAATATATAACATTGATCAAAATACTCGTGATCTTTATATTTCTTATTCAAATGAAGATAAAGAAATCAATCCAAATATAATGTCATGGGAAGACGTTGATATTCGCACATCGCCATACGGAAATATTGAAGAATCTATAATAACCGACGGAGTATTCAATTTCTATATCTATACAAATAACCCGATTCAAGGTGAAGAATTATCATCATCTGGAGTATATAACGAGTATGAATTTGTTAAACTGGTTTCTCAAGGTGACGAAGTAACACCAACAACACCAACTCCTGTAGGAAATTGGCAATTGGTTTTCCCAAGAGTAAATCAATATAAAATAATTTCTACGGGTATTCAAAATGGTGTATATAATTCGGAAGTTAAACTCCGAAGATTAATCCCACTCAGAGGTGAAGATCTTGGTACTGTTAATAATGTTCTTGATGAAAAAGGTAATAATATCAACTCGAAGGTGGTATTATTCGACCAGGGTAGTTCAGGAACAAAAATGAAAATTTACAACAAAGAAACAAATCGTTTTGAAACAGTATGATGAAATGGGGGCCAAAGGCCCCCATTATCTTATGCTCGTTTTTATTCATCTCAATTCTATCGATGAAGATTTCTGAGTATTTTTGCTTTTGAATTCTTTATCGATATCAAATATCTGTCTGTCAACAGCAATGTGAAGTTTTTCATCAATTGCCAAATACTCTTCTGGTGATAGAGATGAACCATTGAATGGTGCTCGATGCCATTCGTCGGTACATTTTATATATTCATCCTTTTTGAATTCAATGAAATAATATGAATGAACAAAGCTTCGGAAATCACAGCCGGTATCAAATCTTTCCAGAAATAAAACATATAGAGAATTAGCCTTTGGAAATAATAATTGATCTATCAATGTTACTCTTATAGATATTCTATCATTGATTTCATAATCGATACAATCCATGCTTGAATCGTATTTAGTATTGACTACAGCTATATCACATTCTTCGAGAGTATCCTTAAATCTTGACATAAACTTCCCGATGCAAAATATCTTGTTCATATTATCTTCAATCCATGTTATAACAGGCTCGAAAGAGTTCTCAATTGTTATTTTGCATGTTATATCAAATTTGAAATTATCAAACTTCATTCTCTTTCCATATGTATCCATTATTTGTTCTCCTCATTTATTTTATCGCATCATCTAATGTAACATCGCCAAATGATTGTTCAAGTTTTGATTTTACATGATCTATAGCATGTAAAATAATTTTGCATGCACTAACATCAGTTGGTTTAAAACCAAATGTATCCTTCGTTGGATATGATTCAACGAGCTCGATTTTATCATTCTTACATTTTATGATTATATAAAATCTTTGTTTTGAAGTAATGTCTTTACCAACGATATGAACATGATCTCCATCGATATTGATTGATATTCTGCAGATACCAACAATATCGAAATATCCTTTTCCCCTAACAATTATTGCATCGTCAGAGTATCCGATGTCATAAACTATATTGTCATCATTCATTTTGTTATATAATAATTTAATAAATTTGATCTTGAATATTTCTTCATGAATTTTCAGCATTGCCAAATATTCAAGGGGTTCTTCCATTGTTAACATTCCTTCAGACACTCTTGTTTTCATTAATGCTTTTATCATATGATACATCCTTTCGTTTCCGATATTTAAATCGGATCATTTGTCCGGTGGCTATTTGAATATGTCGTGTTATCAAATTGGATATTGTGTATGGTTTCTCATAAAGCTTATTTGCAGTATCCAAATGACCCTTTGCAACAATGTATTTCTCACTGTTACTGGATTGAACATGGCCTTTTCCATTTCATTCAGATTCAAGGTATGTGTTTTCTTAGGCCCAAACGATGCCCCATCAAACAATATACCATATTTATTTTTCATTTTAATATCACCTTCATCATTTTAGAAGAACATATTATCAAGATATTCTTCAAATTCTAAAGTATCCAAAATCTCAAATTTCATGTCATAGTCCATTATTCTATCTCCCATTACATATCCTAAAAATTGAATTGTAGGATCGTTGAAGTGTCGATTGATTATGGGGTCGAAACTTATGATTCCATTGATTACATTTTTTGTCGGTTCAGCTTTGGCTATATAACTCATTCTTTTATCCATATTTTTAGCATATATTGTGATACGGACTATGGCATCACTTACAGCACGTATAAAATCTTTCGAACAACAAATGTCCACATAATATAAATCTTTTGTTGTAATACTTCGAATCAGTTTCTTATCATTATCATAGATTTCTATTGGAAAATCATTGTCCTTTTGATCTAACGTGTAGAATATCTTATGACCATTCAACGGTTCATCAGAAACAAAATCTATCTGATGAGCCCATGCAGCATTGAGTCTGAAAAAGATATCTGAATGAACTTTTGGGAGTTTTATTAAGAACTCACCATCTTCACCAAGAGGAGTTTCACCCGATTCCAAAAATTCATCACTGACTTTCGACTCAACAGCATTCGTTTTGTCCCATGTTGATATTACTTTCATTTTAAACATTCCTTTCCGATATCATTAAAATTTTATTATTGTTGATATCATATTAATAATATACATATGAAATTATAAAAAAGGTGGGCATAATGCCCACCTCTATTCATTTACTTTTGTTTTCTGAGAATCACTATGTCATTTGGTGACAAATCATCCAAAGGATCTATGATACCATATATCCACTTCTCATCAGGCGTTGGTCGTTTAACCTTATACTTGGAAAGAAGTTCAGAAACAGTGATTTCGATCTCTTTATAATCCATATCAGTATCCTTCGTGAAGTGTGAGTGAATCATCATTATCAACCCAATCAGAAACATTAACATTTCTGACACATCCGGTTTTTGTACGGAATACAACCTTTGATATTCCGGAGTTAATAATGACACGTTTACACATTGAACAGCAATCTGCTTCGGTGTATGATCCATCATTCTCAAGTCCAACAAGATATAGTGTAGCACCCTGTCGTTTGATTGGATCAGCATTCATTACAGCATTCATTTCAGCATGAACACTTCTACACAATTCATAGCGTTGTCCTGAAGGTATGTTATTTTCCATACGGAAACACTTACCTATGTCACAACAATTCTTACGACCACGTGGAGCACCGACATATCCCGTAGAAATTATAGTATCATCCTTAACAATGATTGCTCCAAACTTGCGACGAATACATGTACCACGTGTAGATATAGCTTCCGCGATCTTTAGATAATACTCGACTTTTGATGGACGCTCTGTCCTTTTGTTTTTCATTATATTTTCTATATCGGGATTGATAGCTTCATTGACATATTTGTTCCAAGCTCCTTCACTCTTGACAGGTTGTTTGAGTTTACCATCAGTATCCTTAGTTTCAACATCAAACTCCATAGCAGCTCCGAATGCTGCACCTTCACTTTTGTTTTCCGGCATATTAATACCCATATCATTACCTCCTTCGGATTGTTCAGATTGTTTATATTCTTTCCACATCGATTCAATTTTTATCTTCAGATAATTAGATATATCTTTGTCAAGATAATAGAATTCATCAACTTCATTACACACCTTATCTATGAAATCATGAAGTTCAGGATAATATTCGTTTAATTTCTTAATAGCTCCGCAGAATATATGATAATCAAAATTAGGATCAAACTCATCTTCATCATCATCCCATTCAAAATCTTCGATCATGTATTTTTTAACAACTTCATCGAATGAGTATACATGATGTTTCAATTTATATTCATCTGATGACACATCGTTGCAATATTTATAATACTTCCACATTTCGAGAATCTGATCATGTATTGTTCTCAAATTGTCCACAGTCTTAAACTCATATACCACCCAATCTCTATTGAGCATTATCCGAATCTTTATGATGAATTCACGTAGTTCGGGATATTTCATTTCGATATCTTCCATGTTGTGTATGAATAGATCCCACATCCATTCTGAATTTTCATTGATAGATTGAAGTGGAGATATCATACTCTTGACAATCTCATCCGGTGTTGGTACATGCAGATGAATTGTTTCACCATTCACAGTCCGTTCCATAAATATTCACCCTTTCATTATTTATTTATGATTCACAAATGAGTATGATCTCGTTAGAAGATCCAAAGTACACAGTACCATCTTTTGTTTTAATTTGTATATGGTCAGAATCTTGATAATCACGCCATTCCTTTACATCAACGATAGTTGCTTCGTTTCCTTTAATAATAATCGCCTTTTCGAATTTGTTTTCTGTATCATGCGTATTTTTATTAACGGGAATGAAATCACATTTTATACCAATAATAAGAAAAATTAGGAAACATAACATCAATATCATCGACACAAACCAGAACTTGATGCCTATCATATATCCGTCGTCATTATCTTTTTTCATAATAAACTTCCTTTCACACTTTCTTGAGACATAAAATATTTGATGTATTACGTTTGATGATTTCATTTATCTCATTGGCTTTGACATGACCGATGGTTTTTATGCATTTCACAAGTTTCTCAATTGAGTACTCTTCACAGAATTCACCCAATGTTCCATTAAACACATCGTTGATCGCATCGCGGTTCCGTTTATTAAGTGTATCTTTAAACCATGTATCGTATAATTCCGATACTTTAGTTTTTGAACAATGTATTTCGACATATGATTTATCGTTTAAATAGATATTTACGTGCATTTCATTAATTTTGCGAGAATATAATCTTGCGATATCATTTGCAGTAATATCATCAATTATATCACATATATCCGTTTGTTTTAATGGGTCGGAGACATTTGCAATAAGATCATTTTTCAGTGCATTAAAATTATTCAAGAATGTATCGATGAAGTATTCTATCCATTTTGCAAATTCTTCATCATTACAAACAAATGGGCATTCATCCGAATGTGTGAATAACGGTGTTAAATTAACAGCATCTTTCTTATTTTTCGATATATCTTTATGAGTCTCAAATAATGAATTCTTAACATAATAATTGTATATACAATGCATGAATCTTCCTTCATAATCATAGTAGACAACACGTGGAAATTCATTATAAAATATTACAGCAGATGAAAAAGTTGGTTTACCAAATGGACTGTATGTACAGAATCCATATTTCACAGAATTTCCAATATAGATCGTTTGATAAATATTGTTGTTTATGTTTCTGAAAGATATTTCCGTGAACATATGATTTTTATCATGCGATACGTAATATGGTGATTCTGCAAAATATCCATCGTCTTTCTTATAAATCATTTTATATTCCGTACAACCTCCGAAATGTAATATTCTATCGATACTGGTTGTGATTTGGCATTTCGTCATCTCAAGTGCGGTATCGATTAAAGAATCTATCACACTTGTTTCAAAACCAAACCTGATTGGGGTTATTGCTCTTGCTATTTCAGATTGAAACAAATTGCACACATCCAGGTTTGGATTGATTGACCCGATAAGAGAATCAACATGTTCTTTCTCGCCATCCAGCAGCATTCTAAAATATTTTCTCATAATAAAACTTCCTTTCATATCATATAAAATATAATTTATTTTGATTTCACGGTAATGTATAATCCTTCTTTTTCATTACCGGAAAAATCATAAACCCATCCATGTTCAGTCAACATTTTGAACAATTCTTCGTATGATTCTTTCTTATCAATACGCACAACATACTCGTGCGATGTTGAATAGTCCAAACCATTCTTGATACGTTCAAACATTTTCACACATTTCTTATGTTTGTCTTTTGAAAATAATTTAAATATTCCCATTTCCTTTACAACCTTTCCAATTTAATACTTTATGAATATCCAATTCTGATGGTAAGATCCCGTAATCTTTATCAAAAGAATTGTAATACACATCTACACTGTTAAACAATCCGGCAATAATTGGATTGATCTTGATACTTTCAGCATCAACATTTGGATCTTTATATATTCTAACGGATACTGAATCGCCAAATATTCCCTTTGATAGTATGTGTTTTATACCACGTTCATACCCTTTACCAGCAACCCCGATGAATATACCATTTTCAATTCGTCCGTTATAATACAAACCAATGATATCAAATATGCCTTCCGCAATTACAATCGTAATGGGTTTATAAGTATCAAAACCTTTCTTCAACGTATATAAACCACCACTATGAATCCGATCACTCTTCCAATTCATCCATCTGTTATCTGTATTATCATCCTTCCATCTGCCGGTTATATTGCCATTACTTAACTTGAACCAATGACGATTGTTGAATGGTCGACCCTCCCCATTATATCCAAGATAATCCGAAGTATACTTTCTTGGATTTCCGACATATTGAAACATCTTTAATTCTTCCAATGTTGGATAGTGGCCAACTCTTCCGTGAACATACTCAACAACTTTTCGAATGTCATCTTTATCATCAACAGTATCGCCGATGATTTTAATATTCACACCTTTACCATCATCCAATGGTTTATTACCTTTGAATCGAGGAATCTTAATATCTTCAATATTTAACCGAGATAAAAAATCTTTTCCAACCAACCCATGTGCAATACATATATGACACCAAAACACAACGGGTGAATCTGATGCTGTATCAATCTTAACATAACAATGTTTTCGATTATCGTGACAATATGGACATTGACAAGTATATTCATAACTGTTTCGATGTTCAAATAATCCTGTTGATAATAATTCTTGTTTGAATATATTCAACTCTTCATGTGAATTCTGTTTCAAATCATTTACACATCCTTTCAAACACGGTATTTCCTCGCGGCGAAGTACATCCATTCCATTCTATTCATTCTATCATTATTATGAATATTTATACTATTTTCTTATCATTATTCCTTCATTTTCTTTATTATTACTATATTACTACATTCCCCAACCGTGTCCCAATATTATAATATATATACAGAGAATAAAAATATTTAAAATATATCAAAATCAGTAGAATAATCATTATTATCTTCATCATAAGAATACTCTTCAACTTCTTTTATTAATTCATCAAGATGATCTTCTTCATCATCTTCATTAAAGAATTTAGGATCCCATGAAGAACTATATTTGGATAATTCACCAGTATATTCTTTTATTCCGAATTGTATTGGTACTTCTTCGTCATTCTCACTATTCTCATCTTCGGTAGCATACAAAATATCATTATCTTTTTCTTTTTCAACAGGAATATCTTCTATATCATTCTTTGGTTTATTCAAAGAATTCATAGACAAAGAAACATTTCCCGATATTAATTCTTTAAAATAATTATCAGAATATTCTTTGCATTTATCATATAAACATTCAAAATATTTATTGATATTATTTCCTAATACATCATCATCTTTTACATTATCAATATATCCAGATTCAAAAATAGTATATCTAATATTTGCCAATGTATCTTCATCTTGTATGTTAAATCCCTCAATCAATTTGAATTCATTAATTCTATTTACTGGAAATGAATTTTTTATAAACAATGAATCAGATGTGCCGAAACCCACATTGAATGTATATGGATTAAATCGAACATTGATCTTGTTCATTTCTAATATTTCATACCTCTTCCCATTTATCTGGACATATAATGGGATGACTATTTCATCATCCTCTCTCATATCGATAATTTTCCTTATTTTATCTTTATCATTTATCATAAAAACATCTCCTTCATATTTATATTATTTAAAAGAATACATTGGTATGGAATAGTTCGAAAAAGGAGTTGATAATATGTTAATGCAATATACCCCCGATTTCAAAGGAGATAAAATATCTTCAACTGAATTGGTTGCTATGGGATTTAGAATAAAGAAATTCGTTGAGAATTATCGGAAGTATATATTAATTAAAACGCCGAATAAATACGGAAAGGATCCGTTTGAAATATTAGATACTTTGGATCTGATATCTCACAAACTAATTACAAAACAATTTGATGAATTATTTGATGATATCAGAGTTGTTGATTATACTTCCGATTCCGATGTTCCATTTTAATCAAAATAATACCATTGGGATTTGCTATATTATCTTATACTATTATAATATAAGACACATTAGTAAATCCCATAGGAAGGAGGGTTTGATATGACGGATGAAGAAATCATCAAAAAAGTTGACATTCTTTTTTCAAGAATGGAAGCAAATGATCGATTACAAAAACTTGCGATGGATAATGGTTTGGATGTTAAGAATAATCTTAAACTGACAGAAGATGATAAAAATAACCTCGCGGTTACAATCGTATCGTTATTTCTCGCAAAAAGAGAAAACGATGTTCGTTATACCACACTCAAAAAGGTTGGTTTACAAAAACGAACCATCAGAACATCAATCGTCAATTCCTACAAGGATAAAGCTATAGACCTCATTAATAGATACAAATCAGCATGATATAATACTGATAGTATAAGGATGAGTCTGTATCTAACTCATTTGTAAATTTGCAGAATTGTTGCATGTGATGGGGCTCACATAAGATGATTTTCAAATTTAAAATAATCGAAAGGAATATTATGCCATGACGATTACACAGCTTATGCTTGACATGGCTGCTGGTAGTGCATCCCCTAAGGATGAAATCGCTATCCAAGAATGTTTGGGTCATATCAACATGAGTGCTCGTAATTTCGAAGCAGCATATGCTATTTCCGATTATCCCGAAGACTTACCATCGATAATTGTGGAAAGTGCAAAAGATAAGAACCTTCCCACAGATAAAGGTAAAGCCAAAGAGGTTGCTAATTCAGCAGTAATTCAAGGACTTTCAACTTTCTACAATCTGATGATTGCTACCGCCAAAAAGGTACGAGCGTCTACAGAACGTGAACTCAGAGCTTATGCTGCTTTGGGTAAGAAGTATGGTATCAACTTTGATAAACAGAACTTCTTAACAGGTTTCTTGAATCCTCTATGTCAAGCCGTTGAAAAAGACGGTTTTCTCGGGAAACTTGATGATCGTTCATTCATCAAAGGAAAGTATGCGACAAGAATGGTCGAGGACTACGGCAAAGGAATGGCCAATCTCATGTCAGGCTATGGATTATCAATCGATAATGTCTTTGGTGATAGTGTAGTTGGTTTGATTGTCAGAAATTCATATTCTGGTAAGAAAACAATCAAGGATCTGAGAGATGTTGAGTCAAACATGTCTACGGGCGGTAAACAACTCAATTTCGAGAAGACTCTTGAAAAACGAACACATTATCAAGATTATATCAAGATATCCGATTTCAAAATGCTGGCTATATCAATCTATGCATTATCTAAGATTAGTGAATCAATAATCGTTGTTCTCGGAAATGCATCCACTAAGAAGACTGCAATGAATAATATCAATAAATTATTTGATGTAGCTACATCCGGAAATAAACAGGTCACACGTTCTGTGGAATCTCTTTCCGATGGTGTAAAAGATTGGTCGGCAAATCTTAATAAATTGACTTCTAATATGACAGATGCTTTCACAACATCATCATATCAGTTGCTCAAATTATTGAAAAAATCTAATAAATCTAAATAACCGAAAGGAATGATTATTTTATGAAAACTATGAGTGAATTCATTCAGGAACAGGAAATTCTTGTTACTGAGGATAATGATGTTGAGATCATGGAAGGCTTCATGAAGCTTAATGCTATTGCTGCTGTTGCTGAATGCTATTGTGAACATGCTGCAATCGCAGGATTTGCTGACTCTGAAGGTCTCAACGTTTTCTCAGAGAGCGTTAGTGAAGTTGCAAAGAAGAAGTGGGATAGCATCAAGGCATTCTTCCTCAATATATGGGAATGGATCAAGGCAATGGTAAAGGGTGTTATCAACATCTTTACAAAGTCTTCACTTGAGAAGTGCATCGCTGAACTCAAGGCTGCTAAGAATGCTGGTAAGAAGGAGATCCCTGGTCTGGACGGCAGATATCTTGATGCTGCTGAAGTTCTTGATAAGATCGAGGAATTCGGTGAGATAATCAAGAAGGGTTCTGAGAAGGGTGGCTTTGGTGCTTCTAAGAAACCTGCAGAAATCGAAAAGTTTGAGGAATCAGCAGAAGCTTTCCTTAAGGATTATAAAGAAAATAAGAAGAACGATTCTTTCAGAGATGCTGATAAATCTGGAATAATTGTTTCTCAGATCGATAAGGTACTTGCAGTTCTTGAGAGACTTCAGAAAGCTAACATCCCTTCAACAGGTCATAAGCTTCTTAAGAAGTTCGACTTCGATAAGAAGAACTACACAAATGCTGAAGGTGAGATGGATAAGGAACTCGTAAAGGCAATCAAGAAGTGTGCAAATCTTCTTGCTAAGGTATATGACAAGTATACTGATGCAACTGTTAAGATGGTTCGCACACTCCTCAAGAAGGAAATCAAGAAGGACGAGCTTGCAAAGAAACAGCAGCTCAATGCTGATATGGACGCAGCTGATAAATCTGGTAAGCCTGAAAAGAAGGAAGAGTCTTTCGTAGATTCTACTGACGGTTTCTCTTTCCTTAACTAATATAACGGCGGCGAATAAATATGGTTTTATCATATCGACATGAGGAATATGAAGTTCCTTTAACGTCGAAATGTTTAATTCATACAACAGGAACAATACGTGACGGGGACTCGGTCTCCGTCACTTCACCTGTTTTTGCATCCATAAATTATACATCCGGTGCGATTAATGCTTCTGATCAATTTTCATTACCGATAAGAATTGATACACCAGAAGGATACATTGAAGCAAATGATGAATTTTATGGAATTCTACATTGTGATGATAATGATACATTCAATATGTATATAACATTGCGATGATACCACAAACAAACTACAGATGATAGGAGATGATTCAAAAGTGATGACCTCTGATCAAAAAACATTGTTACCCTCGTTGATTGAATATATCAATTCAGATCTGTTCACTTTAGACAATATTTCCACATCTACTACTTTGAAAGTTCAAAATGCCGATGATACTTTGTCGAAGTGGGATGCTGTTATATCATATCTACCATTAAGATTCTTTCAAATCATTGAAAGCTATCCTGATATGTATACAACAGAAGTATTTGATAAGAAATACAAACGCAATCCCAAACTATGTGCATATGAAAAATATGATACAACGAATATGTGGCGACCATTGATGATCCTCAATCGTTGTCCAAATATCAGAAACTTCGATTTCCAATTTATTCGTTATTACAACATAGCGAAATTTACGGAAATATTATCGGTATTAATATCGAGGGTTCAAGGCAATGACGTATAGTGACCACCGTGAGAACAAAAGTAATATAAATAATTTCAGCGAGGGTTTAACTGACAATATCCGTGATAAAAGACTGATGTATCAATACAACAGTATGTCCCCGAGAGGAAATGAACACGGATACAAATTGTCATTAGCATGTCAGAGTGGAACGGATATGGCACATACAACAGGAAATGTTACTGCACTCGTATTGCAGTTTATAGTGGATCAATTTCCACCAAATACATTTGCTACAGCTATACCGTCAACAAAGTTGGCAAGTAAACAATTGAGACATACACCTTCTCAGATAAGAACACAACCATATCCAATGTGTATAGTTACACCACGCAGAGCTTCAGTATCCGGTCTGGACAATCGATTAGCAGCCGGTTCATTTGCAACATCTACATATCAAACAACTTCATGTCGTTTCCAGAATCGCTCTGAAATGCCGATACTATTTTTCGACAAACAGAAGGGAATAGAATGGAGAGGTAAGATAAATAGAGTTGTACAATTCTTCGATTTTGTATTATCGTTCCAGAGTGCAATCGAACAAGAGAACTGGGGAAGCTATTTGGTAAATCGCCTTCCAACAGATGGTGGAAGGTTCTTTGATATTGATACTGCGTTGGAGATGGCTATACCGGATGGGTTTCTTGAAGAGACTGCAAAGTATGCAGGTATTCCCGTAAAGGATGAAAATGGAAATGTTTCAAAGTTTATGGACTATTTAAATATGAATTCTGTATTTCCAACAACTTACAGATTTTCATCCGGACGGCATAAGGATGCATTTTATCAATTCTACATGACATCAATTCTATGTTCAATAGACAATTACTCAAATAATACAGTTACCAAAGTAAATCAAACTGAATCCGATTGTCCAATTACATTTACATTGCGATGTGAATATAATACAATTGGTATGTTCGATTTATCTGTACCAAATCCAGGACCATATCGGTTAATAAAACCATTGGCGAATTCTATAGCCATTCCAATATTCTCGGATTTTGTGAATGATAAAGATTTCCCTCTTCTGTACGGATGGAAAATCCACTCCAAGCCGATATGTAAATTGGATTGGGGAGAGACAGAAGTCTATATCGGTGGATTGTTTGGTAATGAAATTCAAGAATTGATAGATTATCACCTCAAACACAATATTCCGGTGGATCTATTTATATCAATCAAACTGCGCGAAAATCGTTGTCTAATCGAAGATGGATATTATGTAGATTGGAAACGACGCATGTTGATTTTCACAAATGTATCTTATACTCATACGTACAGGATGATTGTATCTGTCAACAAACTGTATATACAAAAATTCCTGACAGAAGCGTATGGTAAATAAAATCCTTGAAAGGAGAATAAGTATGAATAAGTTCAATGAAAATGGTTTCTCTGAGAACCCGAATGAGGAATTTACTCAGGAAGGTTTTGATGCTGGAACAACTGGTGGTTTCACTGATTTCATGGGTGGTTCTTTTGATTATCCGAAGGATCAGTCAAGCAATCATTCTCAGCTCAAGAACGATCTTATGCCAGATCAGACTGAGGAAGGTGCTAATGCACTTGGTTATATCAACAAGGCTCCAGCATATACTCCAAACCCTGGAAAGTTCGAGAATCCTTTTGACTAATGCTTTCATGATGAACATACAACAAAACAGCGAAGGGGCCTTTGGGCCCCTATGCTGTTTTTGTCATGTATAATGAAACGAATTTATAAACTATTGAAAGGAGTTTATATATGTTTGAATATATCTTAGAAGAAACATTATCTGCTAAAGATAAAAAAGAAATCCCCGATTCAATGTATGGATTAGTATATACAGATGAAGATGGTAAAAAGATTCGAAAGTTTCCTTTGAATGATGAAACACATGTCAGACAAGCTGCTATATTCTTCGATAGAGCAAAAGGTTTGACAGATGAGCAAAAACGAGAACTTGCACGAAATATTATTAAACGTGCTAAAGAACTTGATATGGATTATTCTGGATGGGAATCTTTAAAACCTTATCTGGACAAATCTATGAAAGAATATTATGGACCTGATGAAACAACCGGAACATCGGATTTTGATCAATCTGATAATAATGATCCGGATGATTGCTATTGTGAACAAGAATCATCTTCCAAAAAATTCAAGAAAAAACTTGAACAAATATATGAGTCTGTTACCAGTAAATCCTTTCCAGAACAATTTGATGATTATTCTTCCAATGATCATTTCAAAGATGAGTTGAAAAACTTTGTGAATCTTGCTGAATTTGTAACCAAAAAGAGTGTTCCTCACGAACTACGTTTTCCTTCTTTGCATTATTTGTGGAATTTGGCTAAAGCATCAATTGATTCGATTGCATATAAGGATTATATTGAAAATCACAGGAAAAATATCGAAGAGTGTGATCGACGGATCAAAGATTTTGAGATAAAAATTGCTAAGCTTGAAAGTTCCAAAGAATCTATCGAGTCTCTTAAAAAATGTAGAGATAATGCAATTAATACAAAAGAGCAATATATCAAATCAATTGATTGGGCTAAAAATAAACGAGATGTAATATCAAATATATCAAGATTACTTCATAAAAGTTATTTCGCAGAATCATTTGAGGAAATGTTCGGTCCGGTTATTCAAGAAGCTTTTGATGCTGTTACAGGTAAAGAGATTCCTATTGATAAAGCATATACTCTTGAAGAGATGAAGGAGAGGACTATATCTTTGGATGAAGTAAAATCGAAAGATAAAGATGGTTTAATACCCGTAAAACCTCCCAAAGTAGATGAAGTATATTTTGGTTCTCCAACAAACCATATGCCAGAGATTGATCTTAATCGTCCATTGTTTGTTACACCCTATAAAGGTATAGCTTCAATATTCATTTGGGGTGATATGGGTCTTCAGGATAGAATCCCAAGAGGAACATACAATCACAACTATGAAGAATGGGTAAACTTTGACGAAAAGAAGATGAAGAATCCTTTGAAGGAAGTACACGTTTATGTTGAAGGGGCACCGTTCTTAGAACCTTTTGCAGTTGAACAAGAAGGGTATATTCATTGTATAAGTACAAAGGATTATCTCAACAACTTCTCCAGAAAACCATGGATGACCAAGGATCTTGAATACCTCATAGCAAACACAAATAACATGAAGGTTGAATTTACACGTTCAATCAAATGTAAGGTTAAATACTATATCAAGGGTAGACCATCCCCAAAAGGTAAACAATATGGTCCTTCAAGAGATGGCATTCTTCAGTATATTCGCAAGATTGCCAAAAGTATTCATGCAAAGTACAAAGCTGATCAAAAAGAACCAACAGGAAACCAGAATTGTCTGTTGTGTACATGGTGTGCTGAAGCATCAATTCGTGGTGGTGAATATCTCCCACGTCCTGTGTATTCTCCACGCGATCCTGCATTGGAAATAGTTCCTGGAGATATCGTTGGTGGTGTTACTAAGAAGAATCCTGGAAATTTCTATGATATGTTAGAATACCTAAGGGGAGCGGAACAACCTTTCGCAAGATGGTATTGTCATGTGAAATGGGGTCACGGCAATGGAGGTCATGAATTCCTCATTGTGAAAATTGATGAAGATGCATTCAACATAATGGATCCTCAACAGGGTATTGTTAGACCATTGACTGCTGATGATTCATACATGAAGAATGTTGACTGGGAAGGAACTTACATCTGTAGAATCGACGATAAACCTTTCAAGTATATAAAGCTTGATCAGATAAATGACCCTAAGAAAACATTACCATGGGATCCCAAGAAGGATATTCCATACATGGTAAAACATGGTCTTTGTACTAAGGAAGAAGCTGAGAAAGAGCTTAAACGTCATGAAACAAATGCGTTCTATTCTGCATTAAAGAAAGAATTAAATCAATCACCCATCCAAGAGAGTGCAATCGGAGAAATAATAAATGGAGTAATTCCATGGTCAAAGAAAAGAGTATTTCACATATCACAGCAGGGTCATCTCGATGGTCAGATATTCACACCCCGTGTACCTGAGTATCTTGATAAATATGACCCATCCAAAGACAAGTTTGAAGATGTGGAAAATCCAAGAGTGTGTTTCTCTCCATCCATAGAAGGCTGTCTCAATGCTATTATGGTTAATATCGGTAGATGGAAAGCAGATAAGTACAAAGAATGGTATGTATATATTCCAGAAAAACCATTGAAAGATTACAAACATAAAACTACTAAAGAGCTCATAAAGGAAAAGAAAGTATATGATGCTAATGTAACTGATGAGATATGGATCGAAGAACCGGTGCGTTTGAAGCAGTATGGTATTATCCGTATTGACCAAGTATCTTCTAAATCTGTGAAGAATACGGTTCCTACAACAACCGGATTCCAAGGGCATAGATATAAGTATTCCTTTAAATGGCATTGGCTTGTAAAACCCAAGGTAATAGCAGATGTTCCATACGATTACTCACCAATGGGTGTATGTAAAGATATGGTTGATGAAGCTTATAATTTCAAGTATGGTCTTGGATATGATGGTTCTGTTCATAAAGCAACATCTGAAGAATATGATACTAAATACCGTTTAGAATCTCCTGAAGAGTTTGAGAAAAACGGTGGTGGTATATGTTTTGATTTTGTTGAATGGATGGATGGTTATCTTGCGGCGTATGGTTACTCATGTAAGAAATATTTTATATCAACAGAATCAGATGATAATATGACGCATACATTCTTATTGGTTGATGATGGGAAGGGTGGTTATATTTATCCAGAAGCATCATTTGACCCATTGCAGGGTGTTCATGAAGTAAAATATCCAGAACAAGCCGTTGCAAAAATAATGGAAGAAATATACAAAATACATGATAAGAAACCAATCAAATATTATGCTTGGGAATATTCGGGACATCCACCGTATGGTAGTGGCATGGAAACATGTATGAAATATTTCTCAAAAGGTGAACCGTTCCATGAAGGAACTATTTCAGAATTAAAACGAAAGGACTGATTTAAATTGAGTATAATTATTGATGATGAACTTCGTGAAATGTTGCAAGAAGAAAATGAAACATTTCAACAAGAAGCCATGATGGATCATGGATTCAATACACTTCACAATGAAATCATGCAAGCATTGAAGGATAAATGTAGAGTAACTAATGTTGTCAGAGGAATGTTGGGAAAAGACAAATTTGATGTTATATCGAATGATGACAACGAAGACAAAATAAAGCTTGTCGTATCTGCTACAGGATCAGGATGTGAACTTACTGGAAGAAATGATAAGGGTAGTTTAATACATCGAAGAAACGTTTCATTATCACGTGCAAAAGACATGATTCTTGAAATCTTCAGAAATCCAAAAGAAGCATTTGCCGAAAGTGCAAATACGAGCATGCTTAATAAGTTTCTTGTGTATATGGAAGCAGATGAGGATGCTGAGAGTACTGGAGAAGATGACGATGATAATGAGTCATTAGAAGATATCGAAAAGGACATGGAGACTATTGATTCTGATGACACTGATGATGATAACGATACAGACGATGTTGAAATCGGAATGGATACATCGGATGTTCAGAACGAGTATGATGAAGAGGAATTAACAACTCTTAACAAACTCATAGCCGATGAACAGGAAGCTATTCAAGGATATTTTGATGCTTCAGAACATAGTAAGAATGATGTTCTCATCCGTCTGTATTCTGATATTGGTAAGGAAGAGAGATTCCACACAGAACAACTGCTTTATGCAAAGGCTGAACTTACAGGTGAAAAGTATGAACCATCCGATCCAAAAGTAAAGGAAGAATATGAAGAACTCATTGCAGGTGGAATGGATGAGGAAACTGCAATGTATACTATCGCAGACAAACACAGTATTGGTATTGATGGAGATGATGTCGATATCGATGAAGAGTTTGAAGAAATTAAAGCCGATATAGATTCTATCGAAGAATCATTCACACAAACAATTGCCAATTGTGAATTGTTAATGGTTTTACAAGAATCTGAAGCATATAAGAATCACAACGATCTTCGTGAAGCATATAATGATTTTGCAGAAACAGTATTTGTTCAAGAAGCTATGGACAATGTTTCAACAAAACAAGGTTCTGAAATACTTGGCACAAACAACCCATTCATCATAATCGGCAGAATTATAAAGACTATTTACAATGCAATATTATCTCTTGTAAAGAAATTGAAAAATTGGATAAATAAACGCAGAATAAAACAGAAACGTGTTATGGCATGGATTAAGAAAAACGGAATAAAGGGTTTATTCTCCGAAGGTGTTAAACTATACTTCTGGAGTGACGAGACTGGAACATTCGAAGTTTCTGATGCGGTTGCATTTATGCGACTTTGTATGGGTGTAACAGATTATGTTGCAAAAGCGGTAAAAGTACAACCACCACATGTCAATAGCGGAAAAGCATCTGGTAACAAGTTCCCAAGTGGTATGGGTAATAAAACAATTGTTTTCTCAAATATAAATGATGGAAAACATAAAATCGACGGTGTTGTATTTACAAAGACCAAGGTTATTGTAACAGATCACAATCAAAGTGATCTTGAAAATATGTTCTTTGGTGTAACAGCAGATACATTTGTTACATCAAAAGATGATGGCAAAACATATGAACATAAATCTATGAACATATACAATGCTTTACAATATATTCTTGAATGGTGTGGAGAGCAGCTTCGTGTTACAAATGAATGGTTGGAGAAAACAATGATACCTGAAGCAGGTAAACAAAAAGGTATTGCATACACTAATCCAACAGTGTATAAAGATTGTATAGATGCCATGAAATCTGTCTCCAGAGGATATACTAAATTGACAAAATGTTTAACTTCAGATATCGACACATGTATGAAACTTGACCAGGGTCTATTAAATGCCGTAAATCAAATTGACCAATCTGGAAGAAATCCGAATAATCCTCATAAAGATATCACAGTACCAACAGATTCTCAAGCACGTGATTCTGAAGGAAATGTTCGTATTTCTAAAGGTTATAATTAATAACCATTTTTGATATTTCATAGATATATTATCATTATGAAATAATATGAAAGGATGTGATCATATATGTTGATCGCCCAAGAGAATAATAACATAATAACACCCGCACATCAATACGCATATCAATCAGATTTCGCCAGAATACTGGAGGATATTGATAAAGGGATTATTCCATGTGGTTCGGGTCAAACGTTTCCAATAGAATTTGACAATCCTGCAGATTCTATAGGAAATAGCGGATGGGGTCAGTCATCAAATGTTGTCTATAATGGTGGAAACATTGTTAATGGATTTACATTTGGATTAATACGATAATTGATAATGGTGGGGCAATTGCCCCACCACTTATTATAATTATTTTTATAGAGAGGACTGATCCAATATGAAAGACAAAATCCTTGAAAGAGAAAAGAGATATAATGTGTTACGCCATATCAGGCGACATATCAAAAAATCAATATGGTTGTTTCCAAAAGAATCAAGTTCATTCAAATTATTAAGTAAAATGAATGATGACTTGAAGAAACATATAACCATGTTAGAAAATACGGAGGATAATAGTAATGGCAATGGTACTTGAAATAATAACCATTCATCTTGATTGGAAGAATGTCAACAGGTTGAAAGAGTTTAAAAATTACAGAGAAAATGAAATGGATCATCCACAGAGTTGCACATATCCACCGAAGAAAACTTATTCAAAACCTAAAACGATTAATGTGGTTCTATCACCTCTTGAACTTCCACCTATCAGAACGGATCATGAAAATGTGTATGCTTATAAAGTATCACATGAAATTGAATGGGGTTTTAATGGATCTGCTCCAGAGGTATTGATGCGTCAGGGCAGAAAATATGTTTATCATTCTTCATACGATAATGGAATGGTATGGTTGACTGATCGCGAAATACAACTATTAGCAGCTAACAAAGACCCGGGCTATTTCTTTAATTTATTTGGGGAGGCAGAAAAGAATGATAACTGAACAGCAGCTGAAAGAATATATTGATGCATACAATCGCGGTAACCCACTGATACCCGATAGTTCTTACGACGAACTCCTTGAGGAATATTTAAAAGAACATGGTGAGGACAAGCGACCGTATCTCAGACAGAAACAATCTGGAGTTATAAATGGTCTGGTTGGATCACTCCCAAAGGTGTATGGAGTCCGTGAACCTATGAGAGAAGGTCAAGACACATATGAGAAATGGTTCTACAGAAAAGGTATTAATCCAAATGCAAAGATAATAATTCAACCGAAGTTTGATGGAGCATCGATTGCAGTTGATAAATCCGGAGAGTTCTTCACAAGAGGAGATTATCAGAACGGAGAATCCGTCAACGTAACAGAGTTGTTTAAGAATCATAACATTGAGAAATATATGCGTGAAGCAGTTGATGGTGTTAAGTTTGAAGCTATCATGTCACATGAGACATTCTATTCGGCAGGTATTGATGAAGTATCAGGTTATCTGAAGCCTCTTGATATGGTGAATGCGATCATTCATTCTCGCAATTCAAAATTGTCAGAATACATCACACTCGTACCATTGAGAGAATCTGTCGGTGGTGACGAGTATATATGTTCAGAGTTACAAACAGTATCTCGTGTAACATCAACCGCAGATGATTTTGAAGGAATTCAGCAGTTCATTGTTGATAAACTTAATGATGGTGCAACGGTTGAATATGGTGGTCGTCATTATTCGATTGATGGCGTTGTTGTATCTGTATTGGGTCCTGACAATCAAACTCAGGAAGAGATAGCCATCAAGATTCTTAATGATATCAATGAAACCAAACTGGTAGATGTTGTATTCCAGTTCGGTAAGACTGGTAAGATAACTCCGGTTGCAATTGTTGAACCTGTTAAGTTCTGTGATGGTAAACGTACAGTCGATCATATTACTGTATCAACTCTTGATAGAGTAAATGAGATGAATCTGAGAAAGGGTGACACTGTACGTGTTATGTATAACATCGTACCTTATCTTCTTGACTCGGCTCAAGATGGATATGAACGAATCCAATTGCCAACACATTGTCCGAAATGTGGTGCTCCGTTTGAATACACTTCATTGAAAACAGTACGTTGTACTAATCCGGTTTGTCAAGGTAGAAAGCTTGGATCAATAATTCGTTATTGTGAAAAGATGAAAATGCTTGGTGTCGGTGAGAGTACAATCACCACATTATTCGACGAAGGATTCATTGAGAATATAGATGATTTATATACGTTGACTGTTGAAGATATCGCCAGCATACCCGGATTCAAAGAAACATCTGCAAAGAATATCATAAAATCTATTCATGATAATTCTCAGGATGTTCCTGTGTGTAGATGGCTGGGAGCTTTACCATTCCTCGATGTTGATTCAAAGAAATGGGAGTTGTTGATAACATCCGTTCTCGGTAATGATGAATTGTACAGAAGCAATGTTATCAGACACATCTTCACAGAAGCAGATGATGAGTTTGATAAATTGCTTGTACAATCTGTTCGAGGTATTGGTACTGCAACAATCAAATCGATGAATGAAGGATTTATCACAAACAAAGATATGTTCAAGCGTTTGATAAAACATATCACATTCAGATCAACAACAAATGTGAGTAATAAAGGAAAAGTTTGTCTAACTGGTACACGTGATAAAACCGTAACAGAATATCTGACAAAGAAAGGTTATCAGGTTTCTGACTCACTCACAAAAGATACGGTTCTTGTTGTTCGTCCAGATCCAATGTTTGAGTCTGGCAAAACAAAGAAAGCGTATGATCTCGGTATCAAAATAATAACTATAAATGAAGCATTGGGGCTGTAAAGCCCCTTTGTTTTTTCTTCTTTTCATATGTATATTATTTATATGACATCAAAATCAAATTTAATTTATAGATGTCAGAAAGGATGTTTAATCATTATGAAAACAAGCGAATTAATTGAAGACAGAAAGGATATTAATGCCAATCATCAAAAATGGGTTTACATGTTCTTTGAGAAGTTGATTAAGAATTTGAGATCAGAGAGTGTTGTATATGATATCGGATCAGCAAACCCAATCCTCTTGTATCCAACAAAGAAATATTCCAAACGATTCTGGCAAATATCCATTAATCATACCCATGTGAAGGATATTTGTACATTGATTAAAGATGATAATATATTGATCAAATGGGAAGAGGCTCACCAGTTATTCACAATTGATGTTTGTAGGAGTAGATCATATGGATGTAAATTTATCATAGCTATTGAAGATCATAAAACTCGCTCAAATTCCTCATACAATACTATTCCAGCACATATACGTTATATTTATAAAGATAGACCTGAAGACTTATCACAGAACTCGGCTTGGTTGTGTCGAAAGATACAGCCGATAATTGACAAAACAATAGCAGAATTTTCTAAAATGGAAAAAGAAGCATGGACATGTGTGACTAAAGGAGGTAATAAATAATGCAGAAACAGCCATCATTGGAAGTGCAACAGAAAGTCCTTCACTCACCATTTGATATTGAGACGCATAAAAACACATTTGTCTCATATCTCGAGGTTGTCATATCACCAGAAGGAACTGTTGAATATGCGGTTCCCTCGCATACTGATAAACTGGTAGAAATATTCGCAAAACAGAAAGGTTTCGATGACATTCTCAAAGCCAAAAAATATATCATTGAGACAGCGATAAATAATGGAATGCTCAGTACTATCGACTATCTTACTGGTGTAACGGGATACATATCGGTTTGGTTTAAAGGATATGTTGCTGGAGATCCCCCTACAAAAGCTCAACTTAATAAGCTGAAAGAGCTATTCGACAATGGAGTTTATGTAGGACCCACATGGGATACAGTAACTCCTAAACGGGAGGAGCTTGAACAGATCGTAAAAGATATCATTAGATTGGCGAAAGAAAGGGATGATGAAAATGTTTGCGAAACATCTTCAAATGCAGACAAATAAGGAAGATAATGAATCAGCAATGATTGTTGTCTTACATCCAAAAGCAGTCAAGGAGATCTTCCTTGACTGTACTGCATCCTTCGATTATGAATTACATGTTTCTGTCGATGGTAAAGAATTACAACGACTGGATCCAAATGTATATTACAATGGACATGAAGTTACATTCTATTGGAACGATTCGTTCGATTGTGTTGTTGGGACAAGGATTGCTATAACACTCACGTTCTGGTATAAGGATAAGATGGTAAGATATCATATGGGTTCAGAAAACATACGTCGAGATGAAATGTCTCAAGTAACGGAGCATTGGACATATGAATCGGATGAACAGTTTCACATAGACCCAGAAGATGTTGATTCATCAGGATTCTTAGAAATGCTCAAACCGGAATGGAGAAACAAAAATACTCGTGTAGTAAAGTCAACATATGATGAAGACAATATCATTGATGTTGAATTCACAGAAGTAAAAGAGGAGGAAGAACCAGATGGATACTGGAGAAAACAAATTGAGTGTAGAGATGATGAAGAAACTGTATGAAGCATACAAGCTGAATACAAAGAAGACAATCGATGAATTCTATGAAGCTGCTCGGAAGATCATTAGTGATAAAGAATATCCGGAAGCAGAAGATATTCTCAAACTGGTTGAAGGTAAAATAATCACTGACAATCACAACAGAAGATTGACAGATCCATCATTGTTCAAACTTCGTGGAAGAGAGATATTGATCTCATCTATCGACGAACCATATCCAGTGATGTTCCCTGAGGATGAGAAAATGATGAGAGGTATGTCCGATGAGATCAAGGCGAAGTTCTATGATTATGTTGAATCAAATACAGGAATTCCTCATGAGACAATAACGATTGATTCCATTCCGGAAAACATCAGAGAGAAAGCAGAACATGATGCTATGTTGTACGGCGATTCATTTGTTCCGGTTAACAGAACTCCAAGATGTGTCGAACAGTATTTAGAAACACAACGCTGGATTGATGGTATCAGAGATCCTGAAATCGATGTCCTTACGGAAAGTACTCAGAACTTCAAAGTGCAACAAAAGCTTGATATGATGGCAGCTCTATATGATATTCTTGACACTGAAGCTCCTGATAGAAATGGTCGAATTTGGAAAAGAGAAGTGATAGAGAATATTCTCAATAACCGGATATATCTTATAACCCCAAGAGGACATAAGAGCTGGATGTGGTTAAAGCTTTTGGAGCTACAGAAATCATATGAAGTAAGACTACAGAAGACTTTAGATTCACCTCCATCAACAAAGTTTGATTTGAAATCCGTAATCTATATGAAATCGCATAAACCCGATCTTTCTAATCTGAAAGCACGTGATTTCAGATATGGTAAGATGTGGGAAGATCAGATGCTGATTAACTATGCTACTGGAGATATTTCTCCTATTGGAAAGACGTGTCTTGAAAGATTGGCCGCCTTCGGTCCTGAGTTAATAGATAAGGGAATTCTCACGGCACCAAATCTTAATAACAATGACAAGAAACTGCTCGAAAGAGTTATTAAGAGGAGGAAGAATAAATGACAAATCGTCAAAAAGAAGATAAACTGATGAAGAGTTTATCTAATCCAACAGAAAATCATTCTGAAGCTATTACTCGTCTCATCAATACTACTATCAAGAATAAACACAAAGTTTATCTGTGTACAGACTGGCATCTCTGGAAGAGAATAGAAAAAGGTAAATCAGAATGCAAACGTTGTGCATTATTTGATGAGATCTTCAAAAATGTAAATGGTACAGTAACGGAAGATGATCTTCTTATTTACATGGGAGATCTTGTAGATGGAGAATTCAAAGACAAAGAAGCTCTTAAAAGTGTTCTACTCACAATCCCATGTAAGAAGATACTTGTCAAAGGAAACAACGATTTGTTTGATGCATCATTCTACAAATCATGTGGATTCGAATACGTTGTTCAATCCTTCGTATGGAGTAATATCTTGTTCTGTCACGTTCCTACAGAGAATGATAATAATCTGAACATTCACGGACATATACATTCATCACCAGATCCAAAACCACCATACTCATATCCACCAGTATACTGGATTCATTACACTAATCAGATAGATGTTGCTTGGTGTGATGGTCGGGTTAAACCGATCGAACTGAAGAAGGTTATGTCTGCTCAGAAAGAATTCTCCAAACATATAAAAGAAGATCCGAAGCATATGCAGGAAGGTTATAATATCAAGAATCCATCGTTCTTTGATTCTATATTCGAAGAGTATGTGCCAGACCCATTTGAATGATATTGGTGGGGCTTCGTGCCCCACTATAAATTTATTTATGAAAGGATGTTTAAAATGAGCACAATGAAAGAAGTATATGAAAAGATAAAAACATTGGCAACACAATCACTGAAAGTGCTTGAAGAAGCTTATAAATTTCACACAACATCAGAAGTGACTTGGTTGGATCCTTATTTTTCTCATATAGATAAAGTTTTACAACGTGAGATCGATTATCGAAAAGATTTATTATCAGAGGAATATGAAAAAACATTATTAGAATTTGAAAAAGAGATGAGAGAAAGGTTTAAAGACATTTGTGGAGATATAGAATATTCGTTATGTTATGACACATTATGCGGGCCTCCCAGAACAACATTAACATGGATAACAATCAACATAAATGGTTTTAATACTGGGATTTCATATAGGAACTTAAATCCAAATACTGACATTTTAAATCTCGTAATCGATATTCATTCTTTATATAAAATGGAGATAAAAAATTATAAATAACAAAAAAGAATGGGGGCATATGCCCCCATTTATCTTATTATTCTTTTTTCTTTTATGCAGCATCTGAAACAGGGGCAATAGCATCGAGATCAATGATTGTTGCATTGATATCGAACGGATTGATTGTACCTGCTGTATCATCAGCACGGGAGATAAACTTCTCCAACTCTTCCTTTGCTGCTATCATAAATGCTCTGCATGTTTCCTTATCATTTTCAAAGTCTTCATAGATATGTTTCCATGAGAAGTTCTTTGAAATTACTTCACCCTTCTCATCACACACCTTGTAGTTTGCTTTATTACCCTTGAGACGTCCCTTAGCAACCAGCAACTGAACAAGTGTTCTGAGATTGTCCACACCGTTCTTTCTCTTATCAATGATAATTTCAAATCCAAGACCGCTCTTTGCATTACCGCTTTCATTTGTTGATACTTTCAATGGTTCAAAGAGAATTGTGTTTCCTTCAAAGCCATCTGAATCCATGTGGTAACGTGAAGATTCTGAACCGAAGTTTGTGAAGTTCATGAGTGCAGAAGCACCATACTCAAGAGCCTTACCGCCTGAAATCTTTTCATCCTGTTTGCCATACTGGAACTGTTTAGCCTGTGGCATAACACCTGCAGAGATGTTTGTGCCCTTATGAGCAATTGTAATAATGATAATGTTAGCCTCTTTCATGAGAGGATTGAGATCTGTAAGAACACCTCTTAATGTTTTCGCATTTCTCATACCATCTGCATTGCCACGAATCTCACCCATATCATTCATGAAATCCTTACTCTCAACATTGTACTCTTTAGCGATTACATTGGAGATTGAATCAAGGAATATAACTGTTGGAGGCATCAGATAGATAGGTTTGTTATTACCGTCAACTACACCTGTATCCTTTAACAGAATATTCTTGTACTTGATCTTGTTCATTGCAATCTCTGTGATATCATGCTGGAGAGTATCGAAACCGATTGCACCACCGCGTATCTGATAACGTGGAGCATCACCTGAGAACCATGATTCAGGAAGCTTTGTCAGGTTCTTTACACGCTGAACAACAAGTCTATTCTCAGCATCATAGTGGATGACATTGCCGTTATTAGCGTATGCTATATTTGCACACATCTGTATTCCGAGTGTGGTTTTGAAAGACTGGGTTGATCCGGTGATAACGTTAAATGTTCCAGCCTGAATGCCGTAACATACACGCTTACCGATCTTCTCACCCTTTTCGTTTACGATATTGATTTCATATGCAAGAGGATAGTCAATAACACTGATACCTGTTGGGTATGAGTAATCGATAATATCATTCTTCTTGAATACCGATGAGTTTCCACCACCAGACAATATGCTCATGTAATCGGCATTCTTCAGCTCCCCTTCAAGAAGAGACTGTTTCTTTACAGCCATTACAATAGAAGCAAATCTTACGAACTGGATCAATGGTTCATTTTTGTTGGATTCTTCATCAGTTGAAATACATGAGACTCTTGTGTCGAAGTCTCTTAACATTACAGGCATATGATCATTCCTTTCGAAATTTTTGGTATACTACTGTATCTGTTCGAATTCGATTTTATCGAACATCTCACGGAAGATATCTTTCATCAATGTCATGCATATCGAACTCCTGTTTTTGTTTCCTATTATAGCTATTACATCTGATGCGACTTTGATGTATTTGGAATGAACATTAAACTGAACTGTTGAGTTACCCTTAACAAGTTTAACCCGAACACGACCAGAACCAGTACTGAGCCCTTTGAAAGGTTCCGGGTCAAAATTTCCTTCAGAATCAAGAATTGAAAATGATTTACGCAAACCTGAGAAAGAATCGATTAACCATACAACATAATTCTTTTTCTCCTCTTCAGCAGCTTTCATGATATCGTTGACGATATTCATCTGACTGTCCTTGGCAATCTCTGCAGCCTCTTCAGGAGTGTTAATTTTGTATGCTGCTTGGAGTTCCTGATATGAATGCGTGCGTTCGAGAGTATGTGGAAACTGATCCCAGTCTGGCACAATTCCGAGAAGTCTGTTGAATTTGGGATCTTTCGGATCGAGTGTTGATTGTTTCGCTTCATCGAGTACAACCAAACCCAGATATACTGCGGCTTCTGTTTCTGTGAGCAAACGTTCGATTTCAATACGATGATCAATAATAGTATCAATCGAAAGAGTTATATCATTCCATTCATATATGGAAATATATTGCGGGTCCTGATGTATACAAATAATTCTGAATGTCAAAGATGTATCATCTACATTTTGTAACAATCCGATGATTTTACTTTTCTGAAAAAGTAAGGGTTTAACATCATCAATGATGTTTCTTAAAGTATTATTGATTACATACAGCTCACCGACTTTATATTTATCAATATCAAAGCGTGGATCACGAATGATATGTAAATGTGAGTCGAATGCTTTCTGCGATATCTTATTTTCCATTATTAATCCTCCTTTAACAAATCTGCAGCTCCTTCACATGGCCATGAGAAACCGAAATCCGAACGCTTGATTTTACACTGAGGAATCCCATCTTTCCAGAAAACTATTCCTTCAATGAACGTCTTTTCAAGATATTCTCGAATACCTTCAAACGTTCTTGGGCAATCCTTGATTTCGTGAATACCATGACATATCAGCATATCTCCTTCCCATTTATAAGGATTGCCATTGAAATGTTTTCCAACAGCTTCATATGTTGCATTGTCACGAAAATGTGGCGGAACATGTCTACACAATTCTTCATATGCAACAATAAACCATTTGTCTGATGGATTATCTTTGGAACACTTTACCCAACAGGGGAGATGACCTGTAACCGGATCTGCTTCATCCTGACACTTGATAGCTCCTTCTGGAATAGGTTTACCTTTCTTGGCATCATATCTTTTATAGAAGACACCATCGATTATCGCACAGCACGAACCATCAACCTTAATGGTTGCAATACCTTCACCATTGAGCACCCATTCCATACCGGGTGTCACCTTATCCGATATTCCCACAATTCTGTGGTTTTCGAACTTACGTTCAAACAATGTTGGAATCTTTTTCATTTTCATTTTCCTCCTCATTTTCTTCGTTGATACATATATCAGAAAGAAGTATATTTGCTCTATCGGATATTTCTCTGCACACATAACTGGTCAAAGGACAATTGATACATGTCTTTTCACCTTCTTTTTCTCTGATACTACAACCAATATCTATTGTCGTTGCTAACAATGAAGCGATTGCAAATCTTTTATCTTCAAAACCATCTACGAGTTGCTGGATTTCTTTTAAGAGTATTCCATCCTTTTTAGAAACCCGGTTTTCTGTTCCCATCTTCTTCTTTCTCCTCTCGAAGTATTTGTTGTAAAGAACGATAACATCGAGCGTTCGGATCCCATTCGACATCATCACCCTTTGGAATATTGTACTTTTTGTACAGTCTCATGAATTCGTTCTTGTCAATACGAAGACAACCCCAGTATGCTTCACATGCCCATTTCGTTCTTATCAAACTTCCTCCAGATATAAGCAGTGCAAATCTGAACAACTGTTCTCTCCATATCTCAACGAATTTGATGAACGTCCTGTTCGAATAATATGTTTCAATCATTTCTTCTGGCATGAAATATATTGGTGTTATATTCAATAATTCATCACATGTTCTTATTGATGCAGACATTGAAAATCTGGGCTCCGAACCAGATGCCGGAGCCAGTACCATACGTAAGAAGTTTGGGTCTTTAAATTTCCATATGAATCGTGAATCACTTTGGATTTCATTAAACTTCTCATTCAACGATTCGAAGTCGATCATCATATTATATAATTCTGTCGGATTCTCTATGATCTCTGATACGTCTTTTGAACGAACCAGACTTTCATAGACCTTTTTAGTTTCATCTCCCATAATTATTTCATCCTCAAATTAACATTGGCGGAGTCCATTTCTTTCCAATCGGATGCTCTGAATTCTATGGCTGCATCATGTATGTATGCGTCTTTTTTGCCTGGTATTTTTCCTGTTAATACAGAACCACCAACATGAACCTGTACATCTTTAGCATTGCACGAACAGCATGCTCGTGCTCTACAGTCTTTCATTTTGAATGATATATCAAATATAACATCCTTTCTATACAACGCTTTGCAGAGTACATCGTGATTGATTATCCAACAATCGTTGGAATGTTCATCGCGTACAAATAATGGGTATTTTGTAGATACATTTGGATCGATGATTTTGCCCCAATCATCGATATAGAACTTTGTCATGTCGGGTTCAGTATCATCTTTTGTTATTTCTTCACTCGCACCATCAAACCCGAGTGTGATAGCATTCAAATCTGATACATCAACTACTTCAATATCAGCATCTTCAGCGTCATCTTTTACAAGAGTTGATGTCTCAATCTGTATTCCCTTAACATTAGAAAGTATATCACCCGGAAACCATGTGTCTTTAAGTTCCATGATTTTATCATCCGTTTCAAGAGTATGAAACATCTGGAAACCATCGGGCTTGTGAAGTACCTTAATTTTGAAATCACCATATGTCTTCCATTTGTCAAGATGTTTTCTCTTGATGTGAAGTAAGCATGTCAAATCCTTATCTTCGAGAATCTGCAGAGCATCCATATTGAACTCATATTGTTCATCCTTATCACACTTTGGAATGAGTAATGGATATACTTCACCATCAATCGTGATTCTGAAGTTTTCGTTTAACTTTTCCTTCTCAATATTGTCCTGATCATATATTTCAACCTCTTCATTCCAATAACTGTATCCGTGGAATTTGTCTGGGTCATGTTTTACGGAATCAATCAGTTTCAATACATCTGTATCGGACCAGTATGGAATGATCTCAATTTTACTGTTATCGAGATATTCACATGAGATTGATACAACTTTGGTATTATATTCTTCATGAACATATGTTCCACTTACGAATACGAATGTGAGATTGCCACCGGATGCTTCGATACATATACCAACTTTACCATCACCATAGTAATCGATGCCCTTACCTTTCTCATCCCCATTGAACTTTACCAAGTAAGGAAATCCTTCACGGTAGATAGAAGTATCCAGTGTTTTCATTGTGATAATGCGTTTGTAATCTTTATGTCTTTTCTTTGATTTATCTAACATTATTATTCTCCTTCCCCTTCTGCAGATGTTTCATCATTATCAGATTCGGTTTCTTCGTCGCTTTCGATGATACCGTTTTCAATACAGAACTTGTATGGATCCTTTTTCAGTTCTTTTAACTCATCAAGTGAGATATATGCTATTCCGGAAACCACGGGTATGTATCCTATTCCAGAAACCACTGGTATGTATGTGTATTCATTATAAAAACGCCTATCAATCAACGTTGTGCTTTTCACACGTTCTTCAATCGATAATGAATATGGGTATTTTGTTGGAATACCGAAAAGTACGTCGCCTTTGATTCGTTCGCCAGCTATCGCCTTAAGATCGATTACGAAATGTCTGTCTTCACCTCCCTCAACCGGCAGTGTGTATTCTGTATGAACATTTTCTAAAAATCTCATAGTATCTTCCTCCTCAAGTATAACGAGCTTCTTTGTTTGCTGTTTTAATAACTTCATCAGACACAACCCATCTGAATGTAGCATTGAGAATTTCTTCTTCTGTTGGTCTGTAGCAACCATGAAATTCTGCAGTGTATAAATATTCTTGGAAAGGTTGTGATATTGCACATCCACTGAGGGTAAATGAATATCCATGTCTGATTGGGATGTGTTTTTCTGTAACTTTGAACACATAATTCCATTCACGACCGTCCTCATCAGTACTGTCAAATCCAACATACAACTTATTATTTCTATTGAAGATCCTATTGTTTGCAAAGAATCTGATTTCAATGTGTTCAAGTGCTTTGAATATTACTTCAATAATATCGATACTGTGGTCTTCATCCATATCGAATTTAGGATGTTCTTTTAGATAATCTTCAAGAGTTTTATCAGCATTAATGATCATGCTTCTCAGCTTGGAGATATGACCAGAATAGAATTTCTTGGATGCACTATAAATATCGATACCATCTTTCCAATCCACTCCGTCATCAGATATAATGAGTACGGGATTATCCATTTTATCCAAACATATTTCGAATTCTTTAGCATCCTTTATTGTTGTGATTGTGTGAATGAATACGGATCTTGGATTGTCATCAGAAGTACGAACTTCTGTCGGAGGCGATAACTCATACTTCTGAGCCCAACCATCCTCTCTGTATCCACCAGTAGTTTTGTACCAAACCTCTTTATCAGTTTTAATGCTTTCCATCCAGATCTTGATGATCTGTTCAAGTTTATAAAATGAAATCATTTATTTTCCTCCTCTGGCATTGTCCCGTCGATAAGATACCTATGATATGCTTCCAGACCATACTTTTCGATTAAGTCTTTAAGTTTGTCCACGAATACATAGGAATCTCCATACATTAAAGCATGATGTTCAGCTTCAGCTTTAACATCGTCGGGAATATTATTCTTGTTTATCTCGGTTAATTTTTGATTCATAGTCTTTCACCTCTTCGGAAACGTCGATGAGATATTTGTCTTTGACATATTCAATCAACGCAGGTATCGGTTCAAGAATCGGTTTGTTCACATGTTCTTCTGGTAATTCCAGAGTATCAATATCTTCTTCATCATCTGTTGAAATAATTTGATATTTCAGATATTGATTCTTTTTGTATGCATTCATTATTCCATGATATTCTGGAAGTTCGTCTGATTTACAATAGATGATGAATCGATGTGGATTGTTTATTTCATCAGAAACCATTTTTCTTAATTCATCCGGAGAGTGTACCGTAAATGTTTCATACTTCAATGCAATATCATTCAGGAATGTTTCAACTTCGAAGTTATCATTGCATATGAAAAACACACGATCGATATCTTCGCCATACTTCCATCGCAACCATGGTCCGGAATAGAATACATTGTTTCCGAAGTCTGTATAACCGTGGAAATGACCGAACACACATATTTTTGAAATGGATCCGAGCAGTTCAGCCGAATGCATGATTTCGTACTTGGTTGATTTACACGGATTCTTCGTTTCTGAAGATAATGGCCCATGTCCTATGATGATGTCATACTGATGAGAAAAGTATTCGGAATAGTCTACATCACCATACTGCTGCGGAAGATACAATATTTTTGCTCCGTTTTCTAATACACCTGCACATGCAGTATCGGTATAAAATACTCGAACATTATCAATCTTCTCCAGCATCGGCATAAATATCTCGTACTGTTCATAGTCATGAGTATATGTGCCATGTATAAAATACACCGGCACATGTTCTCTACCATCACGACCACACCCATTACATACCAAATTAACCAGAAATGCCGAAGCAAATTCCAATTCATCAACTGATAACTTTTTATCAAACAAATCTCCAATTACAAATATTCCATGACACTTCTCCTTGTGATTTTTGATTATACCAAGAAACTTGTTTAATGACTTAACATAATCCATTCGTGGTAATTTACCTGCACATAAATGAAGATCACCAATAAACGCGTACATATAATCACGCCCCTTTCATTGGTTTTATGTTGCTTCGACATTTAAAATTAATTATGATTGTACCATAATTAAATGGATACATGGAACGGATGCATAGGTTTGTTACGGATGATTGATATTGGTGCGACAATATCAATGGTCGTTTATTTATCGTGACCAAACCCAATCACTGTTCAATATCAACCACAGAATATGGTTGAATCGGATGTGTCAATAATGACGATTTCTCCAATCTCATTCATGGTATCAGCTCCTTTCTGTATGATATTTCCGTTCCTTTATCCATATAAATTATATACATACAACAAAAAAGAAATCGGGGCGTGATGCCCCGATCTATCTTTATAAATCTTTATGAAACGCACGAAGATGTTCAGAAGGTATTACATCGGTACCGCATACATCAAAACAACAATAACCCTCTTTATCACGCAATTTAAGCCTAATCCCTTTCCCAGTATTTGTCTTTAATATCAGATGCCCACAACTGTTTCCTCTACTATTATAATCTCTTGAATATTCAACCGCGGTAATATAATGAGCATGTTTCTCACGAGTTATAGCTTCCAATATTTCATGCAATTCGTTATGTTCAATTGTTGAGAATAATACATTGAATGTATGATAATCGATGAAACTGCCATCTTCCATCGTCAATGTATTCACAAGTTCAATATTGTTGATAAATTTCTTATATATTGCATCATCCTCCAATGAATGTGGTACTTTGACATTGTACTTGAAATGTATCCAATATGCATGGTATTTATGATGACTGTCAACATTATCTTTTTCAATGTGTGGTGAGTATGTTATATCCGCCATTTCTTCATAATGTGTCATATCTATTTCATTCATGATAATCCATTTTGTCACATAATCAAGATTCTTATGTGAAAGAGTTTCGGTATTATCACAATATGGGCAAGTATAATACCAAATATATGATTTGTTTTTACCCGACTCATCTGTTTGACATCCGTGATATTCCAGATCATTTAGATCTGTGAAATTAATAATGGTTCCACATTCACATTTTTGATCAATATATAATGGATCAAGATATTTCTTCAGATCCCGTTTCCTGTTTAATATTATCTTCGGCCATTTCTTTATACTTATCATTCGACCACACATCTCCTTCCATGAGTGCTTGGAACCAATATGGTTTCCTCATTCGTTTATATCTTTCAGCTTTGACATATATGTGGTTTATACCCGGATCTTTGAAACGATCTGGATCAGCAACACAAATGAAATGCATGTGATCAAAATCCATTTCAATTAACATCATCGGTTTTGGATCTTCGGTACGTGTTTCTTTTACCATATAACAGCGACCAAGTTTGAAAAAGTTTCTATCAAATGGAATAATTGCTATTTCGAACCATGATACCTTTTCAAGAATCGAATAACTAATAATACTGTAGATTCTTATGGAATCACGTGTATGTTCATCGACAGGATCTATTTCGTGTTTGATACCAAAATCGTCAACGAATATGAGCGTGTTGTTGAGAGGGCTAAACTCAAGGAATTTACATTTTATCGAGTGAAGCTGTAATTCGGATGCATCTTCACATTCCAGATAAGTTATGTAATAATCCTCATTCGAATCCCAGTCTATACGCAGACTTAACCACACATCATCTGTCGTATATACCTCTGTAAATTTTTTATTCATTTACATCATCCTCCTCATGATGTTCGATGTTCTTTGGATGATTTGTGTGAACCCATATTATATTTAATTCACTATTGGAAATGTTTAATATAGATGCTATGGTTGGTCGTTTTATATTATAATTATAATATAAATTGCAGAATATATCTGAAGCGTCCCCGTCGCTATCAAATACATGAACGAATGACCAACCGTTCAAATATTGTGCAAGTATCCATTTCGAATTTGCACGTTTAAAATGAATAACCGTACCTATCAATGTGGGTTTTGTATCTGTTCCGATACATTCTTCCAAATCTTTACATAGTATCAAATCATTATGATCAATACCATGTTCGCGA
>JAFYOM010000134.1 GCA_017560165.1 Parabacteroides sp.
CTTTAGCAGTCAATAAAGAACGAACCTCTTTCCCTTTCTGTACATCTATAATTGAAATCTGACGAGGTATATTCGGAGCCGAATAAGTATCTATCAAATATTTACCGGAACTACTTATTTGCGTACGATGTATCCCTTGTTCACCCTCACTGGTTGTGATAGGACTCCAAACCCCTTTCTTCAAATCCAATTTCCAAGTATTGACAGACAAGGCATCTCCCTCATCCATCTGTTGATGAGGTAATGGCTGTGTAGAAGAGAAAAACAGCTGTTTCATTTTTGCATCGAAGCCTTGCACTTCCAAAACCTCCCACTTTCCTTTTGTAAGCTGTTTTAGCAACTCTCCTTTCGTATTATACAAATACAAATGGTTATAGCCATCCCGTCTGCTTTGCCAGATAAATTGTTCGGGATTGTTCGGTAGGAACAAAATCGGATGTTGAGGTTCTACATACTTTTCATCCTTCTCCACAAACAGATCCGCCTCTTTTTCACCGTTCAAAGCCGAATAACGCACCAAATGCATCTCGTTTTGTTCACGATTCAGTTCGGCTACATAGATACTCTTTTCATCCGGACTCCAAGCAATATTAGTCAAGAACTTCTCTTTAGGAAATCCCGTCTTCAACCAAACAGTCTTTCCGGAATCCAAATGATATACCCCAACTGTCACTTCATGGCTTTTCATACCGGCCATCGGATATTTAAAAGGTTCTGCTTTCGCACAACGTGCCGTAATATCCACCAACGGATAGTCCGTTACCATACTTTCATCCATCCGATAAAAAGCTAAAGCAGAGCCATTGGGAGACCAGAATGTTCCTTTATAAATTCCAAACTCATTTTGATGTACCGACTTTCCACAAACGATTCCATCTGCTGTCTCATGCGTAACCACCTTCCGATTTCCTTCAGGTGTTAATATACTAACATTATTACCTTCCGTAAAGGCCAAAGAACCATTTTCCGGACAAAAATCATAGTTCTCCCATGATGCATTCAAAGCATAAGAGGCAACAATTTTAGTATCGATATATTGATAATGAATCAGATGACCTTTAGCCGAAAAAGCAAGTATCGGTTGATCTGCATAGGGAACAGAGAACATAGGCATGCTTCCAACCGTTTTTAAGCCGGCAGCTTCCAATGCCCCATTCAATTGTTGACGTGTAAAAAGCACCTTTTCTGCTTTGGTCGGTTCACTACACATCACACTATCACCTTTGACATACAGATATTGATCACCTAACCATTGCAATTGCTTTATACTCTCAGGAACAAAACGTTTTTGCGTTTTACCTCCCGGAATCAAATCTTGTAAAGTAAACAGCTTATCTTGTCCCATTACAGATAACGGATTTAATCCTATCAACAAACAACATAAACCGATCCATTTAATCTTCAAAATCATTTCTGCCTTTCTTTTTAAATGGTTTCTTAAAAGAACGATTACCTCCCGATTTTTTATCTCCAAATTTCTTTTTTCCACCAAAATCATCTTCTTCCTTAAAATGTTTCTTAGCAGTATGCTTACTAAACTCCTTGCGACCCGGACGTCCATCATTTCTTTCATTGCCGAAATAACGTTTACCCGGCATATACATAGCACGTTCGCTTTCATCTTCCGCATGAGCTGCAGCAAAACGACGTTCAGGTCGATCCATTCGATCTGTTTTGAAATTCGGCTGAGCTGAAGTTGTGCCTCTTGAAGATGAAGAATTCGGTTTTCCGGCAGGTTGAGCAGTCCGCTTTTCCCCTCCTTCATTCAATGCCTTCTTATAATCTTTATTCTTACCTTCAAAGATTTCATAGCAACGATACTCACATTCCAAAGAACCATTCATTAATTTGATTCTTTCGTTTGGTCTCAAACCGATCTTATCGAAACATTCATCTTTATAACTTAAAATCCATACCTTATAATCGGTAAAGACATGTTTCATACGTTCGCCAATCATGTTATACAATCCCAATAAATCACGACTGGAGATACGTTCACCATACGGAGGGTTAGTTACCATTATACCCGGTTTAGGAGCCTCTGTACATTGCTGGAAAGGTTGTACTTTTAAATCGATGTATTTCATCAACCCGGCACTACGTACATTCTTTTCCGCAATCTCAATTGCAGCCGGATTGATATCTGACCCATAACATTTAAACGAAAAAGCACGTTCTTGACTTTCGTCGTTATAAATACGGTCAAACAATTCTTGATCAAAATCAATCCATTTTTCAAACGCAAACTCTTTCCGATAAATACCCGGAGCAATGTTCAATGCAATCATGGCTGCTTCAATCAAAAGTGTTCCGGAACCACACATCGGATCCACAAAGTTGGATTCTCCTTTCCAGCCGGTCTTTAAAATCATCCCGGCAGCCAAAACCTCATTCAAAGGAGCTTCAGTCTGTTCTACTCGGTATCCACGTTTATGCAAACTCTCACCGGAACTATCGATAGAAAGCGTACAATCATTGTGAGAAATATGAATATTGATATAGAGATCCGGATTGCTTACACGAACAGAAGGACGTTTTTGTTCCTTTTCCATGAAATAATCCACAATCGCATCTTTTGTACGATAAGCCACAAACTTAGAATGATTGAAATCATCTGAATAGATGACAGAATCAATCGCAAAAGTTTTGTCTAACGACATGTAGTTTTCCCATTTCACCTTCTTTACCTCTTTATACACCGTATCGGCATCTTTCGCCTTAAAATGATAAATCGGTTTCAAAATACGCAGTGCCGTACGACAATAGAAGTTTGCTTTGTAAAGCACCTCTTTGTCTCCTGTAAAAGAAACCATCCGGCGGCCAATCTGTATATCGTTGGCACCTAAAGATAATAATTCGCCGGCCAGTACCTCTTCTAACCCATAAAGGGTTTTGGCCACCATTTCAAAAGTCTCGCTCATTTCTATTGAGATTTGTTTATATGTTGTCTTATTTAATTTTTTCTCCAATGGTCAACTGTCCGTTATCAACTGTCAATTGAATCGTTGCTCCTGCCGGAACATCTTCTGTCACCCATACATTACCACAAATAGTAGCACCCTCTCCGATATGGATACGTCCCAACAAAGTTGCATTGGAATAGACCGTCACATGATCCTCCAATATCGGATGACGAGGTACTCCTCGTATCGCATTTCCATTTTCATCAGGCGGTAATTTCTCACCGGCCAAACTTACCCCTTGAAAAATACGTACATGATTTCCAATCACACTGGTTTCCCCGATAACCGTTCCTGTTCCATGGTCTATTGAAAAGTAGTGACCAATCTGTGCTCCCGGATGAATATCTATTCCGGTTTCAGAATGAGCCATTTCCGTAATCATACGAGGAATAAAGGGAACCCCTAACCGATATAACTGGTGAGCTATACGATAATTACAGATTGCCCGGAAACCGGGATAACAGAAAATCACCTCGTTGATATTATGGGCTGCCGGATCACCATTAAAAGCAGCTTCTGCGTCAGTTGCCAATAGTTTCCGTATTTCAGGAAGTGTCTGAATAAATGCTTCAGAAAGTCTCTCAGCCTCACTATAGATCTGTTCTTCTGAACCGGTTATACATGAACAGTCAGAAAAACAAAGCCCGGCATAAATCTGCTTTGAGAGCAAAGTATGCAAAGTCCCAACATTAACACCTATATGAAAACGGATAGTTTGTCTGCTTACCCGGGCATTCCCATAATATCCGGGAAAAAGAATCGCACGACATAAATCGACAATCTCTTCGAGTACTTGCCCCGAAGGTAAGGCCTCTTCATCGCGATAGGCATGGAACAGCTGTTTATAAGACCCCTCATCCGAGAGCATCTCTACCGTATCATTCAAGCCCTTGCTTTGCTTTTGTAAGTCCATTATTCAGCAATATCACGATTTGGCAACAAAAATACGAAATAGTTAAGAGTACACAAGTAACCCATAGATGTTATAGATGCTTATTTTTATAAGAAACACCAAATTCTTTACAAGTAACCTCCTCCAACTCAATCACCCATATTTTCACATTTTTGACAGCCGGATCGCCATAACTAAAAGTTCGATCAGTATAATGCTTCATCATCACATTTAAAGCCTCTACTTTTTTATTGAAATCCTCTTCAAACTGAACCGTACCCCAAGCGATTACACTATTGGAATGCATACTGTAACTACAAGCGACCTCCGGATGTTGACAAATCAACTTCCGATCGGTATTAAAAGTGATACATACACGCGGATTACGTTCAAGGATAGAAATACTTCGTCCCGTTTGTGCCGAATGTAAATAAACAACTCCATCCTTATATCCAAAGTTCATAGGCAAAACATAGGGAGTACCGTCTGTATCGGCAAACCCCACATAGCAAACATCACATTTACGAATAACCTCTTCTATCTTGGCTTTATCTGTATGTACGAATGTCTTCATTTGTCTTCAATCAATTATAATACAAACATACAAATAATCCACTATGTTTGTATCTCTATCCACTCTTTTCAAATCAATTAGAATGAATAAATTAGAATACTGCCTTATAATAAGCCAAAGAGTATCATTATTATTTTTACAAACATTGTTTTATGTACTTATTTTGTATTGGTATAAAAATGAAAAATCACCACTAATAGCCCAAATATTATTTCCCTCAATACATATTGATTGTACATCATTATCTAATACATACTGTTTGATAGGAGTTCCATCCCAGTTAAAAACAAGAATGACATTACTTGTAAAAGTATCACTTCCTTTTTCTAAGAAAGAACTTTTTGAATACAACAAATATATATACTCAGAATTATAACAACTTGAAATAACGACAGTTAGGCTTTCTTTCTTATGGGCTATTATAGGTCCCTTTTCGGAATTGATTACCCAGCGACTAATTCGAGATTACCTACGATGTAATTTCAGCTCCTCAATCAAGCGGGAACATTTTCCCCATTTGTCAATAATATACAACACATAGCGGATATCCACACTGATGGTACGTTGCAATTCCGGTTCAAAAGCAATATCCCCACTCATTGCTTCCCAGTTTCCATCGAATGCCAAACCAATCAAACGAGCATTCTTGTCAAATACCGGACTACCGGAGTTTCCTCCCGTAATATCATTGTTCGACAAGAAACAAAGCTGCAAATCACCCTCTTTGTTGGCATATTGACCAAAGTTTTTGCTACGGATCATATCTAAGATTTCCGGTTGTACCCAGAACTCATCATTCTCCGGATCTTCCTTTTCAAAAATTCCTTTTTGAGTCGTATAATAATTATACCACGCAGCGTCATACGGACGGTAACCACCCACTGAACCGTAGCTTACACGCATCGTAAAGTTGGCATCCGAAGGCAAAGCCTTTTCCGGATACATCTCTTTCAATCCGGCCAAATACAGACGTTCGCCTTTAGCTATATCATAATAGGAATCTCCTGACAACTGTTGCAATTCGAAGAAAGAGAGAAAAACAGAAGTGCTCAACTCCACTGCCGGATCCTTTTTCAACTTCGCATGCTTTTTCGGATCTTTCAAAATAGAAGCGATATTTTCATAAGACAACAAGGCTGTACGCTTAAACAAATCAGCCGCATATTTGTCATAATCTCCTCTATATTTTTTATCCACCTTTGCATAGATATCCGGTAGATATCCGGCCGGCACACGTTCTTTGACAATCTGCATCATGGCACCCAATACCTTCTGATCTAAACCGGCTTCATAATCTTTAAAGAAAGCCTTTACTCGGTCTTCCAAGAATAGATCAATCTCTTCTGAAGTGGATCCCTCTACATCGACACTCTCCACCATACGAGCTAATCTGACAATCTCAGTTCCACTCAAAAAGGCTTCACTCAAATAGGTTGAAAGTTTACTATATTCGCTTGAAGAGGTATATCCCCTTTCCAACAACTTTAATACATCTCCATATATCGCCTTACGTTCGGCATTTTGTGCCACCCATGCAGCAAAAGCCGCTTCTTCCTCTTTTTTTCGATCGATCACGTTCAAATTGGCCAACCCTTTATTCATACCGATAGAATTCTTCCAATAGTTGGAACTTCCGGCATACTTGGAAGCATATTTGATTCGTACCTCATCACTTGCCTGCATCGCATTTCGCCAAATCTCCTGCTTGATGCCACGCACCTCGATACGAGGTTTGTTCAAGTCTTCAATACGTTGTTTGACACCCCAAGAACATAAATAACGGTCTGTACTTCCCGGGAATCCGATTGTCATGGCGTAATCCTGCTCTTCATATCCTTTCAAAGAGACCTCTGCCACATATTTCGGTTGATATGGTTTGTTGTCTTTGCTATATTCCGCCGGCTTATTGTTGGCATCGGCATATACACGGAACACCGAAAAGTCTCCCGTATGACGTGGCCACATCCAATTGTCGGTATCGCCACCAAACTTACCAACCGAAGTTGGTGGTGCAAAAACCATACGGACATCATTAAACACATCATACACGATCAAATAGTATTTGTTATGATTGTAGAAAGGAATCACTTCTGCTGATTGAAACTGACTGTTTCCTACCGAATCAGCCAACACTCTTCCTATAGAGTCGGCTGCTGCCAAACGAAGATGTTCTTCTTCAATCAAGGCAATCTCAGTATGAATACGATCACTGACATCTACCGTTTCACGCAGATAGCGTACTTTTAATCCCGGTACGGGCAACTCCTCCTCTTTGGTTTGAGAAACAAATCCATCTTTCAAATAATCATGCTCCACGCTACTTAATTTTTGAATCGAGCTGTATCCGCAATGGTGGTTGGTAAAAATTAATCCCTCGTTTGAAACCGTAATACCGGTACAACCTCCACCAAAAATCACAACGGCATTCGCCACACAAGGGTCTGTCTCACTATACAATTGTTCATAAGAAAGAGTAAATCCCAACTCTTTCATTCGGGCCAAATTCTGTTTGGTCAACTCTTTCAAAACCCACATTCCTTCATCGGCAAACACTTGACCGGAAGTAATAAGAAGCAGTAATACTGCCCATATCTTCTTCATACAATATTTTTTTAGTTATTATTCTATAATCAATTTAATATGCTGTTGTTCCACTCGTGCTATAAGCCATTGATGGATTTTATCCCGCTCTTCAATACTGATCTTTTCTTTACATTTCAAATAGACCAATAAAACAGACTCTGGTTTAGCCAACTCAACTTGGATAATGGAGGTATAAGCGCATGAAACTTCTAACACTGCCGGAAAGAGCACTTTTAATTCCGGTACCAGTTCAGATGTCAACTGGTGCATACGATGATAGCGGTTCAAATCGTATTTCAATGAATCGATTTGCTGAGCTTGTACACGAAGTACCTCTTCACGGTTCTTATACAGATCCTGCATCAACAAACTTTTTAATTCATGAATATCCGTCTCCTGTCCGAACCCCTGTTGAACCACCAATGAAACCTCTTCCAAACCATATTTCACCAATTTAAGGCGAGCATTTTCTAACATAGCTTCAGGTACCGTTTCTCCGATTAAAGCCACCTTCAACTCCTTTCTATCATCTGAAATGGTTTTACTTAATATCTGTGTATTGGAAAATGATAACTCTTCTGTAACGAATTTCTGTACCTTATCTTTGAAATAACTTTCTTGTATCAAATTATAACTGATAAAAACACTGGGGACAATTGTAAAGATTACAATAAATCCGACATAACGGCTGACCCTTTTCTCCCGTATCTTATCCATTAATTCCTTCTTCGGATATTTCAACAAACGAACCACCAGATAGGTCGCCAAACTAATAAAAACGCTATTGATAAAGAAAAGATAAAAAGCTCCAAAGAAATAATATAAATTACCACTGGCCAATCCAAATCCGGCTGTACAAAGCGGAGGCATCAAAGCTGTCGCAATCGCAACCCCCGGTATAACGTTTCCTTTACTTTTAGTCGAACTGGCCACGATACCGGCTAAACCACCAAAAAAGGCAATCAACACATCATAAACGGTCGGCTGTGTACGTGCCAACAATTCGCTTTGCGCTTCGCTGATTGGAGAGATCAAAAAATACAGGGTAGAAGTAATAACACTAAAAATCGTAGCCGTTATAAAGTTGCGAAACGAACGCTTAATCAATTCAAAGTCATAAATACCTAACCCCAAACCAAAGCCCATGATCGGTCCCATAAGTGGAGAAATCAACATCGCACCAATAATCACTGCCGTTGAATTGGTATTCAGACCTAAAGAGGCTACAAAGGTGGCAAAAATCAAGACCCATAAATTGGTTCCTTTAAACTCTACCCCTTTACGAATCGATTCAATGGTTTCCAACTCATCTTCTTTCTCTTGATGAAGATCCAAATTACGAATAAAGAAATCCTTAATCTGATGATAAATCATACTTTTATCCATAGCGAAACTATTTTTTCATTCCACAAAAACTTAGTTTTTCTTCGAAGCAAATCGTCTACCAACATAGGGCAGCTCACTCAAAGGTAAATCTCGCTTCACCACAATCGCAACAAATAACAACAATAAAACCGTACGATACCCCAAACGAAGCCAATCGGATTCGATGGTCGGATACATGCCGGCCACATAAAAGACTACAGTCAACAGAGCATAAACCGCTGCTGACTTCAAATCATATTGAATGGGGAATTTCTTCTGACCTATCACGTATGAGAGAAGCATCATCAACAGATTGCTGACAAAAGAGGCCCAAGCACAAGCCATATATCCAAAAGAGGGGGCCAACAACAAAATCATCAAAATGGTTACTACACAACCTACCGTAGAGAAATAGGCTCCCCATTTCGTTTGATCAATCAGCTTGTACCAAAAAGAGAGATTGAAATAGATACCAAAGAAAAGTTCGCCCATCATAACAATCGGCACCACACGTAACCCCGGATAATATTCCGATGCAACAAAATACTTTAGGATATCCAAATAGAACATTACGCCCAGGAAGATCAACAAAGAGAAGATGATGAAATACTTCATCGCTTCGGAATAGGCCTTCGTATTGTCTCCTTCACTTTTGTTTTTGGCAAAAATAAAAGGTTCATAAGCGTAACGAAAAGCTTGGATAAACATCACCATCACAACAGCGACCTTAAAACAGGCTCCATATATCCCCAATTGGGTCGTTGCATATTCTTTATCATCAAATAGGAAAGGGAACAAAATCTTATCTGCCGTCTGATTCAAGATTCCGGCTATTCCCAAAATCAAAATCGGAAACGAATAGTTCAACATCTGCTTCCATAAAACAAAACTAGCTTTTTCCCGTAAACCGGGGATCATATCCGGAATCAATAAAAGGAAAGTAACAGCAGTTGTCACAACATTGGC
>JAFYOM010000135.1 GCA_017560165.1 Parabacteroides sp.
ACTGCAGCCTGACCAATTTCAAATGCTATAGAAAGTATGATAGCTAACCAGGGGCTATTGGAGATTGAAAAGAAAGCTATCGCGTGATATACACTGACGAATCCTACCGCCAAGTATAGAATACTAAATAAAATCGTTAATATCTTTTTCATACTCATATATAATAACAAAGGGAACCTGAAAGATTCCCCCATTTTATAAGTGTATAAGCTTGTATTTGCTCATTACAAGTGTATAAGCTTATTATCTACCAGTTGACCCAAATCCACCTGTTCCTCGTTCAGTTTCAGATAACACATCGACTTCTTTTGCGGATACGATAGGTGCTTTAAAAAATACTAGTTGTCCGATCTTATCACCAACTGCATATGGCGGAATATCATGAGATAGATCCTTATAAGCATTTAGAATTTTCTTGAATGGCGTGAATAATCTCTGATACCAGGGTAGCGCATAATACAAATCGATAGCCTCTACTAATTTCGATACTTCAATACTCGTACGATTCTTTACGATCATACATATTTCACCCCGATAAGTGTATGTATCGATCAAACCAATACTATTTGGTTGATATACCTCAGTTTTACATTGACTGGATCTCGGCATGAGATAGCATCCGATACCTTTTGCAGTTTCGCAAGCTAACCCAGTATGGTAAATGAATCTATCGTTAATTTTATCATACTCAATATCAGTACATTTAATATCCATACCGATATCACCATCATGTGCGTATGTTGGGATCTCAGCATCTTCATTTAGTTTTTTAAATTTGACAATAATACGATTGTCTAGGATTCGTTTTGATGTAGATAATCCTGTTTCTTGAATAGCCTCATAAAGAGGTTTAATCTCCTCAATTTTCTTTTTTGTCGCCATATACTATAGTTTTTGCAATATTAAAAATTTGATCTTTTGTTTTATATAAATCTCCGTTTACGAATACTTCGAAATCAAATCGATGATCTTGCCCGAGTTTATCCATTCCGACATTTTTCTTCTGAGATCCTGGTCTCGATACCTTGACGATGATGCCGTTACGTTCTTTAATATATGTCACTTCACTAGGCATTTTAACGTCAACAAATATCTTATAAGCATCATCTTCATTAAATATTGATTCATAAAACTCAGAAGAATTCTTTAATGTTTTTAACCAGACATTTGCGCCGAAAAATCTCTGCATCACATCCATTCCAAAATACAAGATAAATTCTCTCAATGATATATAAAGATCCTTTGTAATTGGTTTCGGTTGAGTTGTAACCATAATATTATAGAGTTCTTCTCGATCTAATACATATGATGGTAATTCATCAATGACTTGATATGAAAAATCTTTCATATTCACGACCACATGATCTTTAAAATACTCATCTGTGACATAGTTTTCTGGGCAATTTAATAACAACCTCACCCATAATCTTAATGTATCTGCAAAAGAATCAAAATATACATATTTTAAACCACATTCATTGATAACATTTTCATTTTCAATGATATTATTACACCATACCCTATATACTGCGTCAAAATCTTCTTCAGATTTTTCGACTAAATAATTAATAGTATTTCCTAATAGATATGATATTGTAGTTTTACCTGCACCACGATGTCCTCTAATTCCTATTATATTCATTACTGTATATGTTTAACAATTTCAAATAAAGTATGTGGGTCAATATTATATTTAACTTGATTTTTTTGGGCAATCTCTAATACATTTTGAAATATCTGAGAAACTCGCGCAATACTCAATTTTTCCTGTTTAGCGATCTCTTTTGGCAACATCGGTCTTGGAAGTCCGATTCCAAACTTTTTCAAAAATATACTTCTATCTCTCGTTTTAACCCCAGTCAGAAGTTTAGCTAAATTACTCTTAAAAATATCATAAGCTTCCCCTATCATTATCTCGTTTGGTGAATCATCTTCGATCTGCATCAAAT
>JAFYOM010000136.1 GCA_017560165.1 Parabacteroides sp.
AGCTGCACTCTCATATCCTCCCAATAATGCTTTATTAGGAAGTTCTTCGATTCAAATTCCTATCCCTTTTGGGTTGTGGGTTTATAACGCTTTTGTCAATAAAAAAGGGAAAATCGGAAAATGGATTTTTAATAAATTTGCTGCTAAACCAATATTTATCAGCACCGTAAACCCCGATATTAGATCCCAAGTTGCATCCAATATACTCCGTGAATATGGATATTTTAGAGGGTCATCCTCTTATGAAATAGAAGCTGATCCTAAAGATTCTAAAAAGGCTAAAATCAACTACAAAATAGAAATGAATAAAGCCTACACGTATGATAGTATCGCCTATGTACGATTGCGTCATCGCATTGACACTTTAATTCAATCTAATAATCGTAACCGCCTCATTAAAAAAGGAGATAATTTCAATGTTGTACAATTAGAAGCAGAGAGACAACGAATTACATCATTACTTCGTAATAAAGGATACTACTATTTTCGACCCGAATTTATCACTTATCAAGCTGATACACTCATACATCCGGAGAAAGTAGCTCTTCGTGTTTCTACGCAACCCGGGCTACCCCGCAATGTCTTACGTCCTTGGAAAATCGGAAATATATCTGTCCATTTAAATGGATACAATAATGAAGTACCAACAGACTCCATTATTTATAAAGACATGACTATCTTTTATGAGGGGAAACTACGCGTTCGCCCCAATACCATATACAATCAATTAAGATTACATACCGGAGATCTTTACTCACAAGAGCTACAAGAAAAAACACAAACGAACTTTGCAAACTTAGGAATCTTTCGTTATTCTGAGATGCAGTACACTCCTAAAGACACAACACGTCAATGTGATACTTTAAATCTACAAATCAACACCGTTTATGACTTACCTTTAGACGGAGAGTTTGAATTAAATGTAACAACCAAAAGTAACAACCAAACAGGTCCTGGTGCTGTTTTCAGTGTTACCAAACGAAATATATTTGGAGGAGGAGAAACTTTTGGAGTAAATCTTCGTGGTTCATACGAATGGCAAACTGGTAAAAGAGTTACGGGAAGTAGTTCTGCAATCAATAGTTGGGAGTTAGGATTAAGTGGGACATTAACTTTTCCACAAATTCTCTTTCCTAAATTATTTAAGAGAGATTTAGACTATCCTTCCAGTACCGCATTTCGGATCTACATCGACCAACTAAATCGAGCCAAATTCTTTAAAATGTTGGCTTTTGGAGGAAGTGCTGCATACGAATACCAACCTTCTGCAACCAGTCATCATTCTATAATGCCTTTCAAACTGACCTATTCTTTATTGCAACGGACAACCGCAGAATTTGACTCTATCGTAACAGTTAATCCTGCATTAGGTCAAAGTTTGGAGAACCAATTCATTCCGGCCATGGGATATACATACACTTATGATGACTCTCCCATCACTTCAAAAAAGAACCATCTCTGGTGGCAATCATCCATAACCCAAGCAGGTCTTATCATCGATGCTATTTATGCAGCATCAGGAAAAGGATTCAACCAACGAGATAAAAATCTTTTTGGAAACAGATTTGCTCAATTTATTAAAGCCACAAGCGAAGTTCGTTACAGCTACAATTTAGGGAACAAACAATATTTAGTAGGACGGCTTATGGCCGGCATTGCTTATAGTTATGGTAATGCTATAACCACTCCATACAATGAACAGTTCTATATAGGAGGTGCTAATAGTATCCGAGCATTCACTATTCGTAGTATTGGTCCTGGTAGTTTTCGTCCTACAGACTCTCAATATGGTTATTTAGATCAAACCGGAGATATTAAATTTGAAGCAAATATAGAATACCGTTTTCCAATATTAGGAGATCTGCATGGAGCAACATTTTTAGATGCTGGAAATATTTGGCTGATTCGTGCAGATGAAAATCGTCCCGGAGGAGAATTTAAATGGAGACACTTCTGGAAAGATTTAGCTTTAGGAACGGGGATTGGTCTACGATACGATTTAACGTTCTTAGTTATCCGCTTAGATTGGGGGATTGGTCTACATGTCCCTTACAATACAGGAAAGAAAGGTTATTATAACATACCTAAATTCAAAGATGGTACAGGAATCCATTTAGCAATCGGATACCCCTTCTAATGCCAAAATAAAACCCTCTTAAAGTGTAACGAACTAATTACACCTTAAGAGGGTCTCTTTTTCTTTATTTGTCTATTTACTCTAAAACAGATAAATGATTCTTCAACGGATTTGAATACATTTCTAAAATCTTTGTACGTAAGAAATCTTCATCCTTATTTAATAAAACAATCTTATCTAGCTGTCCTTGTAAATATTTTTCAAAATGCTGTTTATCTTTTAAGCTATAATATTCAGAGAAACGATTTGTTCTTGTCAACATATCATAGGCTATATAGTTACATGGATAAAAATGATAATGTTTGAAAATTTCTTTATCAATAAGACCAGCAATTGTACAAATCAATTCATTCTTTTCCATTGTAGAAGGATCCAATTTAGCCAATTCATCATTAATTGGTGTTCCTACAGAAAAATGAACACGTCCTTTATTACATAAGAGTCCCGTTTCCATGCTCAATAAGTCATCACGTTGACTTTTTGTAAAATTTGGATCATCACGTTTTTGTTGAAACTCTTTTGCCTTTAAATAATCACAAGGGTCATATTCATAAGAGATAGAAACCGGAACAATATTCAATTCAATTAAGTTTGAAACCATGTCCTTATCTCCACTAATATTCAACATCTTCAATATACTACCTTGTGTTCTGTCATTTGAATCTTTTGCTCGTCCTTCACGTTGTGCAATCCATACAGAATCTTTTGTTACTGTAATAGTATGACGGATATACGCAGAAAGTTCTTTACTAACTTCTAACATCTGTCTTACAGGTACATTTCTTTTAACAATAAAACTATTGATCAAACGTACGATTGTCTTAATCCATGGACGGATTAACAAATTGTTACCAATAGCCACCTGTGTCATTCCATACCCTACATCAAATAACATAATGTTTAGAAATGAGGGATCTAAAACAATATCACGATGATTAGAAATAAATGTACAAGGTTTCTTATCTTTTGGCAATCGGCTACGTCCTGAAAAAGTCAAAGAGAAAGTAGTTTTTTTAGCCAAATCTGTTACAAATTTATAAACGAGATTAGACTTAAAATCTTCTTTCGTCTTAAAAGAACGCATTAGATCAGAAAAAGCTTTCCAATCAACATTCGGCTGAATATAACGAAACGCTCGTTCAAAATCAGCATCTTTTGTTAATGACTCTATTGCATCCTTTACTTCATCATTATTATACGGACGAATTTCGTCAAAATTAGTTGGAACTTCCATATTTTTATATTTGATAATTGGATCATAGACATTTTTCGTTTTCACTGACAATGTCTATATTCAATTAATTAAACTCATTTTCAATAATATCAGTCATTACATCTTTAATATCCAAACCGGCTGCACGCACCTGTTGTGGAATAAAACTAGTAACAGTCATACCAGGAGTTGTATTTATCTCAAGTAACTTTGGAGTTCCATCAGCTGTAATAATATAATCTACACGTATAATCCCCTTAGCACCCAATATCTCATAAATCCTTAACGTTTCAGACTGTACTTTTTCTGTCAATTCTGCAGAAATACGAGCCGGAGTAATCTCCTTCACCTGACCATTATACTTTGCATCAAAATCAAAGAATTCATTATCTGTAACAACTTCTGTAACAGGGAATACCACTTCTTTTTCTGAAGTCTTATAACAACCGCATGTAACTTCTGTTCCCTCAATGAAGCTTTCTATTACAACTTCTTTACCTTCACTAAAGGCCTTCTCTATAGCAGGTTGTATATCAGAAGCATTCTTTACCTTTGTGACTCCAAAACTACTTCCCCCATCATTTGGCTTCACAAAAACAGGAAGCCCTAAACGATTAACAACTTCTTCATCTGAAACAGTTTGTCCCTTAAATATATGAATAGAATCCGCTATATTCACTCCAAACCCTTTCAGATAATGATTACAAGCATATTTGTTAAAAGTTAATGCACTAACAAACATACCACAAGAGGAATAAGGCATTCCAATCATATCAAAATATCCTTGTAAACGTCCATCCTCTCCCGGAGTACCATGAATTGTGATATAAGCAAAATCAAACTGCTTTGTTTCACCCTCTTCCTTAAAGCTGAAATTATTCTTATCTATCGGCACTTGTTTACCGTCAAGAAGTTTCACAATCCACTCACCAGCTTTTAGGATGGCAATATATACATTATATTTGTTTTTATCAAGAAAAGAGTAAATACCTTCTGCACTTTTTAATGAAATAATAATTTCAGAAGAATCTCCTCCAGCTACTATGGCTATATTTCTTTTCATTTTATAAATCTTTTGAGTTTGCATACACTCGCCACTTATCTATCAAAGCCGTCATATCAGCAGGAATTTCTGAATCGAAAAACATTTCTTCCCCTGTTGTTGGATGAATAAATCCCAACGTCTTTGCATGAAGAGCCTGTCGTGGACAAATAGCAAAGCAATTTTCTACAAATTGTTTATATTTTGAAGTAGTATTTCCTTTTAGAATCTCATGGCCACCATATCGTTCATCATTAAACAATATATGCCCAATATATTTCATATGTACACGTATTTGGTGTGTACGTCCTGTTTCCAAACGACATTTTACCAAGGTCACGTATCCCAAACGTTCCAAAACCGAATAATGGGTAACGGCTGTTTTTCCTTGATCACCTTCGGGGAAAACAGTCATTTGCATACGATCTCGAGGATTACGTGCAATATTACCTTCTATGCGTCCTTCATCATCATGCACATTCCCCCAAACTAATGCACGATACTCACGTTTTGTCGTCTTATTAAAAAATTGTAAACTTAGATTAGTCTTTGCTTCAGGCTTTTTTGCTATCACCAACAATCCAGAAGTATCTTTATCGATTCGATGTACAAGTCCCAAAGCCGGATCATTCGGATCATAGTTTGGATCATCTCTTAAATACCAAGCCAAAGCATTCACTAATGTACCGGTATAATTACCATGTCCAGGGTGTACAACTAGACCTGCTGGTTTATCTACAACCAACAAATCCTCATCTTCATAAACAATTTTAATTGGAATATTTTCAGGGATTATTTCAAAAGAACGGGGAGGACGTGTCATCATAATCGTAACAACATCCTCTGGCTTCACACGGTAATTACTTTTAACAGGTTTACCATTAGCCATAATACAACCAGCTTGAGCTGCTGACTGTATTCGATTTCTAGTTGCTCCCATAATACGATCAACCAGAAATTTATCCACGCGTAAAAGAGATTGCCCGCGCTCAGCTACAAAACGGAAATGCTCATATAGTCGAGGAATTTCTTCTTCTCCCTCTTCCAACTGTAACAGATCATCAATCTGTTCATCGTCCATTTCATCAAGAAACTCATCCATAGTTAAAACCAGTTTTCTACCTCACTATTCAACGATTCAACAGGGACATCTGTACCTAATAGTTCTAACGAATCAATTGGCATATCATCACCACCACTGACTTTCAATATTAACAAAGCCGTTAAAGGAATATGCTCTCCTTTTTTCAACACACGTCCATCCAATTCTATCGCAATTGCTTCATCTTTAAAGCCACCCGGCACATATTCAACCTCTACATTTTCAAAACCACAAGCACGTAAAGTAGCATATGCCTGTCTAAATGAAAGCGCTTCAACTTCCGGAATCATTGCCATCTGCGACGTATATGCATTTACTGTCACAAATACAATACGCCCCTCTTTCACTTTAGAGCCAGCCATTGGCACTAATTCAACAACAGCTCCGGGTCTAACATCCTTCGCATAAACAGAATCTATAATATTGTAACGTAGATTACTATTCTTAAAGAATTCAGCAGCGTCCTCGATATCTAATCCTTTTACATCTGGCACGACTACCGCCTCATTATGTCTAGTATATGACTCCAACCATTTCAATGTTCCATATACCAAACCACAAGCTATACATATAGCCAATAAGAAACTTAAGATGTACGGATTTTTTATCAATTTCACAAAAAAACCATTCATACCTATCTGCATTTATAGATTGAGTTCAAAAGTAGAAAACAAAGCTATTAAAACAAAGAAAGTAAAGGCTTTTTAATAAAAACCTTTACTTTCTTTATGAAATTTCTTCAAACGGAGCCTATTATCCGTTGTATTCGTCAGAAACTGTTAATTTAGCTCTACCTTTTGCACGACGAGCTGCTAATACTCTACGGCCATTAGCTGTAGCCATTCTTGAACGAAAACCGTGTTTGTTCTTTCTTTTACGGTTTGATGGTTGGAATGTTCTTTTCATCTTTCTATATATTTTTATTTATTATCATTCATACCAATTCGGGCTGCAAAGATAGAGTCTTTTTTTTAATAAACAAAGAGTTGTATTAAAAAATTCCTCCTTTATATAGGTTATCAAAATTTGAATGTTGTCCTTCAAGCCGTAGTGCTTCATCTCCTGTTGGATTTAATTCTATGGATTTCTTTAAATCATCGAAAGCCCCCACTTTATCTCCTTTTAAATTTTTTGCACGCCCTCGTTCTGCATAAGCTTTGGCTAATTCAGGCTTTAACTCTATCAATTCATCCAAAAAATGAATTGCCTCATCCAAACGATTCTGAGTTATAAGTAATCGACCCGTCAATAATCCCGCTTCTTCACTAAAAGGATTCAATTCAAGTGTACTCTGATAATCTGCAGCTGCTGCATCCCAATTCTCCAAAGCCTCTTGAATACGGCCACGCAACAAATAGGAATTTTCCTCTTCCGGATCAAGCGATAACGCCTTTTCTGCATCAAGAAGAGCCTCTTTTGCCTGTCCTATCCCCAATAAAACCTCAGCACGAGCTAAATAGGCTTCCACAAAACTTTCTTCCAAAGCAATTGCTTTTGTTAAATCAGCTATAGCACCCAAAGGATTATTCAATACTCGTTTCGCTTTTCCCATCAAAAACCAAGGTAAATGATTTGTTTCATCTAATTCTATAACATGTAAACAATCTGTTTCCACCTCAGCCTCTTTGTCTAACATAAAAAGCAGATTAACTCTGGACAAACGTGTTTGAATATGATCTGGATCTAGTTCTACTAATTTATTCAACTCCAGCAAAGCCTCTTCCAACTTATGGGCTGCAGTATAAGCTGTCACTAAATAAGTTCGTGCTTCAAAATCCTCTTGAAGTTCCAACGCTCCCTCTAAACATTTTATTGCATAAGCTAATTTCCCAATTTTTAGCGCACGAACACCATCATATTTCAAAACATCAAACTTCTTTTGTTCACTTTTATGCATTTCATCTTCCGACATTTCTTTAGAAGAAGAAAACAACGATTTAAAAAAATTCCCCATAATTCATTAACCTTACTTTTTTAATAAACGACAAAGATAAAAATTAAGTATTTTTTAAAAATATAGTCTACAGTTTCTTTCTTCTATTAGAAGATTTTTAGGAACTATTAAAAGATTTCTACGACACAAATGCTATAATCCAAAAATATTTACTTTAATTTGTAATTTGATCGAGACAAAATTGTCTCTATTTTAAATGTGATTGAATATGAAGGACTCTCAGGAAACTAATTTACCTATGGAAGGCAAATTGGAAGAAGCTAAAATGCCGGTTACAACACCGGAAAACACGGCAGAAGAAATAGTTATTAACACTACTAATGCCGAATCTACAACAGAAGAAACTGTTGCATCAACTAATAAATTATCTAAAGAGGAAATTTTAGAAAAATTAGCGACATTAGTTGAAACAACAACAGAGGCTACTCGTAACGAAGTGGAAGCTCTAAAACAGGCTTTTTACAAAATACACCGAAAT
>JAFYOM010000137.1 GCA_017560165.1 Parabacteroides sp.
ATGGCCGCCGAAGAGCTACAAGCCTATTTGAAAAAACAAGAAGCATGGCAAACAGAATTGAAGAAAGGGAAAATGTTTGGTGTATTGGTTGTTCAAAATAAGGAAGGGAATATAGGATATATCGCAGCTTTTTCCGGAATTTTAGCAGGTAAAAATCTTCATCCTTATTTTGTTCCACCGGTATATGATGTACAAGAACCTACCGGATATTTCAAACAGGAGGAAGAGGAGATTTCCACTATCAACAAACAGATTGAAAGTCTCATTGAAGATCAGAACTACATTCTCTACAGACAATTATTGGAAGAAGAAACACTAATGGCCCAATCTGCTTTACAAGAGATGAAAGCAATGATGGCTGAAGCTAAAGATAAAAGAGAGAAAATTAGACTGGGCCATCCGGATGAATTAACTTTGACAACTCTTATACAGGAAAGTCAGTTTCAAAAAGCAGAGTTAAAACGGTTGAAACGTTATTGGGAAGACCGATTACATGCTCACAAAATAAAGATTGAGGCTTTTGATAAGAAGATAGAAGCATTACGTTCGGAAAGAAAAAATAGGTCATTAGCTCTTCAATTTTGGTTGTTTCAACAGTTTCAAATGTTGAATGCAAAAGGAGAAAAAAAAGATCTAAGTGAATTATTTAAAGATACCACACAAAAGATACCTCCTGCAGGAGCCGGAGAATGTGCAGCTCCTAAACTTTTACAATATGCCTATCTAAATGGATTAAAACCTATTGCGATGGCTGAATTTTGGTGGGGAGATTCACCCAAACAGGAGATACGCCGACATGGTTATTATTATCCTGCCTGCAAAGGAAAATGTGAACCGATACTAAAACACATGTTGATTGGTTTACAAGTAGAAGAAGATCCTTTATTAAAAGAAGCTTTAGAGGAAAAAGAATTAGAAATAGTCTATGAAGATGAATGGTTAGTGGTAGTCAACAAACCTGCCGGCATGCTTTCTGTACCAGGTAAATCAGATACTGATTCTGTTTATCAACGAATGACTGTACGTTATCCCAAAGCTACCGGACCAATGATTGTTCACCGCTTGGATATGGCAACATCCGGACTTTTATTGATAGCCAAAAATAAAGAGGTACATCAAAATCTGCAAGCTCAATTTAAAAACCGAACAATCGAAAAACGATATACAGCTTTATTAGATGGCTCTATAGAAATGGAAGAAGGTCTCATTCAATTACCTCTCCGTCCAGAGCCGAACGATAGACCTCGACAAGTGGTCGATCAAACATATGGAAAACCTGCTATCACTCGATATGTAGTGATTGAAAAGAAAGCAAAACAAACACGTATAGCTTTCTTCCCTTTAACAGGTCGAACTCATCAATTACGTGTGCATGCTGCTCATCCACTCGGCTTAAATTCTCCAATCATCGGAGACGAACTATATGGGAAAAAAGCTGATCGTCTGTATCTGCATGCGGAATATATAGCATTCCAACATCCTATTTCTAACCAAAGGATCGCAATCGAAAAAAAAGCCGGATTCTAAAAATCCAGCTTTATTCGATATATATCATTTTCTTAGTCATACCTCCATCTATGGTTATATTTTCACCATTGATAAAGTCATTCTCTTCATGACAAAGGAAAAGACACATACGAGCAATATCTTCTGGTTTTCCAACTCGTCCTGATGGATGTTGTACATGATCTTCTGCACGTAGCAAATCATAGTTTTCATTTTGAATCCAACCCGGAGAAATCGAATTAACAGTAATATGCCAAGGTGCAAGCGATAAGGAGAGTGCGTGAGTCAAAGAATAAATTCCACCTTTAGAGGCAGCATAGCCTTCACTTCCTACTTCACTCATCAAATAACGAGTAGAACAAATATTTATAATACGTCCATACGTATTTAAAGTTTCTTGTCCTTTCCTATGGATTGCTAATTGTCTGGATGTAATGAATACAGGGCGAAGATTTACCGCAAGGATATGATCAAACATCTCTACATCAGTTTCTGTAATAGATGTAAATTGACTAATTCCAACATTGTTGATGATAACATCTATATCTCCCCATTCTGAATACAACTGTTGCAAACAATGTTCCAATGCCTCTTTATCCGAAACATCAACATGAAAAAAATTTGTACCGGTCTTTAAAGCAATCTCTTTTCCTACCGCTTCATCTATATCACAAAAAGCAACACGATGTCCAGCTGAGCGAAACGCTTTTACTATAGCTTTGCCTATACCTCTCGCTCCTCCTGTAACAAAGACTCTGCGAGTTTTTTGAGTAAAACCTTTTTTGCTCATACTTTTTCCCCCAGAATTTTTCTTAATTTGGAAAGCTTCGAACCTTCTTTCTAGATAATTATCTGCCATAATTATTCAATTACACCAATTTCACGAAACCAGTCTTCTGCTCTATCTGGCCATTCATTGACTGTTGTTCCTGTATCTCTTAAACCATAACCATGACCTCCTTTATTATAGAGATGCATCCATACAGGAACACCAGCCTCTTTCAATGCATAATAATAAAAAAGACTACTATCAATATGTCGTGTATCATCTTGTGCCTGTACAATCATGGTCGGAGGAGTAGCTGCTGTAATCTTTATCTCCGAAGATACCCCGAAATTAGGAGCAGAAAGATAAGCAGGATATACCAATAGACAGAAATCAGGTCGACAACTCACTTTATCGGCATTATCAACTAAAGGATAAGTTCGCTCATTATAAGAATTACTTGCCATCACAGAAAGATGAGCCCCTGCAGAAAATCCCATTACTCCAATACGTTCCGGATCTATATTCATATCTTCTGCATGGGCACGTACATAACCAATCGCACGTTGTACATCCTGTAATGGAGCAGCATGCTTTTCCAATCCTTCACGACGTGGAACCCTATATTTTAAAAGAATAGCTGTAACTCCTAAATTATTTAACCATTCACAAATTTCTGTTCCTTCTAAATCCATCGCTAGTATATTATATCCACCACCAGGACAAACAACCATCGCTGCACCAGACGCTAATTCTTCAGGAGCATGGTATATAGTTATAGTTGGTTCACTTACGTTTTTCAATCGAATAATAGGTTCACCTCCCACCTTTTCTGAATGATCAATTTCTTCAACTAATTGTACTTTTTCCCCGGGAGCACCATTAGGGAACAATACGATTGGTTTATCTTGTGCCATAGCAATTCCCATAAAAAATCCTATACTTATTAAAATCGATATTAATTTTCTTACCATAATTTTACCAATAAAAGATATAATTTTTACGATAGCGAATATAAATATCTTATTTGATTAATCGGCTAACAAATCTGTAGAAAATTACGTATTCATACTCACATAAAAAGGGAGTCAGTAACAATGATACTGTCTCCCTTTTCTTTCTTTATATGTGTTTCTTTAAACAAAGATATAAAGAAAGAAATACACACACATATACAAAAAAAAGAAGGACTAATCTTTCGACTAATCCTTCTCTTATCTAAGAAAACGGCGGCTACCTACTCTCCCACTTTTACGCAGTACCATCGGCGTGGTTGGGCTTAACTTCTCTGTTCGGAATGGGAAGAGGTGGATCCCCAACGCTATAACCACCTTAATGCC
>JAFYOM010000138.1 GCA_017560165.1 Parabacteroides sp.
AATCGTTCCTGTATCTTATGTAGTCTTGAAATTCGGAGCTTCTTCAGTCTGTGTTTTTATTGTACATTTATGTGTCGTTATATTTGCACAGGCTTTACGTCTTTGGATAATTCGAGGTATGATTGGACTGTCTTTGAAATGTTATTTTCAACGAGTGATTATTCCATTAATAGAAGTTTCATCTTTGGCAGTTATTCTTCCTTTACTTGTCTATTATTTAATGGAGGAATCTTTACTTCGTCTATTGATTGTTATCTTTGTATCTTGTATATCAGTCCTTTTAATAGGCTATTTTATTGGATTAAGAAAGGATGAAAAGGCTTTTGTTCAAAATAAGATTCATTTGTTAAAGAAGAAATTCTTATGATTTATATAGACCAAAAAGAAAAATGTTGTGGGTGTGAAGCTTGTGTGCAGGTTTGTCCTAAATCATGTATACAAATGAGTGCAGATAAAGAGGGCTTTTTTTATCCGGTAATAGATACAAAAGTATGTGTGGAATGTGGGGCTTGTGACCGAGTGTGTCCTGTTTTAAATCCATATAAGAAAAGGATTCCTATTCAGATTTGGGCTGCAAAAACAAAAAAAGAGAAGATAAGGCTTCAAAGTTCTTCTGGAGGGGTTTTTAGTGAATTGGCTATATGGGTAATACGTAGAGGTGGTGTTGTTTTTGGCGTACAGTTTGTAAAAGATTGGTCTGTGGAACATACCTATATAGAGAAAGAGGAAGATTTAGAACTATTAAGAGGGTCTAAATATGTACAGAGTCGTATAGGTAATACATATAAACATGTTTTGGAATTTTTGAAACAAGAACGTTGGGTTTTATTTTCTGGAACATCCTGTCAGATTTCAGCTTTAAATCGTTTTTTGAAAAAAAAGTATGATAAATTACTTACGGTTGAGTTGGTATGTCATGGAGTCCCTAATGTGAAAATTTGGCATTCATATTTGAAGGAGTTAACAGATAAAGGTAAAAATACGATTCAACAGATACAATTCCGAAATAAAGAAACAGGATGGAAGAAATATAACTTTGTATGTCTTCAAGATAAAAGATGTTATACTGAAGTATTTAATAAGAATCCTTATATGAAAGGATTTATACAAGATTTATATTTAAGACCATCTTGTTATTTATGTCCTAGTAAAGCATTTGCAACAGAGAGTGATTTGGCCTTAGCTGATTTTTGGGGTGTTCAATATTTGTATCCTCAGTTGGATGATGATTTGGGGATAGGGACTGTTTTTGTTCATTCATCGAAAGCTGAACATATTTTAAAAGATTTGTCTTTGTATATGGAAAGTATTTCAGTCCCTCTTGAAGAGTTGGTACGATATAATAGAGCGATTAGTTTTTCTTCAAGAAAGGTGCTTTTTTTGAAAAGAAAACTATTCTTTTGGGGGATAAACTTTGCGATACCTTTTTCATGGTTGGCTAATTTCTTATCTAAGAAGTGGGGTATTGTAGGTTTGGTAAAGAAGTTAATAGGTGGGAGGTAATTATGAAAATAGCTATTTTAACATTACGATTACATACAAACTACGGGGGGATTTTACAAGCGTATGCTTTAATGCAGGTTTTGAAAAAGTTAGGGCATGAGCCTTGGTTGATTTATAATCAACCTTTCAAATATAGATATTGGTTTTCGGAATTAAGTTTATATATTTCAAATGCTTTTAAAAAGTATATATTGGGTCATAGAACTTTAGAGATCTTTAGGGAAAAACGTATTCGTAAAGAATATGAAACCATTTATGTCAATACATTACAGTTTGTTGAAAGGTATATGCTGCCTCGTACAGAAATTATTTGTACGTCTGAAGAATGGAGACAATTACAAAAAAAATATCAATTTGAAGCTTATGTCGTAGGTAGTGATCAAGTGTGGCGTCCTGCTTATGCAAACCCAATTTCTCGCTATTTCTTTTCCTTTTTAAAGGAGGAAAAGGAGATAAAAAGACTTTCTTATGCTGCTTCTTTTGGTGTAGAAGAGTGGACTTTTTCTGATAAAGAAACACAAGAATGTCGAAAACTTATCCAATTGTTTGATGCTGTTTCTTTTCGTGAAGAGTCAGGAATAGTTCTTTGTGAAAGAAATTTAGGTAGAGGGGGAGTACATTTATTGGATCCGACTATGCTTTTAAATAAAGAAGACTATCTTTCTCTGATTCCAATAGAAGAAAAACAAAAGTTTAAAGATGGTTTGTTTGTTTATATATTAGACCCTTCAGAATGGAAATTAAAAGTTGTAGAAGAAGTAGAACAAGTTTATAAGTTATCTTCTTTTAGTGTAAATAAAGAGGTTATGGCCGCTCCGGTAGAAGATTGGTTAAATGCTTTTGATTCGGCAGAGTATATTGTGACAGATTCTTTTCATGCTTGTGTTTTTTCTATTCTGTTTCATAAACCATTTTGGGTTTGTGGAAATAAAGATAGAGGAATGGCTCGTTTTCATTCTCTGTTGAGTTTATTTGGTTTAGAAAATAGATTGATAGAACCTAATAACTCTTTTGATCAAATTGAACAACCAATCGACTGGAATAAAGTCGACATACAATTGGAGAAATTAAGAAAAAAATCTTTTTCTTTCTTAAATGAGAATTTAAAAGAGTAATCAAAATTTTTCTTTATAAACAAGATCTACTTGTTTAGCAATGTGATCCCAGTTATATTTTGTGATATCGTATACTTGATGGTACTCTCCATTATCTAAAAGAGTTCGGATATGCGTAATCATATCCTCTAAATTATTTAATTTGAAATAGTTCTTTTTAGGGAGTTCAACTGCTAGATTAGCAGGTATATCGCTTGCTAATACTTTACGTTCAAAACTCATAGCCTCTAGAAGTGTAATAGGTAAACCTTCATGTGAAGAGGGTAAGACGAATAAGGCCGCATTTGCATATAAATCACTTAAATTTTGACCTTTTACTATACCTGGAAGTATAACTTGATTTTCAATTGCAAAGTCTTTTAAAAAACAACAATAATCAGTTTTATAATCAGCATTTCCTGCTATGACTAATTGATATTCAGGACGTTTTAATTTAATAAAAGCCTCGATGAGTCTGTCAAATCGTTTTTCTTCAACAAATCGTCCTACTGCAAGTATGTATTTCCCTTGCTGTAAACCTAATGATTTTAAATAATTTGAATTTGAGGTATTAGGAGTAGGAAAAGATGTTATTCCATTATAAATTAAATGAACCCGTTTAGTTCGATTATATTTCCTTTTTAATGTTTGACTGATAACGGTTGAGATGGAAATAATATCTTTTGCAAATAATGCTGCAAATAATTCTCCAGCTTTTAATATGAAACGAGCGAAGAAACCCCATTTTTCTCGATTATAGTCAAGTCCATGGTGAGTCATAACTATTTTTAATCCTAATAATTTTGCAAAAGGAATAGTAATAGCTGGACCAATTGCATGTATATGAACTATGTCTGCATTAACTTTTTTAGCGTACCATATACCTTTAAATGTGTGAACAGCAGCTTCTAAACCAATAACAAAAGGAGAGTCTATGTCTTTGAATTTTACCCCTTTATAAGAAGAAATAGGAGGGTTTTCCTTTACAAATCCACATCTTCTAACAACTGTTACATCATGCCCTAATGCAACAAGACGAGGATATAATTCTTCACAATGTGTTTCAATACCACCTTGAATATTAGGAAAACCTCTTAATCCAACGACTACGATCTTCATTTTATTCTCCTTTCTTTAAATTACCTTGTTGGGGATCTTGACCTACATTATACCATTTTCTTTCTAAACATAATGGTTGATTCAAGATACTCTTGATTTTGTTTTTCATAACCCATTTTAGTGGATGTTGAATATATTTTTTCATAACAGGGGAAGCTGTTCCTACCATCCAGCAATTTTTAGGACATTTGCGAACTTTGGCTCTGACTATTTCTGCCTGTTCACTTTCCCATAATTCTTTAAAAGATGAGATACTGCGAATATTTCCCATACTTTCTTTCCAATATTGTTCCTCTAAACCATTACATGGATAGACTTCCCCATATGGATCAACAAAAAAGTTAACCAAACCAGCCTCACAGGGTAACATTCTACGATTACCTTCAATATAATTAATTAAACCATTATTGAAGAATGCTCTAAACCATGATTTAGGAGAGTTCTCTTGGAGTTGTAAGGCTATTAGTTTTTCGAAATTAGAAATAACCTCATCTTTATTGGTTATTAGATTATCATATTTGTGAAAATAATAGGAATTATGGAATGCAGCTGTGGCAAATTCCATATTTAGCTGTTTAGATAAATGATACAAAGATAGCATATCGGCTGAATTACTATTTGAAACTGTAATACCAAAACCAATGTCTTTGATATTCATTTCTTTGAGAGTTAATAGAGTTCTTAACCCTTTATCAAATCCTCCGTTTCGACCTCTAAGTTCATCATTCTTTTGAGATAAACCTTCAATACTGATACGAATACCTATGTTAGGAAATTTTTCTGCTAATTGAATGATTCTATCTTCAAACCAACCGGAGGTGGAAATAACTACACGTGGTGATTTTGTAAATAGAACTTCAACTATTTCATCAAGATCTTCCCGGATAAAGGGTTCGCCACCGGTAATATTGACAAATTTTACATTTGGTAAAATCTCAAGTTCTTTAGCTTGTATTTCCCTGCTTTTTTCTGTTGGATTTTGCCAAATGTCACACATTTTACAACGCATCGGACATCGATATGTTGTAATGATACACATATCTGTTGGAGGTGTTATATGATGATTATTCATAGATTCTAATTATTTCATTATAGTAATTTTCTGCTGAGAATTTTTCTCTTGCAGTTTTACTTATTTGATTATAGTCAAATTCCTTTTTAAACATTTGTTGTATTTTTTCTTTTAGATCAGAAATATCTCCTGATTTAAATAACATCCCATTTGCAGATGATATAATTTCTGGGATTCCTCCAATGTTTGCTCCTAACACAGGAGTCCCTAAACAATGTGCTTCGATGACTGAAATAGGATTATTTTCGTACCATTCAGAAGGAATAACTAAAAAACGAGCTTGTTCTATAATATTTTTTAATTCATCCCATTCTTTAAATCCAACGAATTCTATAAGGTCATTATTATATTTTAAGTTGTTTTTTAAAGGACCAGTTCCTACAATTATAAGTTTATAGGGTAGTTGTTTCGCTACTTTAAGTAATGTTTCTACACCTTTTTCCTCTGATAAACGTCCTACATAACAATAGTAATCTTTTTTCTCAGATTTTATATCAGTTAATTCTCTATTAATAAAATTGGGAATAACTTTTATTTTATTTTGTGGAAAACCTCCTTGTATCATTTTTAATTTAATAAAATGACTTGGTGCAATAAAATAGTCGGTATTGTTATTTAACCTTTTTCGATTCCAAAAGATTGCTTCCAAATAAGCTAATAAACTTGCAGCCAAACTGTTTTTCATACACCTTTTTGTCAAAACGTTTATCACGTTATTGTGAATACAACATTCACATATTTTATTATTATAAATACAAGTGTATTTTGGACAGATTAATTTGTAGTCATGTAAAGTCCATAGAACTTTGATCCCTCTTTTGTGGGCTAATTCTCCAATATAAGGTGATAATTGAGAATGGATATTATTGAGGTGGATCACGTCTGGTTTAAAAATATCAAGTAATTTGGAAAATTGTTTTTTTACCTCTTGTGAATAAAAGATACGGTTAGCAGCTTGTAGTTTCTTCTTTAATCCTCCTTTTTGGAAATCAACATGAGTTGGAAAGAAAGAATCCCATTCAGATACAAAATTCTCTGGATGTTTCATGCTGAAAAAAGCTACTTCATGTCCTTTTTCTTTTAGTAATTTTTCTAAAGCGATAGAAGCAATACAATCTCCTCCTCTGTTATAATAGAATTTATTTGCTATAATGATTCTCATGTGATTTTTGTTGTAAATTAATAGTTTTTTTCATCTCTCTTATTGATAAGGCTAGTAACATCATCATGAATAAACCGCGGTTGTGTGTAAGGGTTGCATCACTTGTACATTCAATAAGGAAAAATATAATAATCAAAAGCGATATAATAAAATATTTTAAATTATTAGTGTTAAATAGTTTAAGTGTTTTCTGAGTAAGATGAATCCAAAATAGAAAAAATAAAATTGTTCCAATGATTCCAAATTGGGCTAACGCTGGATAATATGTATCTGCTATAAATTTGGGCTCATATTCTGTTAAACCATATAGAATATCCATCCCATATTTGTTGTATAAAGGTGAATAATATTGTCCAGATGTAAATGTTGCATAGGTAGCAAAACCGGAACCAAAAGGGAAATAATCCATATAAACTTCTGTAGAGAAATAATATAATGCCATACGTGCATATAAATCACTAGTCTCTCTTCCGTCTCCAAATCCGCCCTGAATAAAATATAAATGAATTTTATCCCATGCAATAATAATAGTAAGTGTAAGTAATATTGCTCCTAAACTAATGTTTTTCCAATTAAATTCTAATTTGAAATTTTTATTTAAATAAAAAATAAAAAAGACTGCAATTGTAAAAAAACCATAGGCTTTAGAGCGACTGGACAAAAGGCAGATAGAAAGTAATGCTATAAAAATGATTTTATCTTTTGTTGTGTAATCACTACAAAATAGATAAAGTAATGCCATAATAGTTGAAGCTGTTGCTAATCTTGATCTGTGATGGAGGAGTATTTCCAATATCGTGTCGTCAAAGAGACTGATAATTCCGATTCCAAATAAATAGAAAGAAAAGACAATCGCTAATAAACGAATGTTTTTTTTCATTTGGTCATTAAATTTAGGGGCAAAAGCATATACCGTAAAAAATGCTAAATAGGGCTTTATTTGAATAATAAAATCTGATATAATTGCTGATTTTACATTACTATGGATATAAAATGAATAAAAAAGGTAGAAAAAGAAAACCCCCAATGTTATTAAAAATAACTTATTGATAGACCAATTAGGGGTGTGGAAAATATAATAAGCATATAAGAGACATAAAGAAACAGCACATAATTCATCTATAAAACTTAAGAATTTGGTTGTGTCATAAAAAACTACACCAAAAACAAGTGTAAATAAAAAAAGCAAATAGAAAGTATTGTCGATGAATTTTTGTAACATGATTCAATTGGATATTTCCATTTAATATTTCAACGATAAGAAATTGATTCTATTGTAGGGGTATTATTACTTTTTGCTCCAAAATAGGTTATATAGATTTTTTTTTTCTTTTAGATCAATTGCATAGATCGAAAAACTATTGCTTGTTATACTTTCTTTTTCTCTTAGAATGTATGAATACTTATTGTTTTGTAAATCTGGATCTAATGTGTTTGCTAATAACATAACCTGTTTTACATTTGAAGTATCATTATTTTTTACATCAAAGTGAGTATTTGTATGAGTATGTCCTCCCATGTAACAAATAAACTCTCCGGGTATATTCTTAAAATTGGTATCTATATGAATTGTCTGTTTGGGAGCAATGATTGTATTGTAATTACGTTTAATTGTAGTTTTTGAAATGAAAGCATTAATGATATCAGGAATTAATTTTTCGTCGTAAAGATGATTCCCTGAACACATATATGTTTCTTGTTTTTTTGA
>JAFYOM010000139.1 GCA_017560165.1 Parabacteroides sp.
AAAGAATTTATAGAGTTTACAAAAAATTTGCAAGCTGCTGATAAAAAGTTACTTTTAGTTTTATCAGATCAAAATAAAAATGTATATTTGTCAGCTAGAAATCTTCCAAAAGCGAAAGTTATAACTGTTTCAGAATTAAACACTTACAAAATTCTTGATTGCGAGAATTTAGTAATTTGTGAGAGTTCTGTGGTATCAATTAATGAATTTTAATAGAAGGAGGCACGAAAATGGCAATAATAATTAAACCGATCGTAACGGAAAAGATGACCAGCATTTCGGAGAAATACAACCGTTTTGGTTTTCGTGTAAATCCCGATGCTAACAAATCACAGATTAAAAAAGCTGTGGAAGAGATGTACAATGTAACAGTTGTTTCGGTTAACACTATGAACTATAAAGGCAAAAACAAAAGCCGTTATACAAAATCAGGTCTTATCCAAGGCAAAACAGCTTCATACAAAAAAGCTTTGGTTACATTGAAAGAAGGAGATACAATAGATTTTTTCAGCAATATTTAATTAAACAATGGCAGTACGTAAATTAAAGCCCACAACACCGGGGCAAAGACACAAGATTATTGGTGCGTTTGATAAAATCACTGCTACCGCACCAGAGAAATCACTTGTAGTCGGTAAAAAAAGTACCGGTGGACGCAACAACGAAGGACATCTAACGATGCGCTATATCGGTGGCGGACACAAACGTAAGTACAGACTTATCGATTTCAAGAGAAATAAAGACGGTGTACCCGCAACAGTAAAGACAATAGAGTATGACCCTAACCGTTCATTTCGCATTGCACTACTTTATTATGTTGATGGAGAAAAGCGCTATATCGTTGCGCCCAATGGTCTTGAAGTAGGAATGACAGTTATGTCAGGAGAGAAAGCAGCTCCTGAAGTAGGAAATGCTTTGTTCCTTTCTGATATACCAGTCGGAACAGTAATTCACAACATCGAGTTGCGTCCTGGACAAGGAGCAGCGTTGGTACGTTCGGCAGGTGTATTTGCACAATTAACTTCGAGAGAAGGAAAATATGCAATTATCAAATTACCTTCAGGAGAAACACGCAAGATACTTTCTGCATGTAAAGCAACCATCGGAACAGTAGGTAACTCAGACCACGCATTAGAGAGATCAGGAAAAGCTGGTCGTTCTCGTTGGTTAGGACGTCGTCCTCGCAACCGTGGTGTTGTTATGAACCCTGTTGATCACCCAATGGGTGGAGGTGAAGGACGTGCATCAGGAGGACATCCTCGTTCACGTAAAGGTCTTTATGCAAAAGGTCTTAAAACAAGAGCTCCTAAAAAGGCTTCTTCACAATATATAATAGAAAGAAGAAAAAAATAATTTGAATAATTTATAACTATGAGTCGTTCATTAAAAAAAGGACCATTTATCAGTGTGAAACTTCAAAAGAAAGTTGACGCGATGGAGGCTACCGGAAAAAAATCGGTAATCAAAACTTGGTCGCGTGCATCTATGATTTCACCCGATTTCGTAGGACACACTTTCGCCGTTCACAATGGTAATAAGTTTATTCCCGTATATGTAACAGAGAACATGGTAGGACACAAATTAGGAGAATTCGCTCCTACACGTATCTTCCGTGGACATGGAGGTAACAAAAAATAATTAACCTCCCTGGGAATTTTAAAAACTAATAAAGTAAAAAAAGAAAAATAACATGGGTGCAAGAAAAAGACAATCAGCCGAAAAAAGAAAAGAGGCCTTAAAAGAGAAGAGCTTCGCTAAGCTGAACAATGTACCTACCTCACCCCGTAAAATGCGTTTAGTAGCAGATATGGTAAGAGGCATGGAGGTGTTCAGAGCACTTGGCGTATTAAAATTCTCTACAAAAGAGGCATCGGCAAGATTAGAAAAATTGTTGCGTTCTGCAATTGCCAATTGGGAACAGAAAAACGAACGCAAAGCCGAGAGTGGCGAGCTATACATATCAGAAATCTTCGTAGATGGAGCTGCTATGTTGAAACGCCTTCGTCCGGCACCACAAGGTCGTGGATACAGAATTCGCAAACGTTCAAATCACGTAACCTTGTTTGTTGATACAATTAGTAAAAACGAAAATCAAGATTAATAATAAGATGGGACAAAAAGTAAATCCGATAAGCAACCGTTTAGGAATCATCAGAGGCTGGGATTCTAACTGGTACGGCGGCGATAAGTACGGTGATAAGTTATTCGAAGATAGCAAAATCCGTAAATATCTTAATGCCCGTCTTTCAAAAGCAAGTGGAGTATCACGCATCATCATTGAGCGTACTCTAAAACTAATAATTATAACTATTTGCACATCACGTCCCGGTATGGTTATCGGTAAAGGTGGACAAGAGGTAGATAAACTCAAAGAAGAGTTGAAGAAAATTACCGACAAGTCTGACAAAGATATCCAAATCAATATCTATGAGATAAAGAAACCGGAACTTGACGCCGTTATTGTTGCTAATAGCATTGCTCGTCAGCTTGAAGGAAAGATGGCTTACCGTCGTGCAATCAAAACTGCGATTTCAAACACAATGCGTGCCGGAGCAGAGGGTATCAAAATCCAAATCTCAGGACGTCTTAACGGAGCAGAGATGGCACGTTCAGAAATGTACAAAGAGGGACGTACTCCTCTTCACACATTGCGTGCAGACATCGACTACGCATTGGCAGAGGCACTAACAAAAGTAGGTTTGTTAGGAATCAAAGTTTGGATTTGTCGTGGAGAGGTATATGGTAAGAGAGATCTTGCTCCTCAATTTACAGCACAAAAAGAGACTCGCGGAGCAACCGCAGGTCAAGGAGCTAAAAAAAGCTTCAAGAGAAACAAAAAGTAATTAACGAAAAGAACTGACTGAAAAATGTTACAACCGAAAAAAACTAAATTTAGAAGGCAGCAAAAAGGCCGCATGAAAGGTGTGGCACAACGCGGCAACGAGTTGGCATTTGGCTCTTTTGGTATCAAGTGTTTGCAATCAAAGTGGATTACAGGTCGTCAAATTGAGGCTGCCCGTATTGCCGTTACCCGCTATATGCAACGTCAAGGACAAGTTTGGATCAGAATTTTCCCAGACAAGCCAATTACTAAAAAGCCTGCCGAAGTACGTATGGGTAAAGGTAAAGGTTCACCCGAAGGATTCGTAGCACCTGTAACACCAGGAAGAATTCTAATAGAGATAGATGGCGTATCTTTAGAGGTGGCAAAAGAAGCATTACGCCTTGGTGCACAAAAGCTTCCCGTTACCACTAAACTAATTATCCGTCGTGATTACGACGAAACTCAAAACGCATAAGGAGGATAAGATATGAAGATGACAGAAATTAAAGAGCTCCAAACAAAGGAGTTGGTTGAGAGAATAGAAGCACAAGAGATAGCTCTTAACCGTATGGTTATCAATCACAGTATCTCTCCGCTCGATAATCCCGCGCAAATTAAACAATTGCGTCGTGAGATAGCGCGTATGAAGAGTGAGTTAAATCAAAGAGATCTAAACGCTTAATCAATAACGCCTAATGGAAACTAGAAACTTTAGAAAAGAGAGAGTAGGGGTTGTTACTAGCAACAAAATGGACAAAACTATCACAGTTGCAGTAAAATGGAAAGAGAAACACCCCATATATGGTAAATTCGTGAACAAAACGAAAAAATACCATGCTCACGATGAGAAAAACGAGTGCGGTATTGGTGATACCGTTAGATTGATGGAAACTCGTCCTTTGAGCAAAATGAAGAGATGGAGAGTAGTTGAAATCGTTGAAAAAGCTAAATAATTATGATACAACAAGAGTCAAGACTTACAGTCGCTGATAATAGCGGCGCAAAAGAGGCACTTTGTATCCGTGTACTTGGTGGAACCGGAAGACGCTATGCAAGCGTAGGCGATATTATCGTTGTAGCTGTTAAGGGCGTGGTTCCTTCAAGTGATATGAAAAAAGGTGCAGTGTCAAAAGCTGTTGTCGTACGCACTAAAAAAGAGATTCGTCGTGCCGACGGTTCTTACATACGTTTCGACGACAACGCATGTGTATTATTAAACGGAGCAGGTGAAATTAGAGGAAGCCGTATATTCGGTCCTGTTGCTCGTGAGTTACGTGCAACAAACATGAAAATAGTTTCACTAGCACCTGAAGTACTTTAATAGATAAAAAAGTAGATTAATGAGTAAGTTACACATTAAAAAAGGAGATACCGTTTACGTAAACGCCGGAGAGGATAAAGGAAAAACCGGACGTGTGCTTAAAGTGCTTGTAAAAGACAACAAAGCAATCGTAGAGGGTGTAAATATGGTGTCAAAACACACCAAACCCAATGCAAAAGCACCACAAGGTGGCATTGTGAAAAAAGAAGCTCCCATACATTTATCAAACCTTAACGTGTTAGACCCCAAAACAAAAACAGCTACACGTATAGGTCGTAAAATGAATGAAGAGGGCAAATTAGTACGTTATTCTAAAAAATCAGGAGAGGAGATTAAATAATGGCAGCAAATCTCAAAAAAGAATACCAAGAGAGAATCGTCCCCGCTTTGATGAAAGAGTTTGGCTATACAACAGTGATGCAAGTACCTGTTTTGAAAAAAATCGTACTTAATCAAGGTTTAGGAGATGCAACTCAAGACAAAAAAATCATCGACACAGCGTTGGCAGAGCTAACAGCAATTGCAGGACAACAAGCTGTAGCAACACTCTCACGTAAAGACATATCAAACTTCAAGGTTCGTAAAAAAATGCCTATTGGTGTATCAGTAACCTTGCGTCGTGAAAGAATGTATGAGTTCCTTGAGCGTTTAGTACGTGTGGCATTGCCTCGTATCCGAGACTTCAAAGGAATCGAAAGCAAATTAGATGGTAGAGGAAACTACACACTCGGAATTCAAGAGCAAATCATCTTCCCCGAGATAAACATCGACTCTATCAACAAAATCAATGGTATGAATATCACATTCGTAACAAGTGCAAACACTGACGAAGAGGGATATGCATTATTAAAAGAGTTTGGATTACCTTTTAAAAACATCAAAAAGAGCTAAACTATGGCAAAAGAATCAATGAAAGCTCGCGAGGTAAAAAGAGCTAAATTAGTTGCAAAATACGCTGCGAAAAAAGCACAACTTAAAGCAGAAGGTAACTATGAAGCTCTTCAATTAATCCCTCGTAATGCCTCAAGTGTAAGACTACACAACCGTTGTAAATTGACAGGACGTCCAAAAGGATATATGCGTCAATTCGGTATTTCACGTATTCAATTCCGTGAAATGGCATCAGCAGGATTAATTCCCGGAGTAAAAAAAGCAAGTTGGTAGAAACTTGACAAATTAAAAAAAAGAGAGAGTTAAATATTGTTCGGGTAGTCCGAATCAATTTAAAATTTATTTAATATGACAGATCCAATAGCAGATTATCTTACAAGGTTAAGAAATGCAATCAAAGCTCAACACAATGTAGTTGAAGTACCTGCATCAAACCTTAAAAAAGAGATCACAAAAATCCTTTTTGATAAAGGTTACATACTTAACTATAAGTTTGTAGAAGAGGGTCCTCAAGGAACAATCAAAATTGCCTTGAAATACGATCCAGTGAACAAAGTGAATGCAATCAAAAAGTTGGAGAGAGTTTCTTCTCCCGGTTTGCGTAAATACGCCGGACACAAAGAGTTGCCACGTGTACTTAACGGTTTAGGAATAGCAATTATTTCAACTTCAAAAGGGGTAATGACCGACAAAGAGGCACGCAACTTAAATGTAGGAGGTGAAGTGTTGTGTTACGTATATTAATAAAGAGGAGGTAAATTTATGTCAAGAATTGGAAAATTGCCTATCGCTATCCCCGCAGGCGTAACAGTAACAGTAAAAGATAACGTAGTATCGGTAAAAGGACCAAAAGGGGAAATGGCTCAAACAATTACCGGAGGAATAGCAGTAAACGTAGAGGATGCACAACTAACAGTAACACGTCCCGATGATTCAAAAGCATCACGTTCATTGCATGGACTATACCGTGCCCTAATCAACAATATGATAACAGGAGTATCGGTAGGCTACAAAAAAGAGTTGGAATTAGTAGGTGTTGGATACCGTGCAGAAAACAATGGTCAAGTACTAAAACTTTCACTCGGTTTCTCACACGATATATATGTAAAATTGCCTAATGAGGTTAAACTCGAAACAAAAAGTGAGAGAAATAAAAACCCACTTATCTTGTTAGAGTCATGCAACAAAGAGTTACTCGGCCTTATTTGTGCAAAAATTCGCACATTCCGTAAACCCGAACCATACAAAGGAAAAGGTATTAAATTTGTTGGCGAGTATATTCGCAGAAAATCAGGTAAATCGGCTGGTGCTAAATAATTCACGTTAAAAGGTAAATATCATGATGACTAAAATAGAAAGAAGAATTAAGATTAAAACCCGCATACGTGGTAAAATATCAGGAACAGCTGAGACTCCTCGTATGACTGTGTTCAGAAGCAACAAACAAATCTACGTACAAATCATTGACGATTTGGCTGGAAAAACATTAGCTTCAGCATCATCAAAAGGTTTGGCAGATGGCGATAACAAAGCAGCAGCTGCACAAGTAGGAGAATTAATAGCAAAAAAGGCACAAGAGGCAGGAATCACAACAGTAGTATTCGACCGTAACGGTTACCTCTATCATGGCCGTGTAAAAGAGCTAGCAGAAGCAGCTCGTAAGGGTGGACTTAAATTTTAAACGACAATGGCAGTAAAATATAACAGAGTAAAGTCAACTAACGACTTGGAATTAAAAGACAGATTGGTACACATCAATCGTGTAACAAAAGTTACAAAAGGAGGTCGTACATTCAGCTTTTCAGCCATCGTAGTAGTAGGTGACGGCAAAGGAATCGTTGGTTACGGATTAGGAAAAGCCAGCGAGGTAACAGCTGCTATTGCAAAAGGTGTTGAGTCAGCTAAAAAGAACCTTATCAAAGTTCCTGTATATAAAGGAACAATACCTCACGAGCAATTTGCAAAATTCGGAGGAGCTCAAGTTCTAATCAAACCAGCATCACACGGTACCGGAGTAAAAGCAGGAGGTGCGATGCGTGCAGTATTGGAGAGTGTGGGAGTAACCGACGTATTAGCAAAATCAAAAGGTTCATCAAACCCTCACAACTTGGTAAAAGCTACATTTGTAGCATTAGCAGAGTTGCGTGACGCAGCAATGGTAGCATGTAACCGTGGAGTATCAGTAGAAAAAGTATTTAAAGGATAATCTTAGGAGGAACAGAAAATGAAGACAATAAAGATCACACAAGTAAAGAGCAGTATCAAATGTCCGGCTGTCCAAAAGAAAACCCTTGAAGCTTTGGGATTACGTAAACTAAACCAAACAGTTGAGAAAACAGCCACTCCTCAAATATTAGGAATGGTTGAGAAAGTAAAACACTTGGTAGTAGTAGCTGAATAATTTGTTTTTGAACAAGAAAAAATTAAAGATATGAATTTAAGTAATTTAAAACCTGCTGCAGGTTCTACAAAAAGCCGCAAAAGAATAGGTCGTGGACCAGGTTCAGGAATGGGTGGAACTTCAACAAGAGGACACAAAGGAGCAAAACAACGTTCAGGTTACAGCAGAAAACTTGGATTTGAAGGAGGACAAATGCCACTTCAACGTCGTTTGCCTAAATTTGGATTTAAAAATCCTAACCATGTTGAGTACAAAGCTATCAACTTGACAACCATTCAAACTCTTGCAGAGGCAAAAGGTTTAGAGAAGATAGATGTAAACACTCTAATCGAGGCTGGATTTGTAACTAAAAACCAATTGGTTAAAATATTAGGAAACGGAACATTGACTGCAAAACTTGAAGTAGCAGCAAATGCTTTCTCAAAATCAGCCGAAGCAGCAATCACAGCTGTAGGAGGAACAATCGTTAAACTCTAATCAATATGAGAGCGATAGAGACAATAAAAAACATTTGGAAGATAGAAGACTTACGATATAGAATTCTAACAACCCTATTGTTAATAATGGTGTACCGCGTAGGATCTTACGTGGTACTACCTGGTATTGACCCGGTATCATTAGATAAATTAGGAGGCCAAACAAGCGAAGGTTTGATGGCGTTGTTAGATATGTTCTCGGGAGGAGCCTTCTCGAATGCATCAATATTTGCATTGGGAATTATGCCCTACATCTCGGCATCTATCGTAATCCAGCTATTGGGTATGGCAATACCCTATTTCCAAAAATTGCAACGCGAAGGCGAGAGTGGACGTCGCAAATTGAATCAATATACACGTTACCTTACAGTAGGTATCCTATTAATTCAAGCACCATCATACTTGGTTAACTTGAAAACACAAATAGCACAATCAAGTGCAACCGGAGCAGCATTTCCCGATGGAGCAATGTTTATGATTACATCAACAATCATATTGGCAGCCGGAAGTATGTTTGTGTTATGGTTAGGAGAACGTATAACTGACAAAGGTATAGGAAACGGTATTTCGTTTATAATCTTGATAGGTATTATTGCACGACTACCACAATCATTAGTTGCAGAGTTTGCAAACAGAACAGAAACAGCTGGAGGAGGATTGGTAATGTTCCTTGCAGAGATAGCAGTTTTATTGTTTGTAATAGCAGCATCTATTCTATTAGTACAAGGAACACGTAAAATTCCAGTGCAATATGCAAAAAGAATAGTAGGAAACAAACAATACGGAGGAGCAAGACAATACATCCCTCTAAAAGTTAACAGTGCCGGAGTAATGCCAATCATCTTTGCACAAGCGTTGATGTTTATACCTATAACTATCGTAGGATTCTCAGCAACCTCGTCAAGCTCATTTGTACAAGCATTTACAGACAATACTGGATTCTGGTATAACTTCGTATATGCATTATTGATTATAGCATTCACCTATTTCTACACAGCAGTTACTATCCAACCCAATCAAATGGCAGAGGATATGAAACGCAATAATGGATTTATTCCAGGAATAAAACCAGGAAAGAAAACAGCTGAATATATCGATTCAATAATGTCTCGAATAACACTACCCGGATCAATATTCTTGGCATTAGTAGCCATAATGCCTGCCTTTGCAGAAATAGCAGGAATCAGTGGTCAATTTGCACAATTCTTCGGAGGAACATCACTATTGATTTTAGTAGGAGTAATTCTTGACACACTACAACAAGTAGAGAGTCATTTAATGATGCACCACTACGATGGATTGATGAAATCAGGTAGAATAAAAGGACGTCAAGGTTCTGTTTCAGCATACTAGTCGAAGTCAGATAAAATGATTTATCTTAAAACAGACGAAGAGATAGAGTTAATGAGGGATAGTAACCTGTTGTTAGCACAGACAATGGGCGAAATAGCCAAATGGGTTGCACCGGGAGTTACTACCCTAAAACTCGACTCGATAGCTGAACAATATATCCGAGACAACGGAGGAGTACCAAGTTGTTTAGGATATAGTGGTTATCCAAATTCGATATGTGCATCCGTAAACGAACAAGTAGTGCACGGAATACCATCAGATAAAGAGTTAAAAGATGGCGACATAGTATCGATAGACTTTTGCGTATTGAAAAACGGATTTCATTCCGACTCAACATATACCTTTCCTGTAGGAGAAGTAAGCTACGAAGTAAAACGCTTACTCAAAACCACCAAAGAGTCGTTATATGTTGGAATAGAGCAAGCAATAGAAGGTAATCGCATAGGCGATATAAGCAATGCAATTCAAACCTATTGCGAAAAACGTGGATACTCGTTAGTACGAGAGATGTGCGGACACGGAATCGGACGACAAATGCACGAAGCACCCGAAGTGCCAAACTTCGGACGACGAGGATGTGGACCTGTATTACGCTCAGGAATGGTAATAGCAATAGAGCCCATGGTAAATATGGGATCACGTAACATAGTAATTGAACGTGATGGTTGGACAGCACGAACACGAGATCGCAAGCCCGCAGCACATTATGAGTTGTGTGTAGCAGTTCGAGAAGGAGCTCCCGATATATTGTCAACATTCAAATACGTAGAAGAAGTTTTAGGAGATAAATACATTTAAAAAAAATAACTTATGGCAAAACAAGCAGCAATAGAACAAGACGGAACAATAGTTGAAGCATTGTCTAATGCTATGTTCAGGGTTGAGTTGGAGAATGGACACGAAATTACCGCCCATATCTCAGGCAAGATGCGCATGCATTATATAA
>JAFYOM010000140.1 GCA_017560165.1 Parabacteroides sp.
GACGTTTTACTGTCGATTGTTCTATCTGCATCGGAATCGTATCTTTCGGTATAGAATCGTTTGTAGGAACCATAACAAGAGAATCAACAGTTGCAATCTCTTGTTTTATCGTATCTACATCATTTTTTTCCACATGTATTATTTTTTCCGTTCCTGTATGTTCCACTACATTTTGTTTATTCGTAAAGAAATCACACATCCAAAAAAGAAACACGTTAATAAACAGCAATAAAATAGATATAACCATTAATGCCACTATCCATTTTTTATAAGAGCGTTTGGGTTTCACAGGTTCTTTTTGTAACGGCTCAATATATACAGACTCTTCTTGTTTCTTTTGCGGCTCTTCACATAAATCGGGCTCAACAATTACAGGTCGAACATCTAATACTACATTAGGAACAGCTTTAGAGACCTCTATCTTTTCTTCCGATTGAGGTAAAATAGAAGTTTGTTCTGGTAAAGAAACAGAAATCGTTTTTTCTTCGATTTGTGTTTTTTGTTTTTCCGGTATTACCTCTTCTACCGATTCAGCATCTATTTCTTTTCCTTCAGACTCATCAGAGACGACATCTAAATCTGTAAAATCAACATCTTCTTGCAACTCAGTTGTTTCAAAAAAGGAAAAAGGTTTATTGACCTGTTCTTTTAATTCTTTATCGGGTAAAAATGAGAACTTATAATGTGCAGGTATCAAAAAACGTTCTCCTGTATTCACATGAATGCTCTCACGTTTTTCTACAGGAATAATTTTAAAAGTACCGATCCCTTTTATTTTGACAAGTTTATCAGTAAACACTCCTTCAGTAACAATCGCTATAAATTCCCTCAAAAAGCGTTCACAGCTTTGTTTATCTTTTCCGGTATAATCGGCTAACAAAGCAGCCAAATCTTGTATGGTCAGCCGATTATTCATGGTTTGTTAAATCTTTAAGTTTGTTCTTAATAGTTGTTCCAGGTTTAAAAATGGGGACTAACTTCGGTGGTACCAAATAACGTTTCCCATTAGTGGGATTCACAGATATACGTTCTGCCTTTTTTTTCACTTCAAAGACACCAAAACCCTGTAAATGGACAGTATCATTATCTACTAAACGAGAACTTACTACAGAACTAAAGACAGAAAGCGTATCAGTCACCTCCTGTACTGTCCACCCTAAACGGTTAGACAATTCGGCTATTAGTTCTTTATTTTTCATTCTAATAGATTATGGAACAATATTAATTAATAATTAAATATTTATTTTGTCGTTTTAATCCTATTCAACGACAGAACCGTACAAATCAAAAGCCTGAGCATCATCAATTTTCACCTGATAAAACGATCCTAAAGTCAATTGTTTTTCTTTAGCTATCAATATTTCCGGATCAACTTCAGGAGAATCAAACTCTGTACGTCCAACATAGAAATCATCTTCCTCACGATCAATAATCACCTTCAATATTTGACCAATCTTATCATTATTAATATCAGTAGAGATTCTCTCTTGTATACGCATCAAATAATCCAAACGTTCTTGTTTGATATCATCATCAACATCATCTTGATAATGATTATAAGAATAGGTACCCTCTTCATGACTATAAGCAAAAGCTCCCATACGTTCAAAACGAACCGCTTTGACAAAATCGACTAGCTCTTCAAAATCTTCGTCTGTCTCACCCGGATGGCCCACCATGAGTGTTGTACGTAAATGAAGTCCAGGAACCTCCTCACGCATACGCTTTATCAATGCATAAGTTTCATCCTTAGTTATATTGCGACGCATCTTTTTTAACATCGGATCGCTTATATGTTGCAACGCAATATCCATATATTTACAAACATTATCACGTTCACGCATTACTCGAAGCAAGTCATACGGAAAATGAGCCGGGTAACCATAATGTAAACGAATCCATTCTACTCCCGGAATGTCAGAAATTCGTTCTACCAATTCAGGCAAAGCATATCGTTTATACAGATCTAAACCATAATAGGTTAAATCTTGAGCGATTATTTGAAACTCTTTAACCCCTTGTTTAGCTAAAGAACGTACCTCCTTCTCAATCTCCTCCATCGGAATAGACTGATAATGTCCAGTACAAATAGGAATAGCACAATAGGAACAGGTTCGATTACATCCTTCTGCAATTTTTATATAAGCATAATGCTTGGGAGTTGTCAACACACGTTCTGCTGCCAATTCTTTTTGGTACGATTTACCGATATCATTCAGTAACTCTTTCCAATTAAATTTACCATAAAAACGATCTACTTCGGGAATTTCAC
>JAFYOM010000141.1 GCA_017560165.1 Parabacteroides sp.
AATTAGATGAAACCATTCATTTCATGTTAGAGAATCAATTTTTCGCTAAAGATATCCGTTAACAATCTCTTTCTTCTTCGTATACGTATTTTAAAGCCGGGAATCTCAAAGAATACTTACCATTCTTATTAGATGTTTCTTCAAAATATTGAACGGTGATAGTTTTACCTATGATTAATTGTGGATTCTCAAGCCATTTTATTCTTTGTTCTCTTGATAAACCGATACCAACAGCAACTCTATTTCCTTTATGCATAATTCCCAGAGCTGTGATACCTGTAAATTCAACTGATCCCCCTCCTTCTTTCTTATATGTCATTACTCCGGTTTCTACATCTACGACTTTATATTCTGCATCTTGGAATTTTTTAACTTTTAATAAATCTTTAGATCTACCACCTTTATAAGGTACATCTTTTCGTAACATAAAACCTTCCCAGCCATATTCTTTTACTTTATTTGACCACTTATCAAATGTTTCTTGGTCACAGATTCTCTCTTGTTCCAATACATCTACATATGTATTATCAACATCAGACTCATACCAATTTGAAACTAACCACTTTAATCTTTCAGAAAAAATTCGATCAGATTCTCGCTCCTCAAACTCCTCTCGAGTTAACAAATCAAATACTTTATAACATGGATGTTCAATAGTATGATCTTTACGTTTAATCTCTTTCATAATGGCTTTAAATGACTCCTTACCATCAATCATAATACAACATTCTCCGTCTAATACCCAGCTCCCTGACCCAAACATCATAAATAATTGTTTAATGTGTGGTTTAAGATTATCGAGGGTTGTAAATTCTTTACCTTGTCTTGATTTAAATGTAATATCAATTTCTAATTCATCATCGATATCGACAAAACAAATACATCGAGTCCCATCTAACTTTTGACTAGCGAAATACGTTCCATCCAAAGGATCTACACCTTTAACCTTATCCAAGTTCTCAGCTAATGCTACAGTGAACTCATCAACAACCTGACAAATATCTGAAAAATTACTTAATGATACTCCGATCTTTAAATTTCGATCAATAATCTTTCTTAACCAAACTTGATCTTCTTCAACATAACTCTCAATCCAATTCAATACATACTTCACTGCGTCATTACCTGTCACCTCTCTCCGAGATAATTTACCCAATACAGCTCTAAACATGTCATAGTCATTATCAATGGTTAATAGACCTGATCTAGTTGATTCTGGAATACTTTTGATGTTATATTTCACACTTGTATCATAGGTGTCGGCGAAGATGTTTTTAATAACATCATTTAAGTTTTGGTCGATGATCGACTTTTTCTCGTTTGTTCCTGCTGCTAATTTAACAGCTTCTAAAATTTCTCTAATTTTCATAATTCAAATCATTATGTATATATATAGCAACGAATCACAAAATCTTTAGTAAATGAGGATAAAAAAAGATCTCAATTGAGATCTTTAAAACTTAATTTGTAGACCGTATCCTATCTGTGGTCCAAAATCCATCCTCCCATTAAATAGACCATATTGAAATCCTGCCCCGACAAATATTCCATGTTTCAATTCGATTTTTTTACGACTCACAACTGCACCCTCCATAGAAGTTATTTTAATATATGGATTATCAGTTTTAACAAATATCACATTAGACTCTGTGATGCCGGTTTGGATCGAAAGTGGAATTTCAATAGATGAAATTGTAGTAGATGGGTGAGGGTCTATGGCTGTTGAACCTACGAGTTTTAACCATTTATCATTATATGTAAAATCGATATAACGAATAGAATCTACCATATACATAGTATCTCTAGTAATAATTGTATCGACTTTGACTTTACCTTGAATACTATTTAATAATGCGATTTTAGAATTGAGTTCTTTTTGTAATCCTTTGATCTCAGACTTATTAAGTTCTAATTGCTCGATCATTTCAGATTCTTTTAATATATATGCATTCTTTTCGTATAAGAGTTGATTGTTCTCTAATCTGATCTGTGATAATGTATCTGATGATGCCTTGTAATTCTGGATCGCATTTTGAAGTTCATCATTTTTATTAGATAATCGATTGGTTAACAATCCGACCAATCCTAACAAGATAGCTATAATTATAAAACTTAATTTATTCATTGGTTTTAATTTAAAAATAAAAAAGGGTACTATCATCACGACAGGACCCTAAAAATTCCGTACCTATAAAATAACAACAACTATGACAAAAGCGGTACGTATATTATTTAAATAATTGATTTCTTATTGTTTTGTAACATTATTTGAAAATTTCATGTAATAATGCATAGATTCCTTCTGATGCTTTTTTGATTTTTTCGGATTTACATTTACAATTTCCTCCACATTGACATTTTCCGTCACAATTACATTTGCAATCTCCATCATGATTACACTTTTCTTCACACATTTTAGCTGCTCGACCGTAAATCACCTCGAGTTCATCTGATACGTATGTATGTAGATCGTGGAAATGAGCTTGAAGTGAAGCATTTAATTTGAGCATTAACTGATTTTTCTCGTAATTTTGTTTAAGTTCTTCTAATCGTTTCAATAAAGATTCTTCCTCTTTTTCACATTGTAATGCAAATGAGTACATTTCATTTTCATCGGACGAAAGACGTTCAAATACCCAATCGATCTGCGTACGATAATCTTCCAAATCCTTAAAACTTAGATGAGGGATTATATCTTTCAAAGTATCATAATTATCAGCTAGTGCTTTCTCCCATTCATCTAAGTCAATACTTCCGTTTGCGTAGTATTCTTCGGGATCCATACCAATTAATAAATTCTCATTGATATTATTTAATGTTAAGATTCCTTGATGAGATGCTGGTGGTGTAGAGACTGTTTTCGTGGATGATGATGCATTGATCTCTTCACCGTTATTGATAGCAGCTGTGATAGCTTTATTATAATCATTTACATTGTTAAAACGTTGTCCATTTACAACTCCTTCAAATACTGTTTTCATTTCTATTATTAATTATTAGTTTGATCTAAAATATCTAATTTACGAAAAAATTAAATAAAATGAGGGAAAAAATTCCCTCATTTTTGATGAATTACTTTAAATATGATTTACTCTGTCGTCTAATTCGGCCTTCTTACCTGAATTCCAACGGTCTGTTGTTGATACTAAATAACCTGTAATACGTGCCAATACATCCATTTTAGTTCCACAATGGGGGCAATTATCTATATTCAATTCATTTGATTCGTAATTACAATATGGACATCTACCTTGATTGTGATTAATAGATATATAACCTCCATCATTTTCCCGAGCTATCTTATTAATAACATCGATGGCTTCTGGATTCTTAGTCATATTCGCATCTACCTCTACGTAGAAAATATGTCCACCTGTTGTTAATTTATGGTAAGGGCATTCGATTTCAGCCTTATGTTGTGGTGTACATTTATAGTAGACTGGTACATGATTCGAATTCGTATAATAGTCTTTATCAGTTACTCCTGGTATCTCACCAAACTCTTTTTTATCGATTCGAGTGAAATAACCTGACAAACCTTCCGCTGGAGTGGCTAAGATAGCATAATTATGTTGATACTTATCGCAGACTCTATTTTTAACATCATTCATCAATTGTACAGTCTTGAGACCAACTGCTTGTGCGATTTTATCTTCCCCATGATGTCTACCTAGTAATGATATTAAAGCTTCAGCCAATCCTATAAATCCTATACCCAATGTTCCTTGATTCAATACAGGTTCGATGTTATCGTTTGGTTTCAAATTTTCAGAGCCATTCCACATACCTGACATCAATAACGGGAATTGTTTTGCCAGTGCAGTTTTCTGATATTGGAATCTTTCATCCAATTGTTTACCAGCTAATTCAACCATTCCTTCTAATTTACTCCAAAATCTGGCGATTCTTCCCATTACATCTTCTTGATTTAATTTGGATTCGTCAAACTGCCAAACACCATCAACTTGCTTTAAATAACCATCTTCGATAGCTGCTTCAATAGCTAGTTTTGGAAGGTTGATAGTTGTAAAACTTAAATTACCACGACCTATGGAAGTTTTTTCTCCGTAACGATTCTCATATACACGTGTTCTACACAAACCATTGTAATCTTTCGAAAACATTCAAAAATGAACTTGGTTCAGACTATCTCTTGAATTATTGTTCTACCACCAAACAACAATCCCCTTGCGCTTCGATGTTTACCATCTACTCTACTCACTTCCTATATTTGATATTTCTTCAAATATGTGCTTTCGATAGTCGTTACACTTTGTCAGTTAATGTTAGACTTATATGCTCTGATATCTTTCAAAAATTTAAGTCTTTTGTTGTATACGTAACTTTTAAACTCCTCGTGCAATTTATTATAACAATCTATATCGGCTTTTGATAAATCAAATGTATCAATCATCGTGGTTTTGATGACCAAATTTCCTATCTCCAATACCCCATCTCTTATCAATTGATTTTTGTCCAATTTTGTCAGCTTATCATATGATTCTTTGTCAACAGATTTAATCCAAATCATTCTATTTGTAAAGTTTTCAAAAATTGAACCATCACTTAACCTAGTAACCTTCCAATATCTTTTAAATCTTTTTAAAGTATTAGATCTTTTTTCTTCACTCTCAACTGTCCATGGATGACTGCGATCTACGTTTGATTTTTTCAAAGATTCAGATATCTTCCTCCGAGTTTCCAATGTATGCTTTTTACCATACATACTATTTTTTGGCCCAACATATTGACCTTTATTCCCATTATTTGAACCCGAATTAGCTATTGATATTTTTTTACTAATTTCTCTCATTTCAGAATCTGATTTACCTGCGTATGTATTACCGCCATCCCCACCGGCTGATATATTATAAAAATTAGAAGATTTATAAGCACCAAAATGATCAATATATTCTATTTCCTTTGAATTCAATTCTTCTCTAGAATTACATTCGCATAATATATGAACCGAAAAATTCTCACTCCCATACTTTTTAACGGCTTCTTTTAGTTTGATCCCACTACCGAGATATGTTGGATCAAATTTTTGTGAAGTTTTTTTACCGATATATTGTTTTCCGTTAACTTTATTGGTTGTAATATAAATATATCCAAACATATTATCATTTATTTAAATAATATGTTTTCTTACACTCAGGTTTAAATTGCATATACAACATTTCAAAGAACTGACCTTAGCACGGTATTACCAGCTATGTTTTACAAACACCTTAGGATCTCTTAGTCAGCGTATTCGTCACTTCCCAGCGCTTATTTAACTGATACCGTTAGCAACTTTCGTCACACCGAACATTAAGTTCGTTCACAAGGTTTTAAATGAGCCAAAAATCAACCCATTGTAGCTACTTCATATTTGTAGCGTTTGGGATCTTCAACATCCCATCTTTCATCTGTATTATATGATGAATCCAAATTTAAATAATTCGGAAAGAAACGGCGAGCACTTACCCTCCAACTCAACTTATATAGATCATAATTAGGATCTCCTGGATCTACAGATACTCCTGATTTCATCTTCCAAATTTGAATGGGGAAGATTGCAGTTGCACCATTACCAACTCCATTCTCAGTTGTTAATAATAGTTCGCGGATAATACATCTTCCCTCCGCACTCGTATCAGTTCCATAGTTTAATGAGCTGAATACTACCTGATTACCACCTCTACTATGAATATTATTACTATTATGGATAAAGCTTTCCATAGCTTGATGAACACGTTTCACTGTATTATTCATAGCTGTTTGGATAACTTTTTCTCGTAACGTCATTCCTTCGTAGATAGGTTTGATTATATAATCATTAAATCGTTCATTGCTAACATTTTCCCACCAATCATCTTTTAAGACTCTATCTGCGATAAATTCACGTAATTTCCCAA
>JAFYOM010000142.1 GCA_017560165.1 Parabacteroides sp.
AATTTGAAACAGATTCCTACTTTCTGTTTGTTACATTTTCTTTGTTTTTTGTAACACCTCTTCCTACTCCCTCGGCGGGGAATGGTCTTTCTCTTTTCGGATTGTCAGCAAAAGGCCTGATTTGCTTAAAAAGTGGAAAAGTTGAACTCGTTGAGAATCGCTCAAAAGGAATCGACCGACTCATCGGTCGGAAATACTGCCGAAATCAGAGGGTTGTTTTTGACCTTTTAAGAGGGTGTGAAAAATTACCTCGGACTTATTTCTAATTACCTCCGATGTAATTGAAAATAGATGCCGACTAATTTTATCTCCCTGCCCAGGGAAAAATTTTTTCATAGCTAGGAAGATAAAATTTTGTAGTCATTAAATTCATAGAAAAAGGGCAAGAAACAGGAGGTTACTCCCCATTCTTGCCCTTTCTCTATCTAAAGGATGTTATGAAGCATGACAGATTGTCATTTACTTTTGATTCCTTTGATTACTTGTACTCCTTGATCCGTATGAAAGCGGAAGAAATAGAGTCCGACAGGGAATGAACCGGTATAGATGATGGAACTTGGTTGTTTTTGAGTAAGAACCTGTTTTCCGTCAGCTGAAAGAATCTCTAATAGATGTACCTTTTCATGTCCGTTTATCTGTATCTGTGAGGTAAATGAAATAGGATGAATAGAGATTTCTGAAAGAGATAGATTTTCGTTATTCACACTTATTTCCGCACTGGCTTCACTTTTTGGACTTTCATTGTCTTTGTATAAAGTGGATACCTGATAAGAAACAGAAGTGAAAGGTATCTGTTTATCGATGTATTCAGTAATCGATTTATGAGCTACTTGGCCAATCTTCTGGTTATTACGATAGATATGGTAACCGGTTATTTCAGGAAATGCATTTGTCTGTAAAGAACGAAGAGACGGGTTTGTTCCCTCTTCTGTTTTTATCTCTGCACTTCGGATTTGTGCGGTTGATCTTGTTAATAGGAGAGGGACATTGTTTGCTGCAACGGATTTTGTCTCCGTCAATTCTCCCTCTTCCGAAGAAACAACGGCTGCAAGTAAAAAGTTGAAGTCATCTTCAGGTGGAGCATAGTAATATTCCCATGTTTCACCATCGATAGAAACCAAATTTCCTTTTTCATGGATAGCCGGTCCTTCGTCAATAATAGCGGGATAAGCACCTTCTTTAGTAGGATTGGCATAGAAAGCTATTATCAGATCTTTGGAGGCATCGATGGTAAAAGGTTGTTTCAGTTCGATTGTATTGACCTCTTCATAAATTAAATTTTTCAATACTTGTGTATATTTCCGATTTCCCTGTTTGATAAATAAGGAGTAGGTTGATCCTTCTGTCGGAAGAAAAAGAACTGAACGAATCAAGTTTTGATGTAATGGTCGTAGATCAGTAGGTTCCCATCTTTGTCCGAAATAGAAATCTCTACCAAAACTGACCATTTGATAAGCTGAACCTATTCCCCAATAAATCATTTGTTCGAAAATAGGAGCTTTCCAACGAACTATTACTTCGTTATTATTGGCTTTTGCAGTTATTTCTGTTGGTGTTTTAAGTTCATACACATAGATAGACTTGTTGGTTGTAGGTGATTCTTTTTCATCAGCATAAATAGCCGATACGCCATACTGTTGGGTTCCTATTTCCGGTTCTTGATCTGAATAGGAGGTGATTGTACTATAATCTATGAATTCGTTGTTTCTATAAATCGCATATTTGACAGGTTTTTCTTCTGAATCAGGAGCTTTCCAAGTCAATTGCACCTCTTGGTTTTTATAGATCAAAACGAGATCTGTTGGAGCTTCTTTAGGAGTAGAGGCATAACGTCCGGCTAATTGAGTAACTCCACTTTGAATGGGATCCAAATAGATGTCCATACGAGCTGTATCGGCTTTACTATATTTGTCCCAATGGTAATACAACTTACCATAGTAATTGGTTCCTTCCGGATAGTTACAAGAGGAATTTCCTCCACTGAGCGTTCCTACAATCAGTCTGTTTTGGTTGAATAGGGGAGAACCGGATGAACCTCCTTCTGTTACTCCATGTCCGTTTATAGTAGAATTGAATGTTACATTCCAATGAGCTTTAGATGCGCCGAAAGTATTGTCACTGAACCACGTATAGGAAGTTGCAGCTTTTTTAAAGGTAGAAATTTTCATGTAATCACCGGATGGGTGATGGATTCCTACACCGGAAGTAGCAGCCTTATCACTTCTATCCCAACCGTTATAATAGACATTGTAGTTTTCGGGTATGGAATCATTTAAAAGCAACAGCAAACCATCTGAACCTCCGTTTAAAGGGGTATGAGCGACCTTTTTACAGCCAACCATTGTTTTATAGGCAGCAACCGTTGATTTATTTTCGCATCCTGTACGTTCGAAATGGAAATAAAAGATGGACTTATTCAAATCTTTTTGACTGATAGCCGTACTGTCTATATTGATACAATGATAAGCTGATAAAACGTATGGTTTCAAATCTTCCGCTGTGTTGTTTACAACAGAACCGGAACAGTAATAAATATAATTATTGACGGTGAAAGTGATCAGACAGACACCATTTTTTTCTGTCTGCCAAGCATTTCCTTCTGAACAATTGATGTTTACCATACATGAACCTGAACTACCGGGACCGACACCATCTTTGGTTTGAGTAATGGAAAGATGGTTATATCCATAGCCAATACCGTCTATTGATAGGCGAGGTAATTGGTTTGTTCGGTTGTCCGTTTCATATTCAAGGATAATATCATCACCAGCAATAAACTCTGTGGCATACTCTGAGGTAGAAGGATTTGTCTGATGGGTGAAAGCTCCTATCAGATGTGTTTTGTCAGCATTGTAAATATACAATTTACCCTTTTCTGGAATATAAAACTCTTTGAAACTAAGCATTAAGGCAAGTGCCTCTTTTGCTTGGATTCTTAATTGCCATATATATTTTCCATTGGGTAAAGCAGTCCAATGACCATCGGTATCAATGGAAAGATCGGTATCAATAAATACTCCTATCTTTAATGGTGCTCCTTGGCTGACTTGCCATTCGTCTACCATTTTCAAATCTTCCACACTGAAATCAATAGGAATTTGTTTGATAGGCAAACTGCTTTTTAATCGGTTGTTATATTGAAAGGAAGAAGGAGTACCGCCTTCACTGATTTGTGCAGATAAGAGTTCCGGATTTATAATTCCTATAGCAAATAGGAGTAGACTTATAAGGGTAAAAAGATAGTTTTTATTCATTGAATAGTACACTTTATTAATTGATATGCTGCAAATATACATATTATTTAACAAGTGAAAAGATAAAAATAAAGGTGTAACAAAATGATTGCTACACCTTATTCCAAAATAATAGAATGTCTTTTTATCTTATTTAACAGCTTGCCAAGCTTTTTCTACAGCTTCATTGATATTGCTACAGATATTTTCTGTTCCGATCTTTTTATCAAATCCTGATTTGACAAGTACACGACGAACTTGATCGTTTACTCCGGAAAGAATCATGTGGATGTTATCCGATTGAGATAAACGGTAAAGATTTTCCAAGTTGTGTAATCCGGTAGAGTCCATAAATGGAACTTTACGCATACGGATAATTCGGATTTGAGGTTTATCTGCAATATTATGCATAATATCATCGAATCGGCTGGCTACACCAAAGAAGAATGGACCATCGATTTCATAAACCTCTACCCCTTTAGGTAAAGAAAGAATCTCTTCGTCGTGGTGAATTTCTCCTTCGTCTGATAGGTCGATTTCATCTTTTACTACTGAGAAATGAGTTGTTTCAGCTACACGTTTCATGAATAAGAACATGGCAATCAACAAACCAACTTCAATAGCAATGGTTAAGTCGAAGATAACAGTCAAGAAAAATGTAACTAACAATACCGATACATCACTTTTGGGGTTCTTCATCAATGAACGGAAGGTACGCCATTCACTCATGTTGTAAGAGACGATGATCAATACACCGGCCAAACAAGCCATTGGAATGTGTTTGGTTAACGGTCCTAAGAAAAGCAGAATCAATAACAAAACAATTGCATGAATGATACCGGCTATTGGTGTGCGACCACCGTTATTGATATTGGTCATAGTACGGGCAATGGCACCTGTTACAGGGATACCTCCGAAGATAGGAACGATGATATTGGCAGCACCTTGAGCCATCAATTCTGTATTAGAATTATGTTTATCACCTGTTACACCATCTGCAACTGTTGCGGAAAGTAATGATTCGATAGCCCCCAACATCGCAATTGTAAATGCAGAAGGAAGCAATAGATTAATGGTCTCCATGTTGAAATGGATGGTTTCCGGTCCGGGTAAAGAGGCATTGATTGTAAATCTGTCTCCAATCGTTTCAATACCATTGATTCCTAAATAGTTACGCATTACATAAGCAACAATGGTCATTAGGATGATAGCGACTAAAGAACCTGGTATCTTTTTAGAAAATTTCGGAGTAATGGCAATAATTACAATGCTAGCAAGTCCGATGATTAGAGACCAAACATTTATTGTATCCATGTGTTGGAAATAAGCAATCCATTTGGAAATAAAATCAGCCGGAACTTTGTCCATAGTCAAACCAAAAAGGTCTTTCATCTGTGTCGTAAAGATTGTCAAGGCGATACCACTGGTAAAACCAACAACAATTGGGTAGGGGATGAACTTAATAACTGTACCTAATTTAAAAATCCCCATAATAACCAAAATAATACCAGCTACAATGGTTGCAATGGCTAATCCTTCAATACCAAAGTTCTGAATGATACCATATACAATTACAATGAAAGCACCGGTCGGACCACCGATTTGAACATTATTTCCTCCTAATAAAGAGACAATGAATCCACCAATGATAGCTGTAATCAACCCCTTTTCTGGGCTTACTCCGGATGCAATACCAAAAGCAATAGCCAAAGGAAGAGCTACGATACCAACAATGATACCGGCCATAAGGTCGGTCATGAATTTCTCTTTCGAGTAATTTTTCAGCGACGATATTAATTTGGGCTGAAAATCAAACCTATTCTTCATCTTTCTGCCTATTTTAAAAAACGCGGCAAAGGTAGTGAATTTTATATAAACATTTTATCATTTATTATAAAATACGATTGGTTAATACTTGGTTTTCGATGTTATAAAAGGATATGTAATCAATTTTATTTATGAATATATGAATAGATTCTATGAGGATAGATTTGTAAAATCATCAAACAAATATGTATCTTTGAACCATTCTTAATGAGAAAAGCGATTATAATATAAATTTTTAAGATTTAGTGTTATGGAAAAAAGTATTAAAGGTACTCGTACAGAACAGAACTTATTGAAATCTTTTGCTGGAGAATCTCAAGCAAGAAGTCGTTATACATTTTTTGCAAGTGTAGCAAAAAAGGAAGGTTATGAACAAATTGCAGGTGTTTTTATGGAAACTGCTGAACAAGAAAAAGAACATGCTAAACGTTTCTTTAAATTCTTGGAAGGTGGTATGGTTGAAATAACAGCTTCTTATCCTGCCGGAATAATTGGTACAACAGCTGAAAATTTAGCAGCAGCAGCAGATGGTGAAAACGAAGAATGGGTTGATTTATATCCTGAATTTGCTGATATTGCAGAAGAAGAAGGTTTCAAAGAAATTGCAGTTGCTTTCCGTATGATTGCGAAAGTGGAAGCTGAACACGAAAGACGTTACCGCAAATTATTGGCAAACGTAGTAGAAGGTAAAGTATTTGAAAAAGATGAAGCTATTTTGTGGCAATGTCGTAACTGTGGTTATGTACATGAAGGTAAGACTGCTCCGGGAAAATGTCCGGCATGTGCTCATCCACAAGCTTATTTCGAACCAATGAAACAGAATTATTAAATAAGAAAATAAAAAAGAGAGTTTTATAAACTCTCTTTTTTTATTGGGGGATAATCAATTGTATAATGTAATCCTCGACTTTCTTTACGCTCCATAGCTTGACGTGTAATCAAATAACCCACATTAATCATATTACGTAATTCACATAATTCTTTGGATGCTTTGCTACGTTTGAATAGTGCTTCTGTTTCTTCGTATAAAATGTCTAAACGATTCCAAGCACGTGTTAAACGGGTATTACTGCGAACAATACCTACATAAGCTTCCATGATTTGGTTTACCTCTTTCATACTCTGTGTAATCAATACACGTTCTTCTGTTGAAATCGTTCCCTCATCATTCCATTCAGGTATATCAGTATTGAAATCATAGCGTTCAAGTACGCTAAGAATATGTTTTGCTGCAGCATCGGCATATACTACTGCTTCTATTAATGAGTTAGAAGCCAAACGGTTTCCACCGTGAAGACCTGTACAAGAACATTCTCCGATAGCATATAGACGATTGATACTTGATTGTCCGTTTAGATTTACTTTGATACCCCCGCATAAATAATGGGCAGCAGGTGCTACCGGAATGTAATCTTTGGTGATATCAATACCGATACTCAAACACTTTTTGTAGATATTAGGGAAATGTTTTTTTGTCTCTTCCGGATCTTTGTGTGTAACATCCAGATAAACGTGATCTTCTCCTCTTAGCTTCATTTCATTATCAATAGCACGAGCTACGATATCACGAGGGGCAAGAGATAGACGTTTGTCATATTTTTGCATGAATTCTTTTCCGTCCAAAGTACGAAGAACTCCTCCATAACCACGCATGGCTTCTGTGATTAAGAAGCAAGGGCGAGTACCCGGATTAAAGAGGGCAGTAGGATGGAATTGGATAAATTCCATGTTTTCTACAGCTCCTTTTGCACGATAAACCATCGCAACACCATCACCGGTAGCGATAAGTGGATTAGTGGTATTACGGTAAACAGCTTCACAACCTCCGGTAGCCATTACTGTTACTTTCGATAGGAATGTATCTACTCTTCCACTTTTTTCATCTAAGATATAGGCTCCATAACATTTGATACCGGGTGTTCGGCGGGTTACGATAATGCCTAAATGGTGTTGGGTGATGATTTCTACAGCGAAATGATGGTTGAAGATTGTGATATTAGGATGTTTTTTAATTGCTTCAATCAAACTAAGTTGGATTTCGGCCCCTGTATTGTCTTTGTGATGTAAGATACGGAATTCGGAATGTCCGCCTTCACGATGGAGATCGAATTCCCCTTTTTCATTCTTATCA
>JAFYOM010000143.1 GCA_017560165.1 Parabacteroides sp.
TATGAATTGTGTTTATTACTGTTTGAATAATGTCTTTTTGTAAGAATTTGATTAAAAAAAACATCAATTTATATTGTTCGGTAAAAAAGAAACAGTATATTTGCATCGTTTTAATAAAGAAAAAAATGAAACAAGAAATTCAAAACAGCCTTATTATTTCTCTATCTATTATTCTACTCTGGAAACAGGATGGGAAGTGAGACTGTATGTGTAATTTTTTGTTTATAGAAAATATAGAAAAGAGCCTTTCTCACTTCCCGGTGAGAGAGGCTTTTTTATTAAGAGGATTTGGGTAGAAACAATTAAGGTAATAAAATTATGTCAGACAGATTATTTGTTTTTGATACGACATTACGTGATGGGGAGCAGGTACCGGGTTGTCAGTTGAATAGTATTGAAAAAATTCAAGTGGCAAGAGCTTTAGAAGAGTTAGGTGTTGATGTGATTGAAGCGGGATTCCCGGTTTCAAGTCCGGGGGATTTTAATAGTGTGGTTGAAATTTCTAAAGCAGTAACATGGCCGACTATTTGTGCGTTGACTCGCGCTATCGAAAAAGATATCGATGTAGCAGCAGATGCCTTAAAATATGCCAAACGTGCCCGTATTCATACCGGTATAGGTACATCCGATTATCATATCAAATATAAATTTAATTCAACTCAGGATGAGATATTGGAGAGAGCCATTGCTGCAACGAAATATGCAAAGAGGTATGTAGAGGATGTTGAATTTTATTGTGAGGATGCAGGTCGTACAGATAATGTTTATTTGGCTCGTGTAGTAGAAGCGGTGATTAAAGCAGGAGCAACGGTTGTTAATATCCCGGATACAACCGGTTACTGTTTGCCGGATGAATATGGAGCAAAGATTAAATATCTGATGGAACATGTGGATGGTATTGAAAAAGCGATACTTTCGACACATTGCCACAATGATTTAGGAATGGCAACAGCCAATACTGTACAAGGAGTTTTAAATGGAGCTCGACAGGTAGAGGTAACCATGAACGGTATTGGAGAGCGAGCCGGTAATACCTCTTTGGAAGAGATTGCAATGATTTTTAAGAGTCACAGAGAAAAGGATATTATAACCAATATCAATACAACAAAGATTTATGGAGTGAGCCGTACCGTTTCAAGTTTGATGAATATGCCTATTCAGCCTAATAAAGCAATTGTAGGGCGGAATGCTTTTGCTCATTCATCAGGTATTCATCAAGATGGGGTCTTGAAGAACCGGGAAAGTTATGAGATTATTGACCCTAAAGATGTGGGGATAGATGATAATGCGATAGTCTTGACTGCACGAAGTGGACGAGCAGCATTGAAACATCGTTTGCAGGTATTGGGTGTTGATTTGTCTCAAGAAAAGTTGGATAAAGTTTATGAAGAGTTTTTACGTTTGGCTGATCGTAAGAGGGATATTAATGACGACGATGTGTTAATGTTGGTTGGAAAAGATCGTATGGCTTCACATCGTATCAAGTTGGAATATTTGCAAGTAACCTCAGGGGTAGGACTTCAATCTGTAGCCAGTGTTTGTTTGAATATTGCAGGAGAGAAATTTGAAGCAGCAGCTTCCGGTAATGGTCCGGTTGATGCGGCTATTTCTGCAGTGAAGAAAATTATTCATCGAACGATGACTATCCAAGAATTTTTGATTCAGGCCATTGATAAGGGTAGTGATGATATGGGTAAAGTACATATGCAGGTGGAATATAATGGTAATCGTTATTATGGTTTTGCAGCCAATACAGATATTATAGCGGCTTCAGTTGAGGCTTTTATTGATGCAATTAATAAATTTGAGCAATAATTGATACGGATAAAGTTATGGCAAGTACGTTGTTTGATAAAATTTGGAATTCTCATGTGGTAACAGAGATCAAAGAGGGACCTACGCAACTTTATATAGACCGATTATACTGTCATGAAGTTACTAGTCCACAGGCTTTTGAGGGTTTGCGAGCACGAGGTTTGAAACCGCTTCGTCCTGAACGTATTTATTGTATGCCGGATCATAACACGCCGACACATGATCAGGATAAGCCAATTGAAGATCCGGTTTCAAAGAAGCAGGTTGATACATTAGCTAAAAATGCAGCTGATTTTGGTTTGACGCATTATGGTATGATGGATTCACGGAATGGAATTATCCATGTCGTTGGTCCGGAACGAGGTTTGACTTTACCAGGGATGACAATCGTTTGTGGAGATTCGCATACCTCTACACATGGAGCGGTAGGTGCTGTTGCGTTTGGTATTGGAACGAGTGAGGTAGAAATGGTGATGGCTTCCCAATGTATTTTGCAAACCAAGCCTAAAACAATGCGTATCCGTATGGAGGGGCTCTTAGGAAAAGGGGTGACAGCGAAAGATGTAGCACTATATATCATGTCGAAGGTCACAACAAGTGGAGCTACCGGATATTTCATTGAATATGCAGGATCTACTATCCGAAATCTGACGATGGAAGGACGACTGACGTTGTGTAATCTTTCGATAGAGATGGGAGCTCGTGGAGGAATGATTGCTCCGGATGAGACCACATTTGCTTATCTGAAAGGACGAGAGAATGCTCCTTCCGGTGAGGATTGGGATAAGGCGGTTTCCTATTGGAGAACCTTGAAAAGTGATGAGGATGCAGTTTTTGATAAAGAACTTCTTTTTAATGCGGCTGATATAGAACCAATGATTACTTACGGAACAAATCCGGGAATGGGTATGGGTATCACAAGTCATATTCCGACAGTAGAGGGTATGAGTGACGTTGAAAAGGCCTCTTTTAATAAGGCAATGAATTACATGGGATTTGAAGCTGGTGAGGTTCTATTAGGGAAAAAAATTGATTATGTCTTTTTGGGCTCTTGTACGAATGGACGAATAGAAGATTTCCGTGCGTTTGCCTCTATTGTAAAAGGTCATAGAAAAGCAGAACATGTAATTGCTTGGTTAGTGCCAGGCTCATGGATGGTGGAAGCGCAAATACGTGAAGAGGGATTGGATAAAATATTCGAAGAGGCCGGTTTTCAATTACGACAACCGGGATGTTCTGCTTGTTTGGCGATGAATGATGATAAAATTCCAGCAGGAAAATATGCCGTATCAACAAGTAACCGTAATTTTGAAGGGCGTCAAGGGCCTGGAGCTCGTACGATTCTTGCAGGTCCTTTGGTAGCAGCTGCTGCAGCCATTACTGGTGAAATTACAGATCCAAGACTTTTTTTATAAACAGAAAATGAAAGAAAGATGAAACAGAAATTCGATATCAGAACATCTACTTGTGTCCCTTTACCTTTAGAAAATGTGGATACGGATCAGATTATCCCGGCTCGTTTTTTGAAAGCAACAGATAAAAAAGGATTTGGGGAGAATCTGTTTCGGGATTGGCGATATGACAAACAGGGTAATAAGATAGATTCATTCGTCTTGAATGATCCTACTTATGGAGGTCAAGTCTTAGTGGCAGGAAAAAATTTTGGTTCCGGATCTAGTCGGGAACATGCAGCTTGGGCTATTGCTGATTATGGCTTTCGAGTGGTTGTCTCTAGTTTCTTTGCAGATATTCATAAAAATAATGAATTGAACAATTTTGTCCTTCCGGTAGTTGTGAGTGAGGCATTTTTGGCAGAACTTTTTGACTCGATTTATGCAGATCCAAAGATGGAGGTTGAGGTGAATTTACCGGCACAGACTATCACAAACAAAGCGACAGGAAGAACTGAATATTTTGAAATCAATGCCTATAAGAAAGATTCTCTTGTCAATGGATTGGATGATATTGATTATTTATTGTCCAACAAAGAGAAGATTGAGGCATTTGAAGCAAATAGAAAATAGAGGACTATGATTGAAATAATGGATACCACCTTGCGTGATGGAGAGCAAACGTCCGGAGTCTCTTTTGCTTCACACGAAAAGTTAAGTATTGCTCAAGCTCTATTGGATTTGGGTGTGAATCGAATAGAGATTGCTTCGGCTCGGGTTTCAGATGGGGAGTTTGAGGCGGTAAAGCGTATTGCAGCATGGGCGGAGCGTACCGGCTATATTCAGAGATTAGAGGTCCTTGGTTTTGTGGATGGGGATGTGTCATTACGTTGGATTAAGGAGGCTGGCTGCAAAGTGGTGAATTTGCTTTGTAAAGGCTCTTATAAACATGTGACAGAGCAGCTCCATAAGACACCAGAACAACATTTTGCTGATATTCGATCTGTCGTAAACCTGGCGACTGAATGGGGGATTGATGTGAATGTCTATTTGGAAGATTGGTCGAATGGTATCAAACATTCTCCAGCGTATGTTTATCAGTTTATGGATGCGCTTAAAGATTTGCCTATCAAACGGTATATGCTTCCGGATACATTGGGGGTACTCAATCCCAGCAACACGTATGATTATTGTAAGGATATGATCACACGTTATCCCTATTTGCGATTTGATTTTCATGCCCATAATGACTATGATTTAGCGGTGGCAAATGTCTATTCTGCAGTCCGTGCGGGAATAGGAGGGCTTCATACGACCTTAAACGGCTTGGGTGAACGAGCCGGAAATGCTCCGTTAAGTAGTGTCTTGGCTGTATTGAAAGATCAGTTGGGGGTAA
>JAFYOM010000144.1 GCA_017560165.1 Parabacteroides sp.
GTATCACCAAAGATAGATATAAAATCTGATTCTGATTCTACATAAACCGGTGTATTAAACAACCCTTTTTCACTATAACCAATTAATACCCGTAAGGTCTCTGCTGTCGGAGCAGGTACCTGAGACTTATCCCATACAAATCTATAAAGTCCAGATGATTTTATATTTGTCAAGTAATTAGGTAAACTCATTTTTCGGTTTGTATTTATTTTTATGCATTTATAATAATACTATAGTGATTTCAAATTAACTTCATGTATATTACCACCAAAAAAACTTATTATTTGAACAGAAAGAAAATTAAAAAACAAATGGCCGTTTGTAATTTATTTAAAAAATTAACTAAGAATACAGGTAATATATTTGTATTCTCGCAATGGGCAGAGGATTTGACAAAAAATAATGCCCACGGTCACGGATATCGCGTTGTTCCGAGTAGATTCGTGGCTATGAATATAGATTATTCAAATTTCGAACCATCTGGGATTAGTCAAAATGATGGTAGTGATTTGAATATAACTCTACCACAATATCTTCAAAATAAATTTGAAAATAGTGTGGCTTATTGTAAATCACATCTAGAAAATTATACTCCAGAAACATCTTCTAATTTATTTTGGAATGCACTGGGTGAAGCTAAATTATTGAATATCGTACATGATGATGATGGTGATTGGGTTAAGGAAATAATGTGTATCGGAGATATCAATATCCAGAATTTTGAAGAAGTGGATGGTATGGGATATAGTGAGATATATTGTTATATTCCGAATTCAGCTGCTCGTAGTAGGGTTAGATGCCAAGAACTCGTTGATTATAAATACGTTACGAATCAAAATAAGTTGATCGAAGGTTATGACGAAAAAGACGTACCAAACATGCCTTTAGATGGGAGAATTTTACCTGGTTGTACGTACGAATTTGATCGACGATATGTACTTGATTTAGAAGGAGATTCGATTAGATTAGACGTGAATTCGTACGCAATAAATGGTATAATAATATTATATGATATATTATCCGTCCAATCTGATGGAAATTCAGTCGTACTATATAAGAATATTCCGATGGGCATGTATGTACCTGGTATGTTTGTAGACGGAGAAATGACGAATATCATTACCAAATGGGTTAGTAATGATTCTATCTATGATTCCGGTACATCTTATGGTATTAGAATATGTTCAAGATTTTCAGTAGTACCTAATTCAGATTCCATACAAACCACAGTGAGTGAGTTGAATGGAGGAGAGATGGCTGAGTTGAGTAAATTGTTAGGTGCGATGGCAGATAACTTGCTCGAAATGAAGAACGTAGTTAAAGATCAAGTATTTACATCAAAATCACTAAAAACTACGTTAAATATATTCCAAAATTCTAAAACGAATGTACCATACTTATTAGATGTAAATGGTAAGAAATATTGGTTCGTAAACGGTAAAAATACCGGAGTTACAGTACCAAATGGGAATATAGAACATGAACCATACTCAGATGACGTGGTTATGAATAATTTGACAACTTTGATAGGTGTCGATACAGCCTTAGCACTAACAGCTTATCCTATCGAGAATGGTGAGAAAAAATATTATGAGAGATTAAATGAAGGAGAGCAAGAACCAGTTAATCTTTTAATAAAGTGGGAATTGATCAACAAATATAATGGACAACTAGTAGATGTAGATAAAATTGATATCTACCCAACTACAGATGTTCAAGGGTTGGATCCAAACTTTAATACATTTAGAATCAATGGGGTAAAAAATGATACATTGTATACTTTGAAAACTACGTGGGTGGTTGAGGATGAAAATAATGTAGACGAAGAATATACAAATCAGACGGACATAGATTTTAAATTCTATTATCCAATGTTCTTCGGAACCGTGACATCTCAAGATATTACTACAATGCCTACAGATCAAGTTAGCATAGATTATTTAGAAGATAAATTAACCAAATACATCTTACCATCTCAATACAATAGAGTGAATATGGTATCTAATGGAGATCATATTGTGTACATGTATCCAAAAGCTTGGGGTAAATTAGATAAGATTATTAATCGTAATAGCATGGATGAAAGTATACATGATTTTATGGAAGATGATACAGTTCGTGAGGTTAAAGTAGTTCTCAAAGATGGAATTACGGTAGTATCATATTATGTATACTATACAACAGATCCAACCGGAGAAGATGTTGGAGTTACATTTGACTTTACAAATGATAAAAAAGAAATAGATAACACCATAACATGCCAAAAATAGTAACTAATTTTAAATTTCGTTCAACTGCACCAAACTTTGATAGAGACCAGTTGACGTATGTTAGAGATTTATATGATGCTGAATTAGAAGATTATGATTTAGGACATATTGTATTTTGTGTTGAAAGCAATCAGCATTATTCATTTCTCCCAATTCAGAACGAAGATGGTAGTAAATCAAAACGACCAACAACCGGTTACTTTAAAGCGACTGAGTTCTTTGGTGTTCAAAATGATATTACTATTCGATATCGATTGGTTGTAGTGTATTGCTCAACTACAAGCGATCCAAATTTAACTCCACAAGCTCCTGGTAATGGATGGATGTGGAATTTAAATACAAATGATATTATTTACCCAGAACCTACCAGTCAGCTGGATTGGAGA
>JAFYOM010000145.1 GCA_017560165.1 Parabacteroides sp.
AAGTCCCAATCCGATGGTAAAAGATAGCAATAAAGCGGTCATTACTTCCATTAGAGGTGGCATAGCAACAGAGAAGAAGGGCTGTAGCATGAAATCTCCCGGATTTTCCATTGCTGTCAGCTCGGTATTGACAGAAAGGAGTTGGGGGAAGACTGCTGCGCTGCTGAAATAGGTTAAGAAACCGGATAAAATTGTAGATCCGTAGGCAATTAAAGCCGTTAAGGCTAATAGTTTACCTGCTCCTCGACCTAACTCTCCAATAGCGGGTGTGACCAATCCCAAAATGATAAGTGGGATAGCGAACGAAAGAAAGTTTCCGAATAATGAGTTGAATGTTACAAAAATACGAGCGATGCTATCCGGTAAGAATTGTCCGAATAGGATACCTGCCACGATGGCAATGACAACTTTAGTCAATAATGATACTTTCAGCTTTTTCATGTAGTTTTTTTGATTTTATACCCAATGGATGCTATAAAGATACTCATCAATGGGCTGATGATATTAAAGAAACAGTAAGGAAGATAGGCGAATGTTGAAACCCCTAAGATAGTTGCTTGTGTCATTCCGCATGTATTCCAAGGTATCAGAACGGAAGTGACAGTTACCGAATCTTCTACTGTTCGGCTTAACAGACGGCTTTCATATCCTCGTTTTGTATAAATCTCTTTGAACATATTTCCGGTCAAGATGATGGAAATATATTGGTCGGCTGTACATAAGTTCAAGAACAATCCGGAAGCTACTGTGGATGAGACTAATCCGACTGTTCGTTTGACGAATCGAATAAAGACAGAGGTAATGCTTTCCAACATACCACTGCCGGCCATTGCTCCTCCAAAACACATGGCACAAAGAATCAACCAAATAGTATTAAGCATTCCCGACATGCCTCGTGTTGCGACCAATTCATTCAGTTCCGTATATCCTGTTTCTATACTTGTACTTCCGTAGAAGGTCATTAATAACCCTTTGAAGTTTGATTGCATATTTTGAACGGATAAACCGGAAACTTCTTGCAATAAATGGGGTTGAAATAGTAAAGCAAACAGGCCGGCCAATGCTGCAGAAATGAATAATATAATTAATGAAGGTACTTTTTTAGCAATCAAAATACCTGTCAGTAGTGGTACTATCAATAACCAAGGTGTGATATGGAAAGTATCATTCAGCGCTTTTGAATATTGAGCGATATGTTCGGTCGCTGTGGCTTCGTGAGAGATTCCGGCAATTGTGAAGATTATCAATGTGATTGTTAATGAGGGAACGGTTGTTACCATCATATATCGGATATGTTTGAATAGCGGTGTTTCAGTAACCGAGGCTGCTAAGATTGTCGTATCTGATAATGGAGAAATCTTGTCGCCAAAATAGGCTCCGGAGATGATAGCTCCGGCAATCCAGCCCTCACTGAATCCTTGTGCTTGTCCGATACCTAAAAGAGCAATACCTATTGTCGCAATAGTGGTCCATGAACTACCGGTCATGACAGATACGATTGCACAAATAATACAGGTTGAAGCTAAAAAGAAATCAGGATGGATGATTTGTATTCCATAATAGATTAAAGTGGGAACCACTCCGCTAATCATCCAACTACCGGATAAAGCACCTATTATCAATAATATAATTAATGCTGTAGAGACTCCGGTGATATTGTTAACCATTCCATTCTCTAAAGTCTTCCAATTAACTTTGCTGTAAGTCATGGCTATTAGGCAACAAACAGCAGTTGCGGTGAGCAATACAATTTGGCTGCCGCCACTGAGTGCATCACTGCCAAATGTGCGTATGGTGACAAATAAAAGAGTCACCAATGTTAAGATGGGAACTAAGGAAAGAAATGGGGAAGGGCGCTTTATCTGATTTTGCTCCATGTTTAAAACTTCTTCTGTTATTTTTCGTGCAAAGTTAATAGAATACAGTAAAATACTTCTATACGGTAAGTGATTTTAAGAACCTATTAAGATTTTACAATAATAACTCTTTCAATTCTTTAACCCCTTCTGATGCTCCTTTACGAATGAAATGAATGTCATTTCGATAGGCTTTGACCTCTTGAGGATCAATCAAGTAGATGGGTTGACCTCGGCGAACATAATTCATTAAACCGGCTGCCGGATATACATTGAGCGAAGTTCCTATAACAACAAATATATCACAAGATTCGACCCACTTGATAGCCGGTTCAATCATTGGAACAGCTTCACCAAACCAGACAATGAATGGGCGGAGTTGAACTCCATACGGATCTTTATCGCCAATATGAAGGTCCGGCTGCTCCGGTGAAATGTCGTATGTTGTGTCTAAATCACGAACCGAGCAAGCTTTCATCAATTCTCCATGAAGGTGAATAATTTGAGTACTCCCGGCACGTTCGTGTAAGTTATCTATGTTTTGTGTAATGATACGAACATCGAAATCTTTTTCCAATTCAGCCAAGCCGATATGTCCTGCATTAGGTTGAATGGTCAGCAGTTCGCGGCGACGTTGGTTATAAAAATGAAGAACCAATTCCGGATTTGCGGCAAAACCTTCCGGTGTAGCCACATCTTCTACTCGATATTTTTCCCATAAACCGTTTGAATCACGAAATGTGGAGATTCCACTTTCGGCACTCATGCCGGCACCTGTTAATACCACTAATCTTTTTTTCATAAGGCTATTAATAAAAAATACATGCCTATGAATAAACATTCTTTTGGCATGTATTTTAAGATATGATATTTGTTTTCTACCTTCTAAACTTTAGAGGATTTGTTCAATTTGTGCCAAATTTTTAGCTACATCCTCGTCTGTCATTTCATAATTAGTTAAGTCTCCTGCTAAATAACGGTCGTAAGCAGCCATGTCAATCAAGCCGTGACCTGAAAGGTTAAACAAGATCGTACGTTGTTTTCCTTCCAATTTTGCTTGTTCAGCTTCGCGGATTGCTGCTGCAATTGCATGTGAAGATTCGGGTGCCGGAATGATACCTTCGCTACGAGCAAAAAGAGTTGCAGCATTGAATGTTTCCAACTGTTGAACATCTACTGCGTCCATCAATCCATCTTTCTTCAACTGACTGACAATAGAGCCTGCACCATGGTAACGTAAACCTCCGGCATGGATATTAGCAGGTAAGAAATTATGTCCCAATGTGTACATCGGGAATAATGGAGTGTATCCGGCTTCATCTCCGAAGTCGTATTGGAACTGTCCGCGTGTCAATTTCGGACAAGAGGCCGGTTCGGCTGCTACAATACGAATATCTTTGCCTTCTGTCAGTTTATGACGCAAGAATGGGAAAGCAATACCTGAGAAGTTAGAGCCACCACCAAAACATGCAATGACTACATCCGGGTATTCACCTGCCATTTCCATCTGTTTTTCTGCTTCCAAACCAATGACTGTTTGATGAAGCATCACATGGTTCATGGTACTTCCTAATACATATTTACAATTAGGGGTTTGTCTGGCCAATTCTACTGCTTCAGAAATGGCAGTACCTAAACTCCCTTGATAGTTCGGATATTTAGTGATGATGTCACGACCTGCACGTGTACTCATACTTGGAGAGGCTATTACTTCTGCTCCGAATGTTTGCATCATGGAACGGCGATAAGGTTTCTGATGGTAACTTACTTTTACCATGTAGACCGCTAATTCCATACCAAAATGTTTCGCAGCTAAAGCCATAGAGGTACCCCATTGTCCGGCACCTGTTTCTGTCGTAACGTTGGTAACACCTTCTTGTTTACAAAAATAGGCCTGTGGTATAGCTGAGTTTAGTTTGTGCGAACCAACCGGACTTACACTTTCGTTTTTGAAATAGATATGTGCCGGAGTGTCAAGTGCTTTTTCTAATCCGTATGCACGAACAAGTGGGGTCGGACGCCAAATCTTATACATGTCACGAACCTCTTCAGGAATTTCAATCCAAGCATCAGTCTCATTTAATTCCTGATCCACTAATCCTTTGGCAAATATGGGATAAAGGTCTTCTGCTTTTATCGGTTTCTTTGTTTTTGGGTCTAATGGAGGAAGTGGTTTATTCTTCATGTCTGCTACAATATTGTACCAAGCAGTGGGAATATCCTTTTCTTGTAGTAAATATTTTTTACTTTCCATGATTTTTATTGCGTTAGTTATAATTTCTATTTTGCCTTAATGTCTTACAAATTGGAAGCAAAGAAACGAATAATATTCTGTTCTTCAAATGAAATACGGGAAAATATATATATTTGCGCCCTTATTCTGCAAGTTGAATAACAAATGATATAAAATGAAAAGACTTATTTTATTTCTGATAAATGTATGCTTGTGCTTCTTTTCTATGGCACAAAAGAAAAATTTTTCTTATAAATTTTATGGGTTTGTTCGTGGTGATCTTTTTTATAATACACGTGCTAATATGGCTCCGGTAGACGGTAATTTTTATCTATTTCCTTTAGATGAAAAGTTGGATGTTGATGGTAAGGACTTAAACAAAGGGCCTAACGGTAGTTTTTATACGTTTACATCTCGTTTAGGTTTGGATGTCACCGGACCGAATGTGGGGACAGCTCGCTCAAGTGCAAAAATAGAGGTGGATTTCGGTGGTTTCTCGTCTAGTAACACGATGCTACGAATTCGACAGGCTTATGTTGCATTGGATTGGGAAAAACACCAAGTATTGGTCGGGCAGACTTGGCATCCATTGTTTGGATCGGTTATTCCGGATATTTTAAATCTTTCGACAGGAGCACCTTTTCAACCTTTTAATAGAGAACCTCAAATTCGTTATCAATACAAAGTAGGAAAAGTTAAATGGACTGCGGCTGCACTTTGGCAGTTACAATATTTGTCGAGTGGACCTAATGGCATGAGTGAGGAATATATAAAAAATAGTTGTGTGCCTGAATTTTATGTGGGAGCCGATTATGCTACAGCAAACGGTTGGTTGGCCGGTGCCGGTCTTCATCTTATCTCCTTGAAGCCAAGGACCTCCTCAACGTGGCATGAACAAGTGTATAAGGTAAATGAACGTATGACAACCTTCTCTGCTGAGGCACATGTAAAATACAAAGGTGATAATTTTTCTTTTGCTGCTAAAAGTTTAATGGCCTCTTGCTTGGATCATGCAGCGATGCTTGGAGGTTATGGAATTAGTTCCATAAATCCGGAAAACGGAGAGCAGGAGTATACCCCTTTCCGCCATTCTACTTCGTGGATCAATTTAACTTATGGACAAAAGTGGAAAGGACATTTCTATGCGGGTTATACTAAAAATTTAGGATCCTCTAAAGCGTTGGTCTCAAAAGAAAAGTATGGAATGGGGTTGGATATTGACCAGCTATTTTCAACTAATATTGCATTTTCTTATAATTTGCCTCATTGGCAGATCGGTATTGAGTATATGCCTACAACCGCTTGGTATGGAGATACTGATATGAAATCAGGAAAGGTTGTCCACACACATAGTGTAACAAATCATCGTGTTTTAGGATTAGTGATGTATTATTTCTAAAGTTTCATACATAATAAAAAAAGGCTTTTAGGTTTATTATCTGAAAAGGATTATCTAAACCTATTAGGAAAATTGTATTTTTGTATCACATATTAATACAATTGGAGAAATGACCAATGATGAAATAAAACAACTCTGGAAGGTTCCTGAGCCTACACTTAGAAGATTACCTTGGTATTTAGCTTTTTTAAAGTTAATGAAAGGTAGAGGTGAATTATTTGTTTCGTCGACTCAAATCGCAAAGGAAATAAATGTTGATCCAAGTCAGGTTGCAAAGGATCTTTCTTTTGTGAATATAACAGGTAAGACCCGTGTGGGGTATGAGGTGTCAACTTTAGTGGATGTACTTGAAGACTTTTTAGGGTTTACGGTACAACACAAAGCCTTTTTATTTGGAGTTGGAAGTTTAGGAGCAGCCTTGTTGCAAGATTCCGGATTGAAGCAATATGGACTGGAAATTGTTGCAGGATTTGATGTTCGGCAAGAGTTGGTAGGTGCTCAAATAAATCAGATTCCGGCGTTTCACATGGATGATTTTCCTGCAAAGCAAAAAGAATATGGGGTTACCATTGGAATTATTACTGTCCCTGTAGATAAGGCACAAGAGGTAACCGAACAGATTATTGCTGGAGGAATAAAGGCTTTATGGAATTTTACTCCGTTTCGTATTCGTGTGCCTGAAAATATTGTTGTACAGAATACTTCTATGTATGCCCATTTGGCAGTTATGTTTAATCGTTTGAATTTGTAAATCTCTGGATTATGAAAATAATAGCAGTCGGTATGAATTATGCAACTCACAATAAAGAGATGCATCATTCGTTAGAATTATCAGAACCAACAATCTTTATGAAGTCCGATTCTTCTCTGTTAAAAGATGGAAAACCATTTTTTATACCTGATTTTTCATCGGAAATTCATTATGAAACGGAAATTGTTGTAAAGATCGATCGATTGGGAAAGAATATTGCCGAACGTTTTGCACATCGTTATTATAATGAGATAACGGTTGGAATTGATTTTACGGCTCGTGATATGCAACAAAAGTTGCGCTCACAAGGATTGCCATGGGAGCTTAGTAAGGCGTTTGATAATTCGGCTGTTATTGGTTCTTTTGTCCCATTGACACAAATTGGAGATATCAATCGTATCCCTTTCCATCTAGATATCAATGGGGAAAAAGTTCAAGAAGGAAATACGGAGGATATGCTTTTCTCAGTTGATAAGATTATCGCTTATGTCAGTCGTTTCTTTACATTAAAGATTGGTGATTTAATCTATACAGGAACTCCGGCTGGGGTAGGGCCTGTAAAAATAGACGACCACTTACAGGGATATATTGGAGAGCAAAAGCTATTGGATTTCTTTGTAAGATAATTGCGAGGAAAAATCTATGAGGAGAACCTTTTACATTTTATTATTTGTATTCTGTTTTCTTGCTTCTACGTGGGCTGAG
>JAFYOM010000146.1 GCA_017560165.1 Parabacteroides sp.
AAACTCTTTATTTTGTAAAGGGTCGATGAATAGTTGAAATCGATAGAAATAATCTCTCTTGTTGTCTGTCGTACAAGAGAAATCTGTTTTAGATGTTGAAATTTTTTGTTCTTTACTGAAAGATTTCTGCTCCCATTCCGAAGGAATTTCTTCTAAATCCGGACGGATTAAAACAATCGGTTGCTCTTGACTTACATGGTATGGAGCGATGACAAAACCGCTTTGTTCATCTAAATCTTCAATGCGATAGAGGAGACGTGCAGAACCGGAGGTCTGCAAGGCAAATCGGATTTTATCTCCCGGTATTCGCCAGAGTGCAAAACTCCGGTTCTCTTTAATCAAAGTGTCAATTATGTTACAATTATTTGTTTCGTCGAGTGTCATTTCTTTTTCAATATACTGTTGACAACACGGACTGAAGATACCAGTTTGTCAGTAGAGGTAAATACATCTACGTTCCAAACATGAGAAGAACGTCCTTTGTGAATAATGGTTCCGACTGCACGGACGGTATCCCCTTCGTGTGCAGATGACATATGGTTTCCACTAACTTGCATTCCTACAACAATTTCATCAGGTTTGGCTAAGATCATAGAACCTAACCCGGCAACAGTTTCTGCCAAAGCCAAAGTTGCTCCACCATGCAAGATTCCAAATGGTTGACGGGTACGTTCGTCAACCGGCATAGTAGCCTCTACACGGTCTTCTGATGCATAGGTGTATTGGATGCCTAAGTTACCCATTAACGCATGTTTTGCACGCATATTTAGTTGGTCAAGAGGAACTTCTGTCGGATGAATTTCTGCCAAAATAGCTCGTTGAACAGCTATCGCTACCCCATCATCTTGATTAGAAAGAGTAGTTTTGTCAACACAGGCCTTTACTGAATCGACAGCGTTTCCCATCGCAATACTTAATCCGGCTAATTGCAACATCGGAACGTCACAAACACCATCACCAATAGCCATGACCTCTTCTGCTTGCACATTCAACATGGTCATCAGTACACCTAAAGTGTTGCCTTTGTTGATAAATTGAGGAGCCACTTCCAAGAAGTAAGGTTCTGAACGAAAAGCCTCTAAGGCACCGTCTAAACGTTTCTTCCAATGGTTTTCTAATCCGACCAAAGCCTCTTCATCACTACTAGCCAAAACACATTTACATGGAGCAAAATCAATTGCTTCTGCAAAATTTTCTACACCGACAATCTGCATGCCGTTTAAATTGGCTTCTTGGATAACATAAGGATTTTCCGGTTTGTTTGTGATTATGTTATTCTTGTGATAAGTAAAGATGGCAAAATCATTTCGAATCGCTTTTTTCTCAAAATAGGAGATCCATTCCGAGTCAATTCGTTTTTCAAAAAGTAATTCACCGGTCTGAACATTGAAAATCTGTCCTCCGTTGTAGGAGAGTATATAACCACCATAGTGATTTAATTCCAATTTTTGAGCAATCGGCATCAACCCGTTGGTCGGTCTGCCGGAAGCCAAAACGATATGAACCCCCATTTGTTGCACTTTTAGAAGTGTCGAAAGGGTGTGGGGAGTAATCTCTTTCTGGTTGTTAAGCAATGTGCCGTCAACATCAAGAACTAATAATTTAAACTTCATAACTCCTCCTTTTTTTTAGTTTTGCATTACAAATCTACACAAAAAGGCGGAACAACGAAACGAAGTTTCTCTTTTTCTTTTTTCTTATTTCTTTTTCTGTTTTTATTTCCTTTTTATTTCCTTTTTATTTCCTTTTTATTTCCTTTTTATTTTCCGGGGTTTTTGCAGCAATAACCGGGGTTTCTGTAACAATAACTCCAGTTTCTGCAGCAAAAACCGGGGTTTCTGTTGCAATAACCCCATCTGAAGTTACCTAAATATCCTTTATTATTACAAAGACAGAACTCTATCTTTATTCAAAAAAAAGGATATTTTTCACAGAAAAAAAGCCAAATTACATCCGATGTAAGTGTCACTTACCTCCGATGTAATTTCAATTAGATCGGAGGTAATTCAAGATATATTCCTAATAGGTTTCAGACTCTTTGCTTTGGAATGTTTGAGTAGATATTTTCTTTTGAGTTAGAGCTCGCCACACATAAACAATATAAGCGATGACAAACGGTATAGCTAATGATGCGTATGTCATTACTGTGAGAGTGAATTGACTTGAAGAACTGTTCGCTAAAGAGAGCGAGTCTTCCGGTGAAACAGTTGATGCAAAATAGGCGGTATCATTAAATCCTGCACAAATCAATAGTGGCCATACGGCTAAAATTACGCCTATACCGGTGATATAAAAGTTATATTTTTCTTTGCCTAAAAAAGAACGTATCAAGCCAGTCAATACTCCAATAACGCCAATCAACAGTACAGCTATCGGCCAACCTAATTCCACGAAATTGAAGAAAAACTTATGGGCTACCGGAGTGAATGTTCCATCTGCATGAGCTTGTAATCCGGTAAGCATTGATAGGTATATCAGGATAGCAACAAAGCCTAAAACAAAAACTATACCTGTGATTTTCAGTTCTGTATTACATCGTTTCACAAAGTCTGGTTCATCGATGTAAGTAATGGCATAAAGCAATCCTAATGTTCTGGCAGCTAAAAAGACTCCAATACCCAACAATAGGTTAAAAGGCACGAAGATTGCTTCCAATCCTTTGGTCGGAAGTGCCCATTCGGAGATGATAGGGTTAGATGTATCGGTAAGGTTCATTTTGTCGATGGTAAAGGCTCCACCGGTGAAGAACATACCTACTGCTACACCTAATAACAGACACCCCAATGTACCATTCAAAAATAGAAAAATTTCGTATGTACGAGCACCCAACAAGTTGTCAATTTTTCCTCGATATTCATAAGAAACAGCTTGTAATACGAATAATAACAATATAGACATCCAAAGCCAAAATGCTCCGCCAAAACTGGTAGAGTAGAACAGGGGATAGGCTGCAAAAGCGGCTCCTCCAAAGGTGACCAAAGTTGTAAATGTCAATTCCCATTTGTGTCCGAAGGTATTTAATATCAACGTACGGTCCGATTTATTGCGGGCTGTTCCAAACAGGAGTGATTGTCCTCCTTGTACGAACATTAGGAATACTAAAATTGCTCCTAACAGGGAGATTAAAGCCCACCAGTAATGCTGTAAAATATTGAATGTTTCCATAAATTCTGTTTTTTATTTTATTCAATTGTTTCAGGCCCTTGTTTGATTATCTTAAACATGATTTTCAGTTCTGCAATCAGTAAAACCGTAAACAGAGAGAAGAATAGGATAATGGTTGTGATGACGTTACTTGCTTCATTCCCAGAGATTGCTGCATTTACCGGTAATAAATCTTGGATTGTCCAAGGTTGTCTTCCTACCTCTGCAACGATCCATCCCGATTGTGAACAGATATAGATCAAAGGAATGGAAAGGATGGTAAGCATTAACCACCATTGAGGGTATTGCTGTTTTTTAGTCAACCACAAATTTATCAGGAAGAAAACAATAAAGAAACTACCCAAGATAACCATGATGCGGAAAGCATAGAAGACTATGGGAACATTGGGAACGGCATCTTCAGGTTTTTCCAAATATCCATAACCAAAATATTTGAAGTTTTCTTCTAAAGTTGTTTTATGGATAGCAGCATTAGCTGTATCCCCTGTATTCTTGGCCTCTGTATAGGCTTGAAGTGATTTAATCGCTAATTTCCCTTTGGCTTGTTTTTCGGGGAAATCTTTTAGTAGATCGTTGATACCCGGAACGAATGCATTTAACTCATGTCCTGCCAGATAAGATAATGCATAAGGAATGGAAAATTCAAACAGATAAGGCGGCTCTTCGTTATGAATATTCTTATCTGGATTTAGAATACCTATTGCAACTAAAGGAGCACATTCTCTACCTTCGTATAATCCCTCCATAGCAGCTAATTTCATGGGTTGTATTTGTGCTACTTGATAAGCTGATTTATCACCTGTCGCTATGACTACAAGTAGAGAAATCAGACCAAAAATGGAAGCGACTTTCATACTTTTGATAGAAAAGTCGAAGTTTCTTTTCTTCAGTAAATACCAACCACAAACACCTATAACAACTACCGATGCTAAGGTATATCCGTTGGCTACTGTATGGATAATTTTATTGATAGCTACCGGAGAAGAGACTACAGCCCAAAAGTCTACCATTTCATTACGGGCAGTATCAAGATTAAACTTCATCCCAACGGGGTATTGCATCCAAGCATTGGCTATTAGAATCCATACAGCACTGAGGTTTGTTCCGAAAGCTGTAAGCCATGTAGAAACCAGATGTGCTTTTTTGCTTACCTTATCCCAACCGAAATACATGATGGCGAAGAAAGTACTTTCCATAAAAAAGGCAAAGATTCCTTCAATGGCCAATGGTGCACCAAAAATATCGCCAACAAACCAAGAATAGTTACTCCAGTTGGTTCCAAATTCAAATTCTAAAATGATACCGGTAGCTACGCCGATGGCAAAATTAACGGCAAAAAGTTTCATCCAGTACTTAGTGGCTCTTTTCCAAAATTCATCACCTGTTTTGACATAGATCGTCTCCATAAATGCAATGATGAATCCCAGTCCCAAAGTTAATGGAACAAATATCCAGTGAAACATTGCAGTCATCGCAAATTGTAGTCTGGACGCATCTGTTAATGATAAGAAATCCATGATATTATTGTTTAGATTAATTAGAATTCAAAGATGGAGGAGTTGTCTCGATTACTCGTTCGGTCAGATTATGGATTACTGCCGCTGTTTTTTGTTCATCGTTATCGTAACGTGAAAGCTCCGAAGGAAAGAAAAAAACTTTAAGAATCGCAAACATAATGAATAGTTTTACGAAGATAATGAACCATAAAATCTTACCGGTTTGGCTCATGGTTGTGAATCCCTCGTAATAAAAATTCCAGATATTTTCAAAGGTTTTTTTCATGGCAATGCACATATTTAGAAATATGACTGTCTCAAAAGAAACAATACAAAAATAAAAATATTTTCTAAATAGAGATGCTAATACTGAAATTCTATTCCCTTTTGTTAAAGTTTTTGGGTAAACAATCGCAATGCCGATTTATATCGCATTTTTATTCCATAGCGGTCATCTCTTTGGGTTGATCTGGTTTCGCTTGAATGATTTTTCCTTGTTCTTGGATGTAATGGAATAGAGCTCGATAAAACTTATGTCGGGTAAGGGTAGAGGCATCCCCTAAAATGATAAGTTTCATACGGGCACGAGTGATGGCTACATTCATGCGGCGAAGGTCATGAAGGAAACCGATTTGTCCTTGATCGTTGGCACGAACAAGGCTAATCATAATCACATCCCGTTCTTGTCCTTGAAAACCATCTACCGTATGAACCGTAATAAGTCTGCGGAAAGGTTTAAAGAAGGCATTTCGTTTGATTTGTCTTCGGATATATTGAACTTGTGATTTATAAGGAGAGATCAGACCGAAATCGATTTGTTCGTCTAATACACGCTCTTTACTGATTTTCTCAATATAAGCTTGTAATGTAGATACCAATAAATCTGCCTCTTCTTTATTTATGCGACTTAAGCTATCGGCTTGTTGATCTTCTTCGAAATGACATTCGGAGGTATCCATCCATACAATTGGTGTGTCGTATTCCAATATTCCTCGGTATTTGACTTCCGGTGCAGATTGTAGCTCGTCATGATAGAACCAGTGAGATGAAAAACGCATGATGTCGTCATTCATTCGGTATTGGATTTTTAAAAGAGAGACAGTCTCCGGTTTATGACTGGCTATCTTTTGCATCAAGGTTTGATCTAATCCGCCACGGGCAGCCTCAATGCATTTGATGGTCGGAGGTAGTTGGTGATGGTCACCGGCTAAGATGACACGATCTGCTTTTCCGATGGCAATCCAACAAGCAGCCTCAAGGGCTTGTGCTGCTTCATCAATGAAAAGTGTGGTAAAAGTATGATTGGTTAATACCCGATTGGCAGAACCTACCAACGTACTAGCTACCACACGAGCCTCACTAAAAAGATCCGCATCGATTTTTACCTCCAATTCGGTTGCACGAAAACGAAGGCGAGACAAACGATTCCGAGCAGTTTCTCTTTCACTATAACTCTTTTTCTTGAGACTGGATTGAATCTCTCGAATAGCTTTGCGGATACCCCATAGTTCGGCATAGTCCGGATGAGATTCAAAACGGCGTTCGTACGTAAAGGAGAGCATCTTGTCGTTTACTCGTGTCGGATTACCGATACGTAAGACATGGATTCCTCTATCTACCAACTTTTCGGATATCCAATCAACAGCAGTGTTACTTTGTGCACAAACCAATACTTGGTTTTCCCGATGTAGGGTCTCATAAATGGCTTCGACCAAAGTGGTTGTTTTTCCGGTTCCGGGAGGACCATGTACGATAGAAACCTCTTTCGCTGCCAATACGTGATTGACAGCCTCCTCTTGTGAAACATTCAACCAAGGGAAACGCATCGGAAATAACTGACGTTTGTTGGTGAGGCCTTTTCCTAATAAGACATCACGAAGGTAAGCCAAACGATTCCCTTTGGCTTGCATAACGGAGGTTAAGGCGCTAAACATGGTTTTATAGCTTGTCTCGTCAAAATAGAGTTGGACACCAATCTCATTTACGCTTTGAATCTCCATGTGAGCATTGGGAGTAGGCAGACTAACAACCATACAATCTTCTTGTACGTAACTGATGACGGAAGAGAAATTGAAGTATCGAGGTTTACCACTTAAATCGGTTGT
>JAFYOM010000147.1 GCA_017560165.1 Parabacteroides sp.
AAGCTTCACTCTGTTGTCTATACCAAGCTATTTGGTTAAAACGGATATGGTCATACCCTTTGATTCCTTTTATTTTAGAATAACCATTTGAGTCAAAGATATAAAAAACGCGATCAACCTTTCCGGTCTTAGGAGAAGACAAGGTCAAAACCGCATTACTTTCTCCATATATTCCTTCAATACGAGTATTCACATTATAAGGCATACTCATCGCAATATCCAACATTTGTGCTCGTGTCCGATCAAATTCCTCATCATGATTTCCAAAAGCAACTGCAAAAGGGATTTTACGTTCTGAAATTGGAGCTAATATTTCACGAATAGACTGTTCTGCTGGTTTTCCATATACAATATCCCCTGTATGAATCACCAAATCCGGTTTTTCAGTATCCAACATCTCTATGACATTATCCAAAGCACGAGAAGACTTAGGATTGCCAGCCACATAATGTGTATCTGTTATTTGCAAAATCTTAAATTTACCATCTTTATTATAGGTAAACTTTCTCTTTGCATCATCTGAAATCTGTAAATCTGGCTTATTAGGAGTGATTAGTTCTGCTGCTGCATCAGAAGAGAACAGACCAGCAACTCCAACCATTGTTGAACCTTTTATAAAAGATCTTCTATCCATATTTTCATAATTTTAATACCAATATTACTTCTTAAGACCATTCTTAAAATGGTTGGAGAAATATAATATTTGATATTCGATTGAATTATACCAGTATTCTCTATTATGTTTACCTGGACGAACAATGTAATCATGATCAATACCCTGTTTATCCAATGCTTCATGGAATTTCTTATTCACTTCAAAGAAAAAGTCATCCTTACCACAATCCACTATAATAGAAATTTGTCCATTGGTCAAAGTTGGAACCAAATTGATAACTGTATATTTTTCCCAATTTTCAGGTTTTTCTTCAATGGTACCTAATTGATCTTTCATATTCCAGTTTTTCGGGAAAGGACGAATATCTACACCACCTGCAGTTGCTCCAACAGCAGAGAAAATATCGCTATGACGAAGTCCATTCCACATTGCGCCATGGCCACCCATACTTAAGCCAGTAATTGCACGCCCTTTACGATCTGCAACAGTATTATAATGTTCGTCGATATACTTAATCAATTCATCAGATACAAATGTTTCATAACGATATTCTGGATTTGTAGGACTGTCCCAATACCAAGAATTTTTACCATCCGGACATACAAAATAAATACCCTTTTCATCTGCTAAACGAGGTAATTCCGGTTTAAAAGTAATCCACTGTCTTGCATTACCTCCATGACCATGTAATAAATATACTACCGGACAATCTTTTGTATCTGCCACATCCGGACAAACCACCACAACTTCTACTTTTTTGTCCATAGAAGCACTTTTAACTTCTACAATTTCAATTTTTGCCGCTTGTACGCCTAATGGTAACAGACAAAGAAATGTCACCAAACTTTTTTTCAACCAATTCATTTTCTTTATGTTTTTAGATTTGTTAATATACTCCCTATATAAAATTGATTTTCATGATTTCACAAAGATAACGATAATGAATAATACCTTTAATAAATCTTTAAAAGGAATTAATAAAAAAAATGGAGCGGCATTCTTAAATGCCAACTCCACTTTTACTTATTCTTACTGAATTTAATTAAATACTATTCATAGCCTAATTCAAATTCTGCATCTACAGCTTTACGTCCTTCGCTCATCCATTTAGGCATTGGAGCACCTTGTAAATAATGCTGGAAGAACTGGAACATACGTTTTTGGAAATCCAAACGATTAGGTAATGTTGTTGGCCAGTGAGGTTCACCTACATAATTCAACATCCAAACCGGTTTTTCTAAACGTTTCAAAGCAACAAAGTATTCAATACCTTGATACCAAGGCACATGACCATCTGCATCATTATGTAAAATCAAAATAGGAGTAGTAACCTTATCCATATTAAACAATGGAGAATTTTCGATATACTGCATTGGTTTTTCCCAAATACTACCTCCGATACGGCTTTGTCCATGTTCATACTGCATAGAACGGTTCATTCCTGATCCCCAACGGATACCACCATAAGCACTCAACATATTCACAACCGGAGCTCCAGATTCAATCGCTGCAAACAAATTAGTCTTAGTTGCCAAATGAGCTACTTGATAACCACCCCAACTATGACCTTGTGCACCAATAGCCTTTTCATTTACATAACCTTCAGCAACAATTTTTGCAACTCCCGGCATCACACAATTGAAACAACTTTCTCCTGGATGACCATCTACATAACGAATATCCGGATTGAAGATAATATAACCATTACTCAAATAGAAAGCATAATCAATCTGAGAACGTCCCGGACTTGGCATGTGGTAATTATACAAGGTGTGAGAATTCTTTTCATAGAAGTTCACAATCATTGGATACTTCTTGTTTGGATCGAAATTTTCAGGTTTAAATAGCAAACCTTCCAAAGGACGGCCATCCAATGACATCCAAGAAATCAACTCAACATTACCCCAAATAAAAGGTTCTTGTTGTTTGATACCATTAGAGATACGAGTTGATTTCTTAAATGTAATATCAGACATATAAATATCTGGAAACTCTTCATAAGATTCCTTCGTATAAATAACAGTATTGTTATCTTTAGCCTTTGTTAATGCAGCTAACTTATAATTACCTGCTAATAAAGCTTTTGGAGCAGTCGGTTTATTTAACTTAGCAGTATAATATCCATAACCTTTAGTTACTTCGTTATAACCATTCAAATATTGTACTTCATTTAAATTATAAGAACTCTTTTCACGATCCAATAACTTCATCAAAGAGTAAGTAATCTTTTCTTCTCTACCATTTACTGTCAAATTAACAGGTTTAGCAGCCCCTGTAGGATCAAATTTCCAGATATCGTAACGATCTCTAATC
>JAFYOM010000148.1 GCA_017560165.1 Parabacteroides sp.
CATTATGTTGTACATTTTTGATGAAATGGTATGCTAATTTCTTACCTCCATAATAGTCAACTACTGCGTCAGAGATAATTGGCCAACCATCTTTTACGTTCCACCAAATAATACCTGCTTTATCAAATTTACCACCTCTCCAGCGTTCTACGAAATATTTCATCGCTTCAGCTTGAACGATTTGAGAAGCTGTAACAAAGTCTTCCAATTTCTTTGAAACAGAGCCGAATAATAAGCGGATCTGGTTTGTCATTAAATCGTTACGTTCTGTACGCCAGTTAGTCCAGTATTCTGTCGGGAAAGCACGAACAGATTTAGTCATCCATTCATCGTTCCATTTGAATCCTTCAGTCCAAGGATATACACAGTCTTTTGTAAACATCTTTTTCAAAGATTCTAAGTTCGGACAACCGTGATAACCGATTTCACTAACGAAACGAGCTCTTTCTTCAGTATAGAAAGGAGCTTTGTAATAACCACGTGGTCCCCATAAGTGACGTTCAGGAAGATCGTCTTGGTTGCTTCCCATTTCGTATGCTTTCGGGCTGAAGTATGGAGAACTTGGTAAGTATGGACGAGATGGATCAAATTCAAACAATACCTGCGGGATAGTATGACGGCTGATTCGGTCTCTGTTCGGGTTCTGACGGAATGCTGCTAAGTGCCATACGAAGTTCATGTCGTTTTCATTGTTTCCTGACCAAATAGCCAAAGATGGATGGCTACGTAACTTAAGAACAACTGAACGAACTTCTTCTTCTACTTTTCTCGCAAATTCATCATTTTGTGGATAGAAAGAACAAGCCATTGCAAAGTCTTGCCATACCATGATACCATATTGGTCACATAGATCGAAGAAATCATGATCTTCGTATACGTTACCACCCCAACAACGAATCATGTTACAGTTCATGTCTTTAACCATATCAACAGTGCTTTTTACGAAAGAGGCATCTTGGCTATGTAGTACACTTAATGGTACCCAGTTTGTTCCACGAACAAAGATTTTTTCTCCATTGACGATGAAGCAGAAACGACCATCTTTATCAGTATTGTCTTCAGAACGATCTAAAATAACGGTACGGATACCGATCTTACGTTTATCAACGGCAAACACTTCGCCTTTGCTGTTTTGTAATGATACTTCTGCATCATAAAGAGCAGCTTCACCATATCCGTTTGGCCACCAGAAATCAACATTGTCTAAATAGAAGTAAACACGTTGGTTCATGTTGGTCATTGCTATTTCATAGTTGTAAGCAGTTTTACCGTTACGACTTACATTGATAACAGCTTTCAAATCTTCATATGCTTCAAACGGAGCTCGGATTTGAATATCTACAGCCCCATGTGAACGTTTTTTCTTTAAATCAACGCTGTCAGTAATCCAAAATACATCAGTGAAACGAATCGGATTGTAGATGTGTAATTCTACGTTTCTCCAAAGACCGGCACTAACCAAACGTGGCATAATGTCCCAGCCAAAAGAAGAAGCAGCTTTACGAACATTTACTGTTTCTCCAAATCCATCACGCATACTGAATGAGCCCATGATGTATTTTTGACCTTCCAATACAGAAGAACGGATGATCACTTGAAGTTGGTTTTGTGAACCATCTTTCTTCAATAATTTGGTCACATCGAATGTGTATTCAATCATTTGGTTAGCAGTAGAACCCAAATGTTTACCATTCAACCAAACATCAGATAAGCAATCGATACCACCAAAGAATAACATGACCTTTTCTCCTGCTTTAGTTTCCGGAGTTGCAAACTCGCGGCTGTAGCACCATTGGTAGTTTTCGATTTTTCTTAATTTGTTTACGTTGCTACCAATCATCGGATCTTCGATTTTACCGGCAGCTAATAAATCTATTTCAACATTTCCGGGAACTGTTGCCTTAATCTCTTGAGGTTGCATTTTTGCAATTTCTGCTGGGTCAGTGACTGGTTCGTCCATGTCTGGTTGAGGCCAGTAACGAAGGTTCCACTGTCCATTTAAAGTAACAGTCCGGTTGGGTGATGCCTGAAGTGAAAATCCCACACATAACATCAACAACAATGCGCACAAAACTCTGAAACGTGTACTCATAATGTAGTTAAATTTAAAATGTTTATAATTAATATAATATTCCTTTTTTATCCAATGAGTTTTCTACAGCTTCTATCAAGATGTGAATAACTTTGATGTGTATCTCTTGTACTCTGTCGGAGTATTTACCACCTAGTGCACAAACATAGACATCTGATAAATCGATGGCTTGTTGTGCCATTTTGCCGGTTAGGCAAATAACTGACATCCCTTTTTTCTTAGCCTCTTCCATGGCTTTCAAAACATTGACAGAGGTACCGCTGGTAGTGATGGCTAATAACACATCTCCCTCTTTTCCTACTGATTCCACATAACGAGAGAAGATATATTCATAACCAAAATCATTCGCTACACAAGTAATGTAGGCTGGGTCATTAATTGAAATAGCAGGGAAAGGCAAACGGTCATGTCTGTAACGTCCTGTCAACTCCTCTGCAAAGTGGGTCGCATCGCATAAAGAACCACCGTTACCGCATGAAATAACTTTATTCCCTTTTTCTAATGCATCAGCAATAAGTGTTGCAGCTTTCTCTATGATAGAGACAGACTCAGGGTCATTCAAGAAGCGAGTTAATACTTCTGAACATTCATTTAAACTATTCTGTATTAAATTTCTCATATCTTTATTTTATTGTGGCTACAGATAATGCGGCATAATCGCCAATGTTTTCTTCTAATACAGCCGGTTTGATTTGACAAACAGCGTATGCTTGTGATAATGCCTCTTTTTCTAATACTTCTCTTACATATTTTTCCATTAATTGGTTGGCACGGGTATAGATACTACCAATGACAATCATATCCGGATTCAAAAGGTCTATCACGATGGCAAGACCTTTTCCTAAATAGGTTGCAGATATTTGATAAATCTTTTGAGCTAATTCATCGCCTTGGAAAGCTGCTTCTGCTACTTGTTGTGCGGTGATTTCATTGATTTGGTCACGTTTACACCAATTAACAGTCTCTCCTAATTGGAATTTTTCCATCACCATCAAACGAGCCAACTGGGCAATACCGCCTCCACTACAGAAACCTTCAAATGAACCTGATTTTCCATAACCTACAGGACCATAGTCCCCTAAACGGATGTGTCCTAATTCTCCGGCATTACTGTTGGTTCCGGCATATAACTGTCCGTTTAGAATTAATCCGGCTCCTAAGCCTGTTCCGAATGTAAGGAATACCATATTTTGAGTTCCTCGACCGGCTCCCATACGCCATTCAGCTAACGCACAAGCATTTGCATCGTTTTGTAGATATACTGGAACATGATAATGTCCTTCAAAGAAATCGACAATGGCAATTTCATCCCATCCCGGTAGATTTGGAGGAGAGAGAATCACTCCTTTGTGGCTGTCTAAAGGACCACCACAACTGATACCCATGGATGAGATATCTGATGCAACAAGGTTATATGCTGCTAAAATTTTATCAATAAGCTCTTTTAATTGTTGCAATGTCTCTTGAGGTTTGCCAGTTTTGATTTTTTCTTTGGCAACCAACTCGATGTTTTCTCCATCATAAAGTCCGTAACTGATGGCACATTTTGTACCTCCTACGTCAATTCCGATAATATGCTTTTTCGTCTTAAGTAAATTTTATTAATGATTTTTGTTTTTAATCTCTATATGTGATTGAACAAGATAGTTGACAAGAGAGATTTTCTTGAATATTCATCTTGTCTTGTTTTTGCTCAATCTGTAATGTTAATATATTGACGATTTCTCGACTCATTTCTTCAATAGGCATACGTGCCGTATGGATTTGAGGAGCCAAGACTCTAAAAGTCGGTATATCATGAATACAGGCTAAACCATATTTCTGATTGAATGGAATCCCTTTTTCATGGAAATATTGGAAAGCTTCTAATGCTAGAATATGTGTAGTGAAAAAGAATCCATTAATATCAGGAACCTCTCGGATGATTCGTTCCAATACCTCTACGATATTATTTTGATAGTTTTTGAAACTGACTTCCCCGTATAATTTTGTATCGACTATGATCTGGTTACTTTCTAACGCCCGTTTATAACCTTCGTATCGCATACTCATTGTTTTTAAATAAGAGTTAGTTGTGATTATAGCAATCTTTTGATTCCCTTTCTGAATGAGATGATTGACTAACTGATAACTGCTGTCTTCATTATCTATAATCACATAAGGAATCTTAAGTTCTGGGAAATATCGGTCAAAAGTGACAAAAGGATATCCTTCATCCTTCATTTGAATGATTTTGGACGGAGAATGTTTAGTGGGTGCAATGATGATACCATCCACTTGTCTTGCTCGAAAGAGATCAATCATTCGCTCTTCTCGCTCTTTTTCGGAACCGGAGCTGGTAATCATCAATGAGTAACCATGTTTTTCAGCTTCTATTTCTATCATCTTGGCCATCTGTGAGTAGAAAGAGTCACTAATGTCCGGGAGAATCAAACCGATTGTACCGGATGATCCTGTATTTAAACTTCTGGCTAAAAGATTGGGATGATAGTTCATCTCTTTCGCACAAGTCATGATTTTTTCTTGGGTAGTCAAACTAATCCCTTTCTCATTTCCTTTGCCGGAGAGAACCCATGACACGGTTGTTTTAGAAACGTGCAACTTTTGTGCGATATCTTTTAATGAAGTTCTCATGTTTATTAGATGTACTTAAACGGTTAAGTAGACCCAAAAATATGTATTAACTCCAAATAAATGAAATATATAGGAGTTGCAGAAGATGTGTTTATGATTTATTAACAGTTTAGATGTGCTTTAGAGGTGAAGAGATTGAATGTTTAAAATAAAATATATGCACAAATCTTTGAAATTTGTGTATTTTTTGGATTATACCTATCTTTGCACCCGGTTTTAATGTAGAATAAAATATGATACAGGAAAATTTTATAAAAATCTACGAAGAGAGTTTTAAAAATAACTGGGAATTACCTTCAGTTACAGATTATGGAAAAAACAACACATTCACTTTTGCTGATGTAGCAAAAGAGATTGCTCGTATTCATATCTTATTTGATGAATGTCAAATTCGACGTGGAGATAAAATAGCTCTAATCGGTAAAGATAGCGCACGTTGGTGTATTGCTTATATGGCAACCGTAACCTATGGTGCGATTATTGTTCCTATCTTACAAGATTTCAGACCGAATGATGTGCATCACATTGTAAACCATTCAGAATCTGTTTTTCTTTTTGTTAGTGACCGTATTTGGGAAACATTGGAGGAAGAAAAAATTTCTGATGTTCGTGGAGTCTTTTCTCTTTCTGATTTTCGTTGTTTGCATCAACGCGACGGAGAGTGTATTCAGAAGATTATGAAATCTTTGGATGAAAAGATGGCAGAAAAATATCCAAATGGATTTAGCAAAGAGGATATCAAGTATGCAGAATTAGATAATGATAAGATTGTCGAATTAAACTATACTTCTGGAACAACTGGTTTTAGTAAAGGGGTAATGTTGACCGGTAACAATTTAGCTGGTAATGTGACCTATGCTCGTACGTTGGATTTGTTGTTCCGTGGTGATAAGGAACTTTGTTTCTTACCATTGGCTCATGCCTATAGCTGTGCGTTCAACCTGTTGGTTCCAATGGCATTTGGTGTACATGTCTATTTATTAGGTAAAACACCTTCTCCTAAAATTCTGTTGAAAGCATTTGAAGAGGTAAAACCGAACTTGATTTTGACTGTTCCGTTGATCCTTGAAAAGATCTATAAGAAAATGATCTTGCCACAATTGAGCAAAACAACGATGCGATTGGCTTTGAATATCCCATTGTTGGATGCTCGTATCTATGCTCAGATTCGTAAGAAATTGGTTGATGCATTTGGCGGTCGTTTCCGTGAGGTAATCGTGGGTGGCGCTGCTATGAATGATGAGGTTACAGAATTCTTGAAAAAGATTAATTTCCCATTCACAGTGGGTTATGGTATGACTGAGTGTGGACCATTGATTAGTTATGATCATCACTATGATTATGTGCCGGGTTCTTGTGGACAGATCTTGAAAGATATCATGAAGGTTCGTATCGATTCAGATGATCCTTATAATAAGGTAGGTGAAATTCAAGTAAGCGGAGAAAACGTGATGAAGGGCTATTATAAGAATGAAGAGGCTACTAACAATGTTTTCACAGAAGATGGTTGGTTGCGTACCGGTGACTTAGGAACTATTGACAAGGATAATCGTATTTATATTCGTGGCCGTAGCAAAACCATGATTTTAGGTCCGAGCGGACAGAATATCTATCCGGAAGAGATTGAATCAAAATTGAATAATTTACCATTTGTGATGGAAAGTATCATCATTGAAAAGAATGGTAAATTGGTCGGTTTGGTTTATCCGGATTATGATACTGTGGATGGTACCGGAATCGCTCACCAAGATCTTCCGATTATCATGGAACAAAACCGTGTGGAATTGAATAAACAGTTAGCTCCGTATGAAGCTGTAACCTCTTTACAGTTATATCCGACTGAATTCGAAAAGACTCCGAAAAGAAGTATCAAACGTTATTTGTATAGCAATTATTAATCAATGGATTGATAAAGTAGAAAAGCCCAAGGTTCATATCACCTTGGGCTTTTCTGTTTTTTTAAGACTTATATGTGAATAAAATTTATAAATATTCTTTAAAAAATTACATCGGATGTAAGTGAAGATTACCTCGGACTTATTTTGAATTACATCGGATGTAATTCAGAGATACTATATATAGAGTAAAAGCCAACTTACTTCACACAAATGAGTAAGTTGGCTTTTTTATGAGATACACATATGCTGTATTATAATTCCATAAGGATTTTTTTCAAAACTGTTTGTGCCGAGATTTCTCGGTTAGCAGCTTCCGGGATAACAATACTCTGCGGACTTTCTATCACTTCGTCGGTTACAATCATGTTACGGCGAACCGGTAAACAGTGCATAAAGTAGGCATTGTTAGTTAAAGCCATCTTTTCTGCATCTACAGTCCAGCTGCGATCTGTACAAAGAACTTTACCGTAGTTCGGATCGGTATAGGCTGCCCAGTTTTTTGCATAGATGAAATCAGCTCCTTCAAATGCTTTCTTTTGGTCATATTCCACGCGAGCATTTCCTACAAATTGAGGATCCAATTCGTATCCTTTCGGGTGAGTGATGACAAACTCATAATCAGTTGCATTCATCCATTCTGCAAAACTGTTTGGAACAGCTTGTGGAAGCGCTTTAGGATGAGGTGCCCATGTCAAAACAACTTTCGGACGAGCTGTTTTCTTATATTCTTCGATAGTAATCAAGTCTGCAAAACTTTGAAGCGGGTGGCGAGTGGCTGCTTCCATACTGAATACCGGACGTCCGGAATATTGGATGAATTGATTCAAGATCTTTTCATTGTAGTCATCCTCTTTGTTTTCAAAACGAGCAAATGAACGTACCCCGATGATGTCACAATAGCTAC
>JAFYOM010000149.1 GCA_017560165.1 Parabacteroides sp.
CATTCCGGTTCATTCTTCTTCGCTGAAATAATACGGACAGTCTCCTCATCTAATCCTCGATGAATAACTTCCGTGTCAATATCAGTAACAAAGCCATATTTATAATCGCCAGTTGTTACTTCATTCAATATGTTATTTGAGTCTTCCATATTCTAATACATCCTTTTTTCTAAACCAATATATATCTAAACATATCGGCCAATATCTCCATACACTATCCCTTTTCTAAGAACAATTTATGGAAGTAAATAGTTGGTATTATCTCTTTTACAGTATTATAAAAACGCGACTCAACCTTTGCCTGTCTAGGAATTAGAACTGAACCTTTATCAACAACCTCCAATCCATTAATTATAAAACTGACAAAAGCAATCATAAAACACAAACCTAAAAAGCCTCCTGCTATATGATTTAAAATACTCAATGGAGTCACTCCTATAATCCGATGTAAAATTTCTCCAACTAATAAAACCACTCCTACTATTAAAAAGAAACCTACTAAATAACTTAAGATTGTTACACCTTCTTCTGGCAACCATCCTAAAGCCATGATATATCCTTTTAACCAGACAGCAGCCTTCGTACAAAAGAAAATACCAACTAAAAGGGCTATAAGCGAAACAACCTGTTTGATGACTCCATCAAACAGGCCTTTCACAAATCCAATTCCCGCCAGACATAATAACGTAATGTCTAACCAGTTCATATTATAATGTTTTTTTAATTTCAGTTTCTTCGTATGCTTCGATTATATCTCCCACTCGAATATCATTGAAATTATTAATATTCAAACCACAATCCAAGCCAGAAACAACCTCTTTTACATCATCTTTGAAACGCTTCAAAGAACCAAGCTCTCCTGTATGGATAACAATACCATCACGAATCACACGAACCTTATTTGTACGTTTGATTTTACCTTCACGTACCATACAACCCGCAATCATACCAACTTTAGAGATCTTAAATACCTGCTGGATTTCTACATTAGCTGTAATTTCTTCCTTAATTTCAGGAGAAAGCATACCTTCCATCGCACTCTTAACCTCTTCAATTGCATCATAAATAATTGAATACAAGCGGATTTCGACACCTTCCTTTTCAGCCAAACGACGAGCCGGTAAAGCAGGACGTACTTGGAAACCAATAATAACGGCATCTGAAGCTGCAGCTAAGACAACATCCGATTCTGAGATCTGACCAACAGCTTTATGAATAACGTTTACTTGAATTTCTTCTGTTGACAAACGAATCAATGAATCTGATAATGCTTCAACAGAACCGTCAACGTCACCTTTCACAATCACATTCAATTCTTGGAAATTACCCACTGCGATACGACGACCAATATCATCCAATGTAAGCATTTTCTGGGTTCTCAAACCTAATTCACGTTGCAATTGTTCACGACGATTAGCGATTTCACGAGCTTCTTGATCTGTTTCTAATACATTGAATGTATCACCTGCCTGTGGAGCACCATTCAACCCTAAGATTAATGCAGGTTCTGAAGGACCAGCCTTTTCTATGCGTTGATTACGCTCATTAAACATAGCCTTTACACGACCGTAATGAGTACCAGCCAATACAATATCACCCACTTTCAAAGTACCATTTTCCACCAAGATAGTAGAAACATAACCACGTCCTTTATCCAATGAAGATTCAATGATAGAACCTACAGCTCGTTTATTCGGATTCGCTTTTAAATCCAACAAATCAGCTTCCAACAAAACCTTTTCCAAAAGATCTTCAACACCCATTCCCTTTTTAGCAGAGATTTCCTGGCTTTGGTACTTACCACCCCAATCTTCTACCAAATAGTTCATGTTCGCCAATTCCTCCTTAATCTTTTCAGGATTTGCATGAGGCTTATCTATTTTATTGATTGCAAAAACAATAGGAACACCAGCAGCAGATGCATGGTTTATCGCTTCAATTGTTTGTGGCATCACACTATCATCAGCTGCCACAATAATAATCGCAATATCTGTTACCTTCGCACCACGAGCACGCATAGCGGTAAACGCCTCATGACCAGGAGTATCCAAGAATGTAATACGACGACCACTTGGCAATTTCACATTATATGCACCAATATGCTGAGTAATACCACCCGCTTCACCTGCAATTACATTTGCATTACGGATGTTATCCAACAAAGAAGTTTTACCATGGTCAACATGTCCCATCACTGTAACAATAGGAGGACGTCCTACCCAATCTTCTTCATTATCTTCTTCATCATCACCCTTTATTGCTTCAACAACCTCTGCACTTACATATTCTGTTTGGAAACCAAATTCGTCAGCAACAATATTAATAGTTTCAGCATCCAAACGTTGGTTGATTGAAACCATCATACCAATACTCATACAAGTACCGATAACCTGTGTAACAGGTACATCCATCATGTTTGCCAAGTCATTTGCTGTAACAAACTCTGTCAATTTCAATACCTTGCTTTCAAGTTCTTCCTGTTCCATCAATTCATGCTCACGCTTCTGAATTGCATCACGTTTGTCACGACGGTATTTAGCTCCCTTATTATTTTTATTTCCTTTACTTGTTAAACGAGCTAAGGTCTCTTTTACCTGTCTTTGAACATCCTCTTCACTAATCTCAGCCTTAACAGGTTTGCGTAGACGAGCCTTACGATCTTCATGAGAACGAGAAGGACGAACATTTGTTCCCGGTGTATTATTTACATCTACCCGATCCTTCTTAATACGGTTTCTTTTTTTCTTTCCTTCTGGATTTCCTTCACCAACAGCTTTTGCCGGAGTATTCGATTTAGAGGCAGCATCTTTCGCTCCTTTATTGAAAGAGGCATTAGCATTTTGTCCTTGCTTTGGAGCAACAAACTTTTCTCGTTTATCTTCTCTTTCTTTTTTACGCTCCTCTTTTGTCTTTTTCTTCGGACGAGTTGATTGATTCAATGCTGTTAAATCAATTTTACCTGTCACCTTAATTTTAGACTCAAATTTCGGTGTATTCAACCGGAATAGTTCGTCCTCTGATTTAGCTGAATCAGATACGATATGATCTATTTTCGAATCCTGTTTCGGTTCCGCTTTTTCTACTTCTGAAGATCCTTTCTCTATCATTATTTCCTTTTCTTCGTTTATCTCTTTAGGTTGTTGCTTAACTTCCGGTTCTTTCACTTCTGGGATAACCTCAACTGTTGAAATTTCCTTTTCTTTAACAGGTTCTTCTACTACTATATCCTTTTCTACAGCAACAGATTGTTCTCTAACTTTCTTTTGAGGATTATCTAAATCAATTTTACCCTTAGTTACAATCTTTAATTTCAGATTTTCCGGAATAACAGTCTTTATTTCAGTATCTTTATCTTCTTTAGAAGGAGATATTTCCTTTACACTTTCCTTCTTTTGTCCTGCTTCCGGCAAATCTTTTCCAAACTCCTTTACGAGCAAAGCATACTGTTCATCACTAATTCGAGTATTGGGATTACTATTCTCAATCTCAAATCCTTTCTTACGCAAGAATTCAACAACTGTGTTGATTCCTACATTTAATTTTCTTTGTACTTGTATTAATTTTATAGGCATATCAAACTTTGTCGTAATACTTATTCTTGGATTTCACCCTCTTCAACATCCTCCTCCTCATCTTCAAATTCGGCAGATAAAATAGCAAGTACCTCATCAACTGTTTGTTCTTCGAGGTCAGCACGTTCAACAATCTCATCACGTTCCATATTAAGAACGCTCTTCGCTGTATAACATCCGATATTTTTAAGAGATTCAATTACCCAACCATCAATTTCATCTGCAAATTCATCCAAGTAAATATCTTCTTCATCTGCACCATCCACATCACGGAATACATCAATCGCGAACTCAGTCAACATACAAGCCAACTTTATATTCAAGCCGCCTTTACCAATAGCCAAAGAAACCTCTTCTGGACGAAGATAAACTTCTGCCTTATGTTCTTCTTCATTTACTCGAATAGAAGAAATCTTTGCCGGACTCAAAGCACGCTGAATAAACAAAGCAGTATTAGACGTATAATTGATCACATCAATATTTTCATTTCTCAATTCACGAACAATACCATGGATACGAGAACCTTTCATACCCACACACGCTCCTACCGGATCAATACGATCATCATATGATTCTACTGCAACTTTTGCTCTTTCTCCCGGAATACGAGCAATAGCCTTTATCGTAATCAAACCATCATTAATTTCCGGAACTTCCAATTCAAACAAACGTTGTAAAAATAATTTATCAGTACGAGAAAGAATAATCTTCGGATTGTTATTGAAGTTATCTACACGCTGAACAATCGCACGAACAGTTTCTCCTTTACGATAGAAATCTGTTGGTATTTGTTCTGATTTCGGAAGAAGTAATTCATTTCCTTCATCATCTAACAACAATATTTCTTTCTTCCAAACCTGATATACGTCTGCTGCTATTACATGTCCTATTTTATCTTTATACTTCGCATACAAACTATCTTTCTGCAACTCAAGTATCTTAGATGCTAATGTTTGACGCAAGTTCAAAATAGCACGACGACCAAAACCAGCAAAGTTTACCTCATCTGTCACCTCTTCACCTACTTCACAGTCTGCATCGATCTTACGAGCTTCTGTCAATGTCAATTGAAGATTTTCGTCTTCTAATTCATCATCTGCAACAACCGTACGGTTTCTCCAAATTTCAAAATCACCTTTTTCAGGATTGATAATCACATCATAATTTTCATCTGTACCAAACATTTTAGCGATTACATTACGAAAAGAATCTTCTAATACGCTAATCATCGTTTCCTTGTCAATGTTCTTCAATTCCTTGAACTCAGCAAGTGTATCAATCATACTGATTGTTTCCTGTTTTTTGGCCATAATTTTACTTGAATCTTATTAGATATTTTGTATATTTTATTTCTTCAAATGTATATGATAAATCTTCTTCAACAGTGATCTTTCGTTTAGCACCTTCCGGTTTCACCTGTTTTTCAATGGTAACAACCACCCCACTTTCATTCGCGTCCTTCAACACTCCTGATAATTTTGTACCATTCTTTAATAGCATCTCTACCTCATTCCCTATGTTTTTAACATACTGACGAAGAACTTTAAAAGGAGATGTTATGCCGGCAGAACCTACTTCTAATTCAAAATCTTCAACTTCTCGATCTAAATGACTTTCTACATAACGGCTCAACTCTGCGCAATCATCAATACATACTCCCTCATCATTATCGATCTCTATTACAATCAAGTTGCCGGGTTTAATCACCACATCTACTAAAAAATTATCAGAAGATGCCAATTTTTCTTCTACCAATTGACTGATTATATTCTTATCTATCATATACAAACTATTATGAACAAAAGGAGGGGACTGCCTGCCCCCTCCTCATCATCGCTTAATCGGTTGCAAATATATAAAGAATCATATTGTTTTCCAATAATAATACTATTTATTTGGTCTACAATCACATTTTTTGTTTCTTTGTCTCTCAATTCAAAAGGGGTGCTATATTGCTTTAAGCATAGGCTGAGAACATACCCATAGGACCTGTACGGATAATGCCGATGCAGGAATTTGAAAAGCAAACATTTATTGCAAGGTATTTTTTCTTTCAAACGATCCCCTTTTTCATTTAAATTAATTCTAAGATAAAGATGAAAAAGGTTTTTTTATTTATTACACAATGGTTTATTTTAAACATCTCCGCACAAATTAACCATTCGGTAGATTCACTCAAACACACCAAAGACATTTCATTAGAGGAGGTAGTTGTCACCGCAACTAAAGTCAACGAAAGTACTCCGGTCGCCTATAGCGAATTAAGCAAAGAAAAATTAAAGTTATTAAACAACGGACAAGGGATTCCATCACTTATACAACAATCCCCATCTGTAATAGTCACATCCGATGCCGGTACAGGTATTGGTTATTCCGGATTCAGAATCCGAGGAACAGATGCTAACCGAATAAATATCACAGTCAATGGAGTTCCGATGAATGACTCTGAATCACATACAGTCTTTTGGGTCAATATGCCGGATTTTGCCTCATCCGTAGAAAACATTCAAATTCAACGAGGAGCAGGAACCTCCACTAATGGAGCTGCAGCATTTGGTGCTACAGTCGCCATGCAAACACAAAAGTCAGAACTGAAACCCTTTGCAGAATATTCTATATCAGCAGGTTCTTTTGGCACAATCAAAAATATGGCAAAAATGGGAACCGGTCTTTTAAAAGAGCACTTCGTCATTGATGCTCGTTACTCAAACATACAAAGTGATGGCTATATCGACAGAGCTACAGCCAACATGCATTCCTATTTCGCCTCTGCTTCTTACTATGGAGACCAAACACTTATTCGTCTTCAAACATTCGGCAGCATTGAAAAAACATATCAAGCATGGGGTGGCGTCCCTTCCGATTTGTTAAGTAGCAACCGCACATACAATCCTTGTGGCCTTTATAAGGAAAACGGAGAAATATGTTATTACGACAATCAAATAGACAATTATCAACAACAACATTACCATCTAACAATCAGCCATCGGTTCAATCACCTATGGAACACAAATGCGACTCTGCATTATACACATGGTTCCGGTTATTACGAAGACTACAAAGAAGATGCCTCTGTTGCCAGCTACCATCTATCTCCATACATACAAAACCAAGACAGCATCCTTCAAACTGATCTTATCCGCCGCAAATGGTTAAAAAATGACTTTTACGGCATCATTTATAGTGCCAATTACAGAAGCGAACGGTTACAATTTTCCACAGGAGCAGCGATCAACCGCTATGATGGAGATCATTTTGGACGAGTTATATGGGCTAAACACTCCAACAATCTTCTAAAACCCGATTACGAATACTATCGTAACAACGGCGACAAGCTGGATTACAATCTATATGCTAAAACAAGCTATCTGCTAACCTCACATTTAAATAGTTTTATCGATCTACAATATCGTGGTATCCGATATGCGATATTAGGGAGTGACGATAAGGGTGGAGAGAACGTAAATATTCTTCGCCACTGGCACTTTTTCAATCCCAAAATCGGATTAAACTACCAACAAAACAATCACAATGCATTTATCTCCTTCTCTGTGGCTAATCGAGAACCCAATCGAGATAATTTCATTGAGGCCGGAATAAATGAACAACCCACACATGAAACCTTATACGACTACGAAGCCGGTTATAAATTCCAAAACGATCTTTTGTATATAGGTGCAAATCTTTATTTCATGGATTATACCAACCAATTGATATTGACAGGCAAAATCAGTGAAATTGGAGAGCCGCTTACCTCTAATATTAAAGACAGCTATAGAATGGGAATCGAGCTGACAGGAGGTATTCAAATTTTCCCCGGATTTACATGGAATGGGAATCTGACTTGGAGCCGCAATCGGATTAAAAATTTCACAGAGAGTATCGAAGTTTTCGACAAAGATTGGAACTTCATTGAAGAGAGACAAGAATTATTGGGGACTACTCATATTGCATTTTCTCCTGAATGGATCGCTAATAGTATGTTTAACTGGAAATGGAGACAGTTTAATGCAGGACTCAACTCACAATTTGTCAGCCGTCAATACATAGACAACACTTCATGCAAAGAGCGCTCCATCGATCCCTATTTCGTCAGCAATCTATTCATCGGCTACACCATCAAACCTCGATTCATCCAAGAAATAGGATTGGATTTTACCATATACAATCTTTTTAACGAACAGTACGAGACCAATGCATGGGTATATTCTGCCATTGTAGACGGAAAACGCTACAAAGAAGATGGTTACTTCACTCAGGCCGGAACACATTTTATGGGTCGCGTCACATTTAAATTTTAAATATGAATCAACTATTAGAATATTTCGGAGTAACAACAGGCATTCTCTACCTGCTTTTGGAAATCAAGCAGCATCGTGCGATGTGGATCATTGGTTTCCTAACCTCTCTCTTCTATATTTTTATCTTTTTTGACGCTAAAATATATGCAGACATGGGATTAAACATCTATTACGTTTGGATCAGCATATACGGATTCTGGCAATGGGGAAAGAATAAAAACAGTCTAAAGGAGAAAGACTCCTATAATGATAATGAGAAAAATCTGATTTTATACCGCCATACCACCCCTATACTGTTATTAAAAATATGTTTCTCCATTGCAATTATTTTTCTTGCAATCTATTACCTCTTACGATATTACACCGATTCCCCTATACCACTTGGTGATGCCTTCACTACTGCTGTCGGAATTGTTGCGACTTGGATGTTAGCCAGACGGATTATTGAACATTGGATCTTTTGGATCATCGTAAATATGGTTTCTATCTATCTTTATTATACAAGAGGATTATATCCCACGATGTTTCTGTATATTTGCTACGGCATATTAGCCGGAGTCGGACTGTATACTTGGAAAAAGAAAGGAATTAAAACAGATGATAACACCCTATAAATGCGTGATCGTGGCAAATGGCAGTTTTCCACAGACAAAATTGCCTCTTTACTTATTACATCAGGCGTCAACCATTATCGCTTGCGATGGGTCTATCGAAGCTCTAATTCGTGAACAGATCACCCCTAATGCCATTGTCGGTGATTTAGACAGTCTCCCTCCCTCGTTACATGAACAATTTGCCGACCGTATTCATCACGTAAAAGAACAAGAGACGAATGATCTGACCAAATCCATTCATTTCGCTTATCAATCAGGTCATAAAGAGGTATTGATTTTAGGAGCTACCGGTTTGCGCGAAGATCATACATTAGGAAACATTTCCCTATTAATGGAATATGCCACACTATTTGATCGCATAGAAATTCTCTCCGATTATGGCATTTTTACCCCTTTGCTTCAAACAACAACACTTCAATGCCAAGCAGGAACGCAAGTTTCTATTTTCTCTTTATCCGAATCCGGAACAATCACCACCACCGGACTACGTTGGCCCATACAAAACCGCCACTTAACAGCTTGGTGGCAAGGTACTCTAAACGAAGCATTGGAAGATCATTTCACCATCGAACTGTCCCAAGGAGCTAAAATCCTGGTTTATCGCACATTATAAGAATTGAACAAAAAGAGAAAGTAAATAAAAAAAGCCTCTTAATCGTTTGATTAAGAGTCTTTCGTGGTAGCGAGACCCGGGATTGAACCGGGGACCTCATGATTATGAATCATGCGCTCTAACCAGCTGAGCTATCTCGCCATCATGTCATTTCCTTGATTGACGATGCAAAAGTAGACTTTATTTTTGTATCATGCAACACTTCAAGAGATTTTTTTTAATTATTTTTTCACACAACACGTTAATTTATTCATATTGAGACACTTTTTACTCTTTTTATTTTGTACATATAAATAGTTTTACTATCTTGCTGCACAATAAATATTGCGAAAATGAAAAAAGAGAAATTTCATATTGAATATATCTTCGACAATGTATCACGAAGAAGTCTATGGAATCACATTACCACCCCTCCTGGATTATCAGCTTGGTTTGCAGACGACGTCACAATTAAAAACAATATTTATGTTTTTAAATGGAACAAGACCGAACAAGAGGCCGAAGTTTTGTCTATTAAGCCGGAATTAAGCATTCGTTATCGATGGGCTGATGAGGAAGATGCTAATGCATACTTTGAATTTCAAATTTTCACACATGAATTAACAGGTGCTACCTCTTTGCAAATCACTGATTTTGCAGAGGCAGATGAGAAACATGATTCCATCAGTTTATGGGACACACAAATTGAAACATTAAAACGAACATTAGGTATTTAGTTTTTATCATGTTTTCAGTTAGTGTACCTATCGTTTTTTCATTACTTTTGCGCCGTCAATCGGAATAGGTAATGTTGAAAATAAAACGATTATATACTTTCATGCTGCAGACATTTCTGCCGTTATTCTTCATGACTTTCGGTATTTGCCTGTTTATCGTACTTATGCAATTTTTGTGGCGGTATATTGATGACATGGTAGGGAAAGGTATCGAAATGTCAGTTTTGGCAGAAATGTTCATCTACGCAGCTCTCTCCCTTGTGCCTATGGCACTCCCTCTAGCTATATTATTAGCTTCACTTATGACCTTTGGTAATTTAGGAGAACGCTTGGAGTTACTAGCCATGAAGTCCGCCGGAGTATCACTCGTCCGAATCATGCGTCCACTAATCATAACCATTAGCCTAATAAGTATCGGAGCATTCTTTTTCCAAAACAAGGTAATGCCTGTAGCACAAGTAAAGCTTTACTCTTTACTTTGGTCTATGCGCCAAAAATCACCTGAATTAGATATTCCGGAAGGAACTTTTTATAATCAAATCACAGGATTCAACGTTTACGTAAAACACAAAGACAAAGATACCGGTCTACTTCGTGATTTAATGATTTACGACTTCTCAAATGGGTTTAACAATGCCAGCGTAATCGTTGCAGACTCAGGCCGACTCAAAACTTCTGCGGATAAAATGTTTTTGGTTTTATCTCTATATAGCGGAGAATCTTTTGCCAATTTAAAAAATCAATCCAAAACTAGCGGAGTTAAAAGTTCTGTACCTTATCGCCGAGAGACATTCGGATCACGAGACATCCTTATTGAATTCGACGCCAACTTCTCTCGAACAGATGAATCATTCATGCAGAATCAGTTTATGGGAAAAGATCTACACAATCTACAAACATTCATTGACTCTATGGGGGTACATTTGGATAGCATCCAGACAGTGAATGCGAAAGAGATGTTCAACAATTCCTATAAAAAGACTTTAACAGAGACACATGATATTCATACAAATCGTGCCAACTTAGCTCCTCAAGAAGAGACAAAGAACGAAAAAAC